>CAKVFH010000001.1 GCA_934746515.1 uncultured Clostridia bacterium
TACATGACATTCTCTTATGATTCAACAGAACAAGTTTACACTTTGACCGGAATTGCCACTGGATTCAATCTTTCAACTCTCACAGTTCCTTCACAATGGAACGATGGCACAAATGGTGAACATCCTGTTACAAAAATTGGTCTTTATGCAATCAAGCAAGGTTCAAGTTCTGGAACTGTTGTTTCAAGCATAACAAAGATTGTTTTCCCTGATACAATTGAAAGCATGGGACTTTACGCTTTTTCTAATAGCAATATTACATCTGTTTCTGGAACAATAAATTCACCAACTTATTCATTCCAAAACTGCAGAAACCTTGTGAGTGCAACAGGTATTAAATCTTTAAGTTCTTATGCATTTGCTGGTTGCACATCACTCAAAACAGTTGGATTTAAAGATGGTATCACCGAAATTTCAATAAGTGCATTTTCTGGCTGTACAGCGCTTGAAAATATTACAATTCCAGATTCAGTTGTAACAATAGCTTATGGTGCTTTCAGTTCAACAAACATTAAACATATAGTACTACATAATACTGTAACAATAGGTGAAAGGGCATTTGAAAACTCTGCACTTGTTGATATTATTCTTCCTGTTTCAGTTAGAAAAATTGACAAACATGCATTTAGTGGTTGCACAAGTCTTGAAAAGGTTACAATTCAAGATGGACCATCTGCTCAAGATGGATCATCTGCAATTGCTTCTAATGCATTTACTGGTTGCACAAGCCTTGCTGAAATTACAATTCCTGCATCTGTTACATCAATTGGCTCTAATGCGTTTAGCAATTGTACGGCACTTCAAACAATTTATTTTGGAGGTACATTAGAAAACAAAAATGCAATTTCAATTAGTTCAGGAAATGATGCTTTGTCTACTGCAACTTGGTACTGTGAAAATGATATCTATGGCTATCAATATTTGGATGTTAGATATATTGATGGAACATATTGCTTATTCAAGGTTAGCGAGAGTTTCCCATACGAAACACTTTATATTCCTTCACAATGGAATGATGGTGTGCATGGGTTAGGTGATGTTACTTATGTAGCTGCTGAAGCGGTACGTCGTTCTAATGTTAATTATAGCACTATTAAAAAAATTGTTTTCCCAGACACGATTGGAAAAATTGAAGAATATGCTTTTGCAGGTTTGGGAATTACTGAACTAGAACTTGGTGATGGCTTGTTTGAAATTTATAATTTTGCATTCAGTAGTTGTTCAGAACTTAAATCTTTGACTTTTGGAAGAAGTATACAATATATTTATGAAAATGCATTTGAACATTGTGAAAAACTTGAATATATCAGATTTAGCAGATGGCCTGGAATTGATGGAATTCAAGAATTATACATTAAACAAGGTGCATTTAGTGAATGTAATGTAATTAAATACATTTATTTACCACCAAAAGCTCCTCATTTTGATAGTGGTGCATTTAGTGAAAATCTAGATAGTGTTCAAATTAAGGTTTTGGGTGATGCTGAAGAATATCGTCAAGATTATGATAGCGATAGTGTTTTGAATGGAATACATGGTTGTACTGTAACTTATGAATATGAAGAAGTTGATTTTAATTCATATAATCAACCTGAAAATGTTCCTGAATATAATAATATGATATTTGAGCAAGATGAAGAAAATGGTGGGTGTAAGCTAATTGGATTTAACCAAGAAATATCTCTTGAATGGCTTAGAATTCCTGAAAAGTGGAATGGTTTGGCTGTTAAATCAATTGGTGATGGCGTAAATTCAATCTTTAATGGAGAACAAAATACCGTTAAAGTCTTATCAATTCCTTATACGGTTAAGGTTATTAACGCTAATGCTTTTGCCGGTATGACTGCTTTGCAAGAAATTGAATTTTCAAAATTCAATTACGAGACAAAGGTAGAAGTTGAAAGAAATAGGCTTATTAAAATTCAAGCTAGTGCTTTCCAAAATTGTATATCATTAAAAGAAGTTAATTTGCTTAATACTTCAATTCAGATAATTGATAATGGCGCATTCAAAGGTTGTTCTAACCTTAGAAGAATGTTTATTCCTAATTCAGTTACTATTTTTAGACCTGGTTTTGATGATGTTAGTGAAGGTTATGGTGCTATTGAATTATATTACAATGGTTCAGTTAATGATTGGTTGAGTGTTGATTTGTCATGTGAAGACAGTGAAGTATATATAATGGCAGGTATAAGATTCTGGGTTACTAATATTTCTCCTTGTGGCACACCTGGCAACACCAACTCATGCTATGTTGATGGTGAAACATACTACTTAATCAGAAATCTTACGATTCCTTCAAGTATTACAAGTCTTAATAGTAATCAATTCCTATGTTTTGAAATGATTACTAGGGTAAATATTAGCAGCACACTTTCTAATGTTGGCGCATATGCACTTGGCTGTGGTTATTTGCTTACCGATATTTACTATAATGGTACTGAATCTCAAAAGAATTCTAATTTGACAATTGATTCTAGCAACGATTCTTCTGATATTACATGGCATTATTTGCCAAGTTGCAGTCATAGCTCAACAAGAACAGAGTATGTTCAACATACTGATAATAACCATTTTGTGAATACTGTTTGTAATTCTTGCGGTGAAATTGTATCATCGACAAATGAATCATGCACAAAGACCACATCTTATGAGACTTCATGGTCTGGACACAAATCGACTACAATCTGTTCAAAGTGTGGATATAAGAAATCTGATAGTTCATTTACAAGCCACTCATTTACTTCAGTAAAGCGATGCAATGAATCAAGTCACTGGGAAGTAAGTAAGTGCAGAGTATGTTCATATAGCAGAGCGGCTTCTGCAAATGAAAGTCATACTTGGGAGAATGGTGTATGTAGTGGCTGTGGCTACACTTGTTTACATGAATTTGATAGTAGCACTGGAATATGTGCAAAATGTGATCTTCATTGTTCTCACTCATTCCAAGGCACTGATGTTTGTTCAATTTGCGGATTGTGTTGTTCACATCCAAATAAAACAACTGAAGAAATTGGTGTTTGTGAAGGATGTGGGAGCAATATCGAAAACGGATACAAAATAACATGTGATAACTGTGGCTATGTTGTTGATTCACACACACTTTGCTCAAATTGTGATGGAAGTGCCAGTGATTGCACACATCCAAGCAGTAAAACTGTTGAAATTACGAGCTGTGAGATATGTGGTGGTCATGTTGACGGCGGATACATAACAACTTGTGACGATTGCGGTGCTGTTATCGATTCACATACGCTTTGTTCGAATTGTGATCCAGATTATAGCTCTGGAGCTGACAATCCAACGATGGATGTTGATTCATCATTTAAGATTGTTTATCCTTCAATGGATAAAGCTTTGAATAATGATTCTTACAACCAATATCAATTGGTTGACGACAAACAAAAAGTTGTCAGCCAATGTGATTTGGTTGATGAAATCAGAAATTCAGACATTATTGTTTATAAAGAATATTTTGACAATTCAAAGTCAGCAGGATTAAATGAACTGATTGTGAAAAGGCAAAGTTAAAACTAAATAATAAAAATTTATAAAAACCGAGAGATGCTCGTTTTGAGTTAAGCTCTCGGTTTTTTTGTGCGCGAATATGTTAAGGGGAGAATGTAAAAGCATAATGGTTTGAAATGTTTCATAAAATTTAGTGGAATTATGGAAAATAAGGTTAAAAATAGCCCTTTAAACATTATTTTGGTTGCAGTGTGCTCATTTGTTGGTGTTGGATTTGTTACTGGGGCAGAAATATGGTTTTATTTTGCTAGATTTGAAATCAATATGATATTTGGCTTGTTTGTGTTTGCTGTT
The DNA here is from genome assembly GCA_934746515.1 of uncultured Clostridia bacterium. GTDB lineage: Bacteria > Bacillota > Clostridia > Christensenellales > UBA1242 > RGIG1681. The sequence goes on from CAKVFH010000001.1 coordinate 3,823, forward strand.
TTATCATTTTTGTTGATTTATTTTTCACTAGGTGGCAAAAGCGAAATAAAAAGCGAGAGATATTGCAAATTTAAGGCCTTTTTTGCCGGTTTAAGCGAACTTTTGATTGCTTCGGCAATGATTGCAGGACTTATGGAGACTTCGGAACTGCTTTTCGGCAAATTGTGGCTTATTGTTTTTCTATGTGCTGTTTTTTGTGTGATTTTAATTTTGTTTTTGGGTTTTAAGAGTTTTGTGTTTTATAATTATTTTGTTGCAATTTTTATTATTTTTGTGATTATATGTTTGTTTAGTTTTAATAACAATTTTCCACTCAAAATTGAACAAAATTTTAATAAAAAATCTGCAATATTGTCGTGCATTTTTGGCGCGATTTACATCTTTATGAACATTGCAGAAATTAGACCAATTTTGGAAGAAAATAAACAAAATGGAAGCAAAATAAACAGAATATTTTTTTCTGCTGCGCTCTCGCTAATCCTTATTTTTCTTATAGTTATAATGAGTTGTTTTGCGATAACAAACAAAAATTTGAGCAGATTTTCAATGCCTTTTTTGGTGTTATTTGCAGGCCATGGTGGAGTGATAAGATGGGTGTTTTTGATTGGTTTGGTGCTGTCGATGATTTCGACTGCTGAAGCGTGTTTGATTGGTGTGAAAAACAAGATAAATTTTGCAAAAAATGATGAAAATTTTAGTAAAATAATTGTTATTTTATCATCACTAATTTTGGGGCAAATACCATTCCAATTTTTTATAAAAATTGTTTATCCATTTATTGCAATTTTAAATTTTTCGATGTTTATTTTTGAAATAATTTTGTTAAAAAAGAGCAGAAAATCAAAATAAAATTTAATTAAAATTTTGATAGTTTTAACCATAAAACAATCTTTGTTTTTTGTTGATAACTATCCAAATTGTTAATAACTTTGTTAATAACTTTGCATTTTGTTGTTATTTTGGGCATTTAAAATGAGTTAATGTTATAAAATTATATTCAAAAAATTGTTAATAACTTTTTTGTGATATTTTTTCAAAATTTATAAATTATTTTGTTGTAAATTTTTAATAGTTTTTATTATGTAACAGTCGAAATTTATTTTCAAAATTTTGGCTGTTTTTTATTGTCTTTTTTTGTAAAAAACGGCTTTTTCGTTTGTAAAAATATAGGTTATTTGATATACTAAACTTGATTTATATATTATATATATACACGCAAGAAATTTAGATTTTGGAGCACAGTATGAAAAGAATCAAAAATTCCATAAAAGCACTCGTCACTTTAATTTGTGTTTTCGTTGTTGTGGTTGCAAGTGTTGTTACCGTTATAATCATAAACAATCGTAAACCTGGTGGTGGGGATGATCCTGCAAATCCCGCTTATGCGCTGACAGACGATCAAAAAAAGCTTGCCAGTGAAATTAGTGCTGGGAGCAAAAATTTTGTTTCAAAAAATCAAAAGGGTTATATAAAATATGACAACGCGTCAATCTCTGTTGACGAAGTTTCTTATTTTGATGATTCTGTCATTTGGCGTGGCGATGGAAATGAAGCTCCATATTATATTCTTGTTCTAAATGAAGATGGCAGTCCAACTGGTCTTGCAGAAAAAATTGTAGAACAGGGGATTGTTGAAATTGGCTATTCTGCAAGCAAAATTCTTTATGCTGCAAAAAATCATTTTGTGGTTGTGTTTGGCTATGCTGATAATTCTCGAATTGTTGTTATTTGCACTGTTAAAAATCACAAGGTGGTTACAAATAAAGTTTACAATCTTGTTTGGAAAGAAGATGACAGTGTGACTGTTTGGAAAAATGATGATCTTGAGAATGCGGAAGAATATTTTGCTATTTATGGTGAAGAATATTTCGTTTTGCTTTTAAGAGATGAATTTGGTGATTCATATTTTAATTTCTATGAATATTTGGATAATTATGATGGCTACAAACCATTCACTTTATTGTTTGAGCCTTCTGAAACTGAAGTTGAACTTTCAATCTATGGTTCAGATTTTATACTTGGGGAAAATGTTGTTGCAAGCTACACAAATGAGACTGGATTTTATCTCACAGATGAAAGCAATTTGAAAACTTCAACAAAATTGGTTAATGGAACCATTTTTGAAAATAAAAAAATTGTGAATGCTTCTGATGCTAGTTCTGAACTTGTTAATGGTGTGTATTATAAATATTCATACACAATTTCGGTCTCTGGGAATGCTGAAAAAACTATTGACCTTGGCGAATATAATAAACTTTCAGTTGTTTATTCTGGTGAAAAATATTTTGGTGTGTTCATGCAAAAAATGAATGCTTCACATGAAACAGAAATGAGTGGACAAATGGTCTACTTCGATTATAACTTGAATATTATTGCAAAATATTCTGCTAAATCAAAGTTTTCAACAATTGAATGTTCAGATATGACATATTTGCTCACAAATGAAGGTTTAATTTCTTCTAAAAATGAGATTACTTGCTCAAAAGTTTACGACTTTTCTTCAAATGGTTTCACTCTTAACAGTTTGCTTTCAAATGGTGATTTTGTTTTAAAAGATGAAACTGGTAGCCTGATTATTTATAATTTTGCCATGGAACAATCTTATGAAATTGTTTTTGATGAAATTGTAAACTACATTGATAACAACAGATTGATTTATGTCAAAAATGGAGAATACTTGATTTATAGTATTTCAACAAAAAGTTCAAGCGAAGTTAATTTTGTTAGCACTAGACTGGATAACAAAACTTCATTGTATTTGGTAAAAAATGGTGAGAAATTTGATCTTTATTCAGGGAAAACAAAGCTTGAAAACGACATTGACTCTTATGATGATAGCAATGAAAACTATTTTAAATACACAAAAAATGGTGTTGAAACAGTTTATTATTTTGTGGAAAAAACTGCAGATAATGAAGAAGAGTTGCAAATCACAAACTACGGCTATAGCTTGAGTGATGAAACAAAAAGTGGTGATTTTGATGAAGTTGATCTTTATGCTGGTAATACCGAAGAAGATCCATTTGCTGAAAATAATGATTGGTATGATTATTCGGATAAAATTATTCAAAAACAGGATCCTTCTGATTCAACAAAGACAATTATAAAAGCAACACATTGCATTCAAAACGGATACTATTCAAAGACGAATTATTATGATTATCTTGAGTTGCCTTACAATAATGAATTTGAAGGGGACTCTAAAACCTATGTACCTTATAGGGTTTACTATAGAGTAAATATTGTAAATGGCAACCCTGTTTTGAAAATAATTGCAAAAGGACATGATAGATTTACAATTACTGAATCAACTGCTTCTGAGAATAATGATGGCAATTCGTTGGAAATTGATGGAAATTATTATAAAATTTACTGCTCAAGCAGTGATAGTGCATATTCAAAATCTTATGATTATAGAAAAAGAAGAAATAATAATGAATCGCTTCAATTAAATGGTCGAAATGATATTGAAAATTATGTCTATGTACCAGTTACTGGTGATGGAGGAGGTGTTGTTACATATAATCATTACTATGTATACACAGGTAGTACTTCTGGTTATGGTTTTAAATTCCATGAAAGTTCAACTTCATACACCCAAGACAATATTTGCAAAGCTGAAGTGTATGGTGATTCAATTAGAGTTACATTAGTTTTTGATTTTAAACCTAGAACAATAAAAAGTTTTACGTATGATTTAAAAATAAATGATTGTAAGTTTGGAAATCAAAAGGGAATTATTTCTGCATATAAAACCGATGAATCATATTATAATAATCTTTACTACAGAACTGTTGTTGTTAGTGTAAATAATGAAAACAAGGCCTTTAATATGGGCCATGATATCATGAATAATTCAAGAGTTCAACCAGCAACTGAATATCTTGTGAAAACACAGCTGAAATATGTGAATTTGTCAAGTAACAATTATGTTACTATTGGAATTAAGGAAAAACTTGGTGGTTTTTCAACAAATTATAGTGCCACTTTTTCTAAAAATATTTACCTTAACAAAAGTGATGAGTATTCTTATGTTTATTTGGGAAATCAAGAATTTCGAACGCGGATTGTTGGTGGAAAATTTGTTGGAATAACGACACTAAACCAAACTTCATACTACACCAAGATTGGTAACCTTTATGACATTGATAATAGAGATTATAATGGAGATAATCTTGCATATAGGGCTTATCCATTTGAAAGTGAAGAAAAAAATGAAAATGATATTTTGCCGTATAGCTATCTAAATTTTGATTATGTAAGCGAAACTTATTACATGCAGGTCAAAAATGATTCCATAATTTATTATGAAAATGGCTTAAATATGAATAGGTTTGTTTATTGTGTTTATGAGCCTGAAACATTTTATATGGAACTTGACTACAATGTTAGCTCTGATGATAGCGAAGATACAACCACAATTGGAAACGAAATTGATTATTTGAAAAAATATGCTGGCGTTAATGTTGGTGTAAGTTCAAGCAATACTTTCACAAGACTTAACAATACTTGGGCATATAAAAATGTTACTGAAGATAATTTTGGAACGTATAATAATGAAAATAATGATAAATATGTTCCAAATAACTTTGCTGACAATTCAACCAGATTTGAAACAGTTGATACAAGTAGCATGACTTTATTAGAAAAGATTGACTATATAAAAAGCAGAGAATCTTCGGCTGTTATTCATGAGTTTAAAGGTAATGGTGAAAGATATTATTACATAACTATCAACGGAACGAGATATTATTTCCAAAAAAATTCTGGGTCTCAAAATCTGTCATTTATTGAATATATCGGGGGAGATTCTGATTCTTCAGCTTATTTTGAAGCTTATAGAGATATTACAAAACTTAATAATGGCGTTTTAAATGAAGACGGTGATGAAATTGATAGTGCAGTAAAATTTGGTAATATGTATGTTTTGGAATACGGAACATATTACTTTGGTGATAATAATTCATTTTATTATTACAAGAAAGGTGTAAGTGGATTTTACATCAGGGTTGCCTATGATAGAACAAAAAGTCAATGGATGGCTTATTATCATAATTACAACATTCATGAAAGACAATCTAGCTATGATGGCAAATATGCTCCAAAAGCTTCAGGTGAAATGATAAAAGTTGAAGGAGAAACCAAAAATTATTCAATTTCAGAAACTATAGCTTTTCGCTATACAGATTTCATCAACTTTACTTCAGTTCCTGAACATGCACACTATGATTTTGTTGGTTGGAAAGTTTATCTTGGTGACTATGACACACATGTTATCTCGCCAACAGCAAACTTTAATCCTTCATCAAATCCAAGTGGAACTGTTAGAAAATATCTTGCAGGCAGTGGATCGGGGTATTTTAATACTTGGCTTCAATTTGATGAATGGCTCAGCAATTGGGATAAGCCAATAAGGCTTGTGGCTCAATGGAAACCAAAAATTTGCACAATCAATGCTATTCTTTGGACGCAGGAAAGCGGTCAAGATCACTTGGGCTTAAAATTCAATCGTGGTGATAACAGCTATAATATTGAAGCTGGATTTACTGTTTCTAAAAATTCTGTTATTCCTATGTTTATGAAAGGAACACTAAATATTGATAGATACAAAAATCCTGTTGATGAGGCTAATCCTTCAGGTTCTGCTGATGGTATTGTTGATTTTTCTCCAACTTTTAATTATGGTTTGCACATAAAGTTTTCTGACATTGGATCACTTATGGCTAACAATGGCTACAATTCTGACACTCTCAACGCGACTGGTATTTCTTGTCAATTTATGAATTGGGCATTCCAAAAAACTGATGGAACATTTGTAACTCTTGATACAACTATGGGTGATGAAGAATCAAACACACTTATCAATGAATATATTGGTGATACCACAACAATTACCATTTATGCATGTTATGCAACATCAAGATATAACTTCTATATGAATCTCAATCCTATGGGTGGTGCTGCAAAAACAAATGAAGGCAAAGACTATGTTACTAATTTCAGAAACATTTACAACTATCTAAATGATCCTGCAATTTACGATGTGACAATTGAAGAATCAACCAACTCTGTTGCTTCGAAGAGAATGTGTACCGACTCTGTTTATGCTCAAGAAAATGGTGTTAGCAGAGTTTTAGGTATTGATAATGGTTCAAACTATTCTGCGAACTTTGAAAATCAGTATTATGCGGGGCAAAGTATAAAAATTTCTTTGAAAGTTAATGAGCAATATTACTTTAAGCGAATTGTTGTTAGAAATTTAACATTAAAAGATAATAACGGGAAATATGATAAATTTACCATCACATTTATTTATTCAAATGAAGATAGTGATGGCTGGAAGTGGGTGGTTACTGCTGTTAGTGAAACAGGTCATGGCTCACTCACTGTCAACACCAATAATTCTCAAGGTTTTATTTTTGGTTCTAATCCTTACAATTCAGGTGCATCTGGAAGTGTTAATACATCTTATTCACACAACTTGTTTACTTTCTCTCAAGATAAGAGCCAACTTGATATCAGCATTACAAACCTTTCAGATCCTGGTGACTTGGATTATGGTAAGCAAGAGTTGAATGGAACAACTGGTTTCACACTTGATTGCACACTTGCTGCACATTCAATTGACACAGAATTTGTTTCAATTTCTCAAGAAAATCCAGACAGAGAAAATATTTATTACAACAGAGCTTCAATCATTTCTGCTCAATCACTTTCTAGTTTAGAAGGAAAGACACCTAGCACTGGAAAGGCTTGTTATATTTGGCTTGGAACCACAAGATATCTGTTTTCTGGAGAATGGACAGGCACTGCTGCTTCTGGATATTATTTGATGTATAGCAGTGGTAATGTTCCAGCATTCTTTGTTGAAAACTTGACTTATGAAGTTTTTGCAAAACAGACTCCTAGAATAGATGGAAACTTCTATGCATTTTATGACAATGATACAAAATTGATTTATTATCCAGCGCAGAACACATATCCTGGCGGTGAAGTTGATATTTCTTTAGATTCAGAAATGTGCAATAGTTTGATTCTTGATATGGGTGACAGTCACATATATCAGCTTAATAAGGGTTTTAATGAAAGACTGGTTAATGGAAAATATTATTATGTGTACTGTGATAATTTTGCAAGTACGTTTAAATTAAGCGAAAGAGTGCAATCTGACTATGAAAATAGCTACTTTGAATCTAATAATGGATTTGTTGTTTATTATAACAATAAGACTTTATATTATCATCGTAAACAGGAAGTTAGCAATTTTCAAATTGGATATAACAATACAAGGGTTATTTCAATTGAACCAGAACAATCGAATATTTATTTGTCAAGCACTCCAAGCAATGCAACACTTTATGGTGATAGATATGAACTAAAATATTATTTGTCAAGCTTGATTATTGGTAATACAATCTTTTCGTTTGATAAATTAACCAGAGAAGTTTTGTCTGATGGCAGCAGAAAGTATTATGGCAACTTCAAGCTTAATAGTGTTATTGCTTCAGGTGAAGGACAGGCGAGTGGTTCAAATATTTCAAGGCTTGGCAGTCGTGTTGGTAAAATATTTAATTATTTTGGCGAAGAGTATACAATAAATGATGCATATAAATTGAATATCAACGTTGTTTCAGGAAAAGTTGGTGCAACAACTTATTATTTGTATATTGCAAGAAATGAAGAAGGTTACACAAGATACTTTTTGATTTATGATGAATGCACAAGCAATTTGAGTAGTTCAAATCAAAATTACGCGATTTCAATCAATTTCAAAAGACTAAAAAGTCAAATGGATATCAATGTTTTGGAAGATGATTTGTATGACGCAACAGTTCGTTCATTCGATGTTTCTTATGCAACAGATAGCATTTCAAGATATAGCAAATATACAAAGGATACAACCAAGTTATTCTCTCAAATTGGTGATGATATCAATGACTTCACATTCTATGAAAATATTGATGGAGATTTGGTTGCAGATTTAAACGATCCGACACTAACTTCACTTAAATGGAAAAGCACATTATCATTTTATCCAACAACCACAAGAAGATTTAATATTTATGCAAATAACGGTTATATTATAAAAACTATAAAGATTTATGTTGGAAGAAATAAATATGTTGGTGGTGACGAAATTGAGCATGAAGAGGAGCTTGTAAATGTCATTTCTTTCACTATTGATTTAGATTCAAGTTTTGAAGATCTAAACTTTTATCCAAATTCAGGGAACTATGTTTACACGAGCTCAAAAAACAGTGTTTTGACTTCAAGTATCAAATATAAAGTTTTGCTTGATGATGACACATCAACAACATTTGGCTATGATTTAAATTCAAATTCAAACAATAGATTAGGTTTGCAATATAGCTATTACAACCAACTTGGTTGGGGTTATGGTGACACCACATCATATAATTTTGAGCAAATTTTCTTGCTTTTGTCAGGACTTTATGAAGATGTTAAAATTGATATTGAAACGACATCTTACACAGAATTTGTTTTTGAAAATGGTGAAGCTGATGGATATAATCCGCTTTTGAAAGAAAACATCAACTCTACTGATACGGGCAAAAAATATAAAACAATAAATATTTGCACTGACACAAGCATTAGTGATTCTTATCTTGATATTTTCACAAGAAAACTAGATGGTGAGGGCAACTTTGTTCTTGATGACTTCACACTAGATGCTGCGAGACCTTTTGTTGCAAGATATTATCCTTCAAAAACTCAAAATGGTGTTTTATCTGGAACAATTCGTGTGATTTTCTATGGCACTGGCTCAAGAATTAAGTATGGTTTACATGTTATGGCAACCCATGAAGATTATTCGGTTTATTTCACGAATGGTAGATTCTATAACGAAACGACAGCCAACTATAATCAAGATTTTTCAAGCGATGTATTTCAAAATCTCGAAAAATATTCTGGTAGAACTTATAACAATGAAAAAATTACTGGTTCAAATCGAATAAAATCGAATAAAATGGTTTATATGTTCACAGGCAATCTTGTGGATGAAGACTATAATGGTTATTTTAACGGCGAATATTTTGAAAATTTAATTGATCAAAATGAAAGCAACTTCAAGTTCTTTGTTGCATTGACAGCTTTCAAAAATGAAATTGATGTAAACACAGATTCATATTTATATAATGATGTGCTTAACAGAACCATAAATGAAAGCAAACCTTCGCACACAGATTCATTTATAAAAGAATCAACTGATACGCAGATAAAATATAAATTTTTAAGTGGTGATTCAAGACTTTCTATTTATGATGCGGGCGGAAATAATTTCGTTTATCAACTTGATGATAAAAACAAGACAAATTCATGGTTTAATGATGTTATCTTATCTAATATTCAATATAACTATTGGGATAAAGATATTGGTAATTTTATAAACAAAACATGGGTTAATCGAAAAGGTGAAGTTTCTGAAATTGAATCACAAAAAATGAAAGGCTTTGATTTTAGCTGGGATTATTATGAGATTGCGGGATATTATTTAAAATATGTTTTGATTGAAATTGCGGACTTTAGTTCTTATTATGCAATAGATATTCAATCGCTTTTAAGTGGTGGAGTTGATCCTTCAACGGGATATGTTTCAACCTTAACCGTTGCAGATAATGGCTATACCTACACATTTAATATTTATTATCAATCTGTCAATGAATCGAATCAAACAACAGGTTGCATAAAATTTATTCCTGCTGCGCTAGGTGGTGAACAATCTGATCTTGAAAACAGACTAAACACTGTAAGTTTGATGTCAAACAATATTAAAGTTGCTTTTGTTTCACAGGCATTGAACTACAATATTGTTTATAAAAGCTATGATTTGACAAATGTTTCAACAGAAAGTGAAATGACAATTACTGACACTTCAAGCAATAGAACTTATAAATACTCACAGGGTACAAAATCTCAAACTTTCTACTATGACTCTATAACAAAACTAAACTACATTATGGATCTTCCTGGTTATACATTTATTGGCTGGGGAAGTTATACATTTAAAGACGATGATTTAAGTAAATCTAGATATAGTGGTGGCAACGGAACAACAACTGCTTCAATTTGGAGAACGCAATCAAGCTATCTTGATGTGCTTCCATATTTTGTGCAAGAAGGTAATCTTGGTCTTGATAATGCAAAATTGTTCTCAAATCTTTATAAGGCATACACGGGTGTTGGAAGAATGCCTGGCGATGCGTTCTATGTTGCAAATGGCTATTTCATGACTGATACCGGATACTCTGATTCTAGCCATGGTTATGCTCAAAACTATAATTTCTTTAGTAACTATGTTGACTTATTTGCAAATACTATTGGAAAAACAAACAAGTTTAGTACTGATAGACAAATAAACCTTTATAGTTTGTTTAAGGCTAACACATACACAATTCAATTTGATGTGAATAACTCTAAAGGCGACAACTATTATCTTGACTATAACAATTCTAACCAATTTATTGCTGAGTTTACTTCAGATATGATTGGATTTAGGACAAAAGTTGGAGAAAATACACAGACTTTTGTTTGCTATGTAACATTTGATACAAGCAACTGGTATTTCTCAAAAAATAATGGCTTGAACTTGTTGTATTCTTATGAAAGAGCTCCTTATGATTGCTCAAATATGGCGAATTCGAACAATATTTCTCAAGTGGTTGTTGATATGTTTGGCTATTCTTGGCTTGGTTGGTACTACAAGAGTATGACCGATATTAGACAAGGTGGAACACTTACAACTGACAGCTTAAATACACTTGTATTTAAGTCATCTTATATCAATAAATTGCAGTCGCAAGGCAAAGTAAATCTTGGTATTCTCTCAACAAACAAAAACCAAGTTCAAACTTTCAATAAGGCATTCTTGGAAGTTATGAGAGATTCAATATTTGATGAAAATATTACATCAAAGCCATTTACTTATTTTGGTCAGCATAAAGCAGATTCAAGTTTAAGTGCTGCTACCGGTTATGTTTATTTCTATGATTATTCGTTGTCTGGTGGCAATGATAATGCGGAAATCTCTGGATCAGGTGCATTGATTGGAGCATTTAGTTATGTTCAAGTGAGTGATTACTTAAACTCATTTGCACTTGATGCAAATAACAATCCGCTGTATGCTGGTAATTTTACAAAGCCAATTGTATTTTCTTACTATGATACATGCATTAGTGATAAAGGTTACACAATCACTGGTTCTAGTGGAAATTATAAGCTTGTTTTAAATAAGACCGCAGAGAATTTGAGAATTATTAAACTTTATGCTTACTGGTCACAAAACAGGTATACATCAATTTATGATTTTCTTGATCCGGAAGCAGCTTATTCTGTTGACAGAGTTGGTTCAACTATTGCTGACAAAACAAGCTTAAATGGCTTGATTGGAAAGAAATATTACTTTAATGGCACAGAACTTCAAACAGACTTAAATGATATTGCACTCCCAACAAGAATTGGATACGATTTTGTTGGTTGGAGCTTTAACCATTTGCCAGTTGATGGCGATTTTGCATATTTGGCTGATACAATTAACTCTGCTAGCTCTGTGAATTACTTGTGCAAAGAATTACTCGCGCAATACGCACAACTTACAGGTGTTGGTAATTCAAGTAATATTGAATCAAATATTTTGATGATAGACGGAAATCGTGTTGCTAGTGCTGGAGATTCTAGTTGGATTTTGAACGAAAGTGGGAAAGCTGAAGGTCTCGGCGACAGTGAAGATGAAGAATATAGATATATTTATCTGTTCCCAGTTTGGAGAGTTCAAACATTCTCAATTACTGTTTCATTAAATATTTCTCAAGAAGAATTAAAAAATCTTTATGAGAAAGATTCAAGTTTTGCTTTGATGCTTTATGAAGGAGCTTATGCAGGCAAAACATTCACTGGTGTTTCAAGTAAGTTCTTCACAAATAGGCTTAACACAGAAAATTATTACAACGACATTGTTGCAAATGTTTGCTTCGAAATTGATTTTGACACAAAATTTGAAAAGGCGAGACTCGCATTTAACAATAGTAATCACTATTATTATCTTAAAGACTTGTTCTTGACTTCTGCGGGATATTATTTCCTTGGTTTGATGTACACAAAAACAAAAGCAGAAAACAATTATATTGTATCAAACACACTAAACACTGTTTTTACACTTAATGGTTTGTCGTATGAATCAATGGATCAAAGTGTTGAATGTCTGGATGATGTGTTTAATAAAGATTTTTATGATAAATTAAAGAACACAAAGTTTGTTGGCGAATCTAATTCTTCAGGCAATTATAAAAACTTAAAAGATCTAAATGATAAAGCAATTAGTTCAAACTTTGGAACTGTTTCATTCAATGCTTATAAGACTAATAATAATGGTTATACTAACAAAACATTCCCAATTATCAGTGAAACCGTTGGCAATCAAAGTTATTTATTCATTATTCACAATAATGTAAGATATTATGTTGTTTATTACTTGCAAAATTCAAACTCATTTTTAGATGTTATTACTTTTGATAAAACCTTCTTATATTACAATGAAAAAGACGCTACTGGAAATGTTATAAATCGTTACATTATCAGGTTTGATAGTGACGGCAAGGCATATTATGTTTCAAATTCGTTTGGAAATAGGGTTGATATTACACAAACCCTTAGAATTGCTTTGTATTCGGCTAGAAGAAACACTCTTTTAACTTCATCAGCGGGTGGTGTAACAACTCTTGTAACTTATAGTAACTCTACCAGAGACGGAAGCTTGTTTGGAGTTATTAGCTCTTATGGTGTGCTTGGTGGAACAACTATTGGTTTGGGATTTGGAAACTATACGCTTATAAACAAAACATCAAGAGAGTTTACTCTTTATGCTGATTGGTCGCGTCGTGAAAACTTGACAGCATTTGTTACAAATGGAAACAATATTGGAAATTCCAGCGATAAAAACAATGGTTTGGCTGGTTTCTACACAATTGCAAAACAAGATAATTTAGCAAGTGATTCAGAAAAGATTAAATTTAGTCAGATTGACAATGAATTATCAACGGATGTTGGTATGGTCTTTGGATTTTATTCAACACTTAATTGTGTATTCTTGCCATATTTCAATGGAAGATATTTGTCTGAAATGACTCTTGAATTTGATACTTTAAACGAGTCTAATTTGGGCAACTCATCAGTTTATTCAATGGTTCATAACACTGTTGTTTTGAGATTTACTTGGGATAGCGGAAATGATCGATTTGTTATAACCATAACATCAATACTTGTTAATGGTGTCCAGTCAAGCACTGCGGTTGGCACTGCAAATGAAACAAATTATGTTAAAAACTATTTAAGGGGTATTGATTTACTGTCAATTCTCGATAAGTATAGCATTTCATCAAATGATAGCAGTTTGGATTTGTATAAACGTGATAGTTATGAAGGAAGAGAAGATGTAAATAAAGTTACACTTAAAATGCAGGATATTATGTGCTCGGTTAATATCACTTGCAAATATTCTGTTCAAACATATCTTGTTGAAGTTTATAGTGTTATTGCCAGCAAAGATTTGGGTGATGATAGCGTAGTTAAGACTGATTTCTATACTCTAAATGATATGCTTTTGTCTTCAAACTATTATCCTGAAAACAGGGGACTTTATGGTGATCCATATATTTCAAACATCAACTTTGCAAATTTGTGGATGTCAACAATTTCAACAAACTGTGCTATTCTTCCAACTGTTTCATATAATATTCCTTATTATTACTTTGTAAACAGCACAAATAGTAACAGTACTATTGCTGGGCAAATAACTGACCTTCCATCAACCTATGGCATGAAATATCTTTATAATTCAAATTATTATAACGGAACTAATGCTTCAACCTTAATTAGGGCATATCATGGTGCTCTTTCAACAATTCAGTCTCAAGTTAGTGGATATACTTTTAAAAACTGGTATAGTTTTTATAGAGATTCAAGGGGTTATGTTGAACTTGAACAATATAACGATTCAATTGCTATTAAGAAAAATACTGTAATTTATGGATATTTCATAAATGAAAATGCACCAACTAAAATATTGTTCCATTACTGGGATGATAACATCAAACAGTATGTTCAATATAGAAACAATGAGCTTGAATACACAAGCGGTGTTGCTGGTTCAAAAGTATATCAAGCAGCTGATGGAAACTATGCAATTAGTGAGCTTCCAAGCCCTTCAATAGCAGAGTGGTATGGTGATGTAACAAAACAATTTATGGGTTACATTTACATAACTAACACAGAGCTAAACCAAATGAAATTAAGAACGCTTGATGAGAAATATAATGGCTTGCAATATTATGGTTCAAACTCATTTAAAGCAACATCTGGTGATATTTATTCGGCGCTTTCGTTAAATAAACTTTTAAACACTAGCGGAAATTATATCACAAACACTTCCGCAACTGCTGACACAATTTATAACTCATATGTTCAAAATTTATCAATACTTGATTTGCTTAAGTATCGAATGACTGTTTATAAGGGCAAATTCTTTACCAAATATGCAGACATTGCAGTTAGTGGTGATAAGCCAACAATTCTTGATGCTGTTAGAGTTCAATTTGGTGTTGATATTGGTTCACAGGTTGGCTATGTTGTTAGAGACTTCAAGATGCTTAATGTTGAGTCAAAATTTGGTTCAGGTGAAACAGTTTATGCAATTCCAATTTACGAAGAAATGAAACTTGAAATCGTTGCGTGCAACACCTATAGAAACACATTCAATATTACTTCAAATAGTAATATGATTGAGTCTAACATTTTTGAAACAAACTCAAGCTATACAATTTATTACAGCACTTCAAATGATTTGAATTTTAGTAAAGATTTGATTACTAACACAAACTTTATTACTAGCAAAAAAGTTAAGCGTGGCGGCGGAATTGTTGTTAGTGGCAAAGAAGATGATGTAATTTATCAAGAATATAATTTGTTCTCTTATGAGTTTAATAAAAATACTGATGGTCAGATTACATTCTATGTTTATTATGTAAAACCTGGCAATGTTGAATTTTATCGTTCGGCAAAGATAACACTGGTTTATGATAAAAACAAAGACCAAATCACTGTTCAAGGAATTGCAAAAGTTGATGCAAAAGTTGATATTTATGACTCTCCACTAGAAGTTGAACTTACAAGTTCAAACTGGGAAATTTATAAAAAAGCTTATGAAGAAATTGATAAATATGGTGAAACTATTCATGAAAATAAAGGTTTGACCAGAAACAAGCAGCTTTTGGTTTACTATTTATTCCAGCTCACTCAATGCCAAGCATTTGAATATCATTCAAATGTAAACAGACCAGCTTATGGTTATACAAATGATTATACAACTGTTGCTAGTTATGCTCCAACTTCGTCTTATTCTTCATACAAATATAGCATTAGCTCGGCAATTTCAATTGCAAACAAGTATGTATTTATGGCGTCGGGAACAAAGATAGAAACCAATATGTATGGTTTGTATCTGATGGCTTATTCAATGGTTGATTATTTTGTAAATGACCAAAAAATGACGGAATATAATTTGGTAAGATATGGCGAACCAAATGAAAGTGCTTCTTGGAGAAGTAATTTCTTTAGCATCTTTGAAAATTCAACAAGCAATTATTTGGGATCTGATAGCGATCAAACAAAGTATCAATCGCTTAATCCTTGTGATTTCTTGCTTGACGACAGGTCGTCAGAAGAAACAATCATCAAGAGTGCAAAAAGTGATGTGAAAGATATTTATGCTTACAAGGTAAAGAAAAATACCGACATTGGCATGTTCTTGTATGTTTCTGATGATGAAAATCAAGCTGCACACTTCTATGTTCTCACATCAGGTGGCCCAAAGAAAGTTATTGTTGAAACAGAAGATCCACAAGATTCGAACTATTCAAATAGCTATCAATATAATGGGTTATATAAAATTTATAGCACAGCAGGTATGTTATACAGCACTATCAATGGTGGGTCTTATATTAAGAGTCGCGAAAGTTATGATGGTGTTTGCAATGGTATTGATTTCAAGAGTGGTTATACCACCAGCACATATTATTATTTTGGTAGTCTTGGTTCAAGCACAAAAATGTATGCTTCAAGTGATTATGCGACGATTAGCAGAACATATCCGTTGGATTATAATATAATTAAAACATGGCTTAGGTCGCCAAGCAGGGGTTACCAAGATATATACTACAACCCAGCAAATACTGAAGCAGCAAATAGAATTACAGATGCTGACAGAACAAGAATAGAATCACTGGCAGTGAGTGATACACAAAAAGCTGCTAAATCTAATGCTGAATCAAGAATTTATAACGACTCGGTTAATGATGTGAAGAATCAGGTTATTGATCCTTATGCACAAAGTGTTGCTGAATCTTATGCAAAAGCAGAAGCTAGTTCAATTGCTACAGAAAAAGCAACGGCTTATGTTGAAGCTAACTTTGAAGATCCAACAACAGAAGAAGCAAAGGCGGCTTACGATTCTAAATATAAAACAGAATATGATGCAGTGCATGATACATTATATAATTCAAAATTTAATGAAGTGTATAATGAAGAATGTAATAAAATATATACTGATTATGTGGATGATATAAACACCTATTATGGCACAAATTATGCTACAAACTATGATTCATATTACAATGAATACTATAATGCTAACATAGCTTCAAATCGCACAAAGAGATATAATGAAGTTTTGAAAAATTATAGAGAAAAAGTTCTTGATGAAATGGTTACAAGTAGTATTATTTATGCAAAACAAGCAGAGCATAAAGAGCATTTTGACGAAGAATTACTAAATTATAATTACTACAAAGTTCATTATTATTCAGTGAGTGAAATAAAGGCTAGCAGTCTACTTCATGCAGAATTCCAAACTGATTTCAATAGCGAAAGTATAGATGATCTTATCTTTACAACTTTTGTAAAAATCAAAGAGTACGATACAGAAGATAATCTTGTTGAGGGAAGCGAAAGTTGTTTGATGTATAATTATAGAACTAATGCATACTACTATGATTATACATTTACTGACGATGGATATTTGCTAACGCAACAATATTCAAAAGATTATTATGATAAATCACTCATTTCTGGCTATGAAGATGAGAATTATTGGATTGTTTTACCAAGCACTCAAAACAGAACCGGGAAAGCTTATGTTTACACGAGATATAGAACTTATGTTTCATTCTGGAAATAGCGAATAACGCAAAAAACATCACGGCAATAGGCTGTGGTGTTTTTTTGTTTACATTTTAATTTTTGGTGATTTTGAAAGGTGATACGTGCGAAATAAATGCAATAATTTTGTTTTTATGGGGGAATTTGGGCTTTGATGTTTGTTTTTGTGAGAAAAACATTGACTGATAATTAAATATGGCTTACAAAAGCCAATTTTAACCTTGTCAAGAAATATGAGTTGTTTTATCAAATTTTTGGTTATTTTTCACTAAAATAAAATTTATAAAAGTTTAAGAAATTCAACAAAAAGGTGAAACTTGTAAATGCCGAAATTTGCCGAATTTACAAAATGTTTTTGTTTTAAAAATATAATTATAAAAATATAACAATAAAAATCTTAAAAATTTTTGGTAATTTTTCATAGTTTTTCTTGTTAAAACTAGGGGTTTTTGATATACTAATAATGTATATTATTAGCTGGAATTTTTGGCTTTAAATTCAAAAGAAAGTGAAGAGGAATTTCTTATGAAAAAATTATCAAGAAAAGTAAAGAGTATTTTAACCATTGCTATTGCACTTGTTTGTGTGATTGCTATTGCTGTGTGTGCAATTGTGGTTGGAAATAATGATGATGGAAACAAAGTTGATCGCAACAAAGAAGCTCAACTATTTTTGAATTCGCAAAAATCGTTTGCATCTGCAATTGAGTCAACGGAGTCTAATAGTCAAAATGTTTACTATGCACCTGCAAACAAATTTTCTAGTGTCTCAAACAAAAAGTTTAGCTTTGTGCATGAAAATATTTTGGTTTTGAAAGAAACATCAAATCCAGAACTTGAATCACTTTATCTTTTAACTGATAATGGCGTAAGTGAAATTTCTCTGGAAGAAAATGCTGATGAAAATCTTGAAACAAATTTTTCTTTCCAAAATGACCTTGTTGTGGTTAAACAAAAATTCAACAACACATCAACCGGAAATTATTTTGTTTGGTCTGCTATCAGCATTGACGAAAAGGGAAAGGTTACTTTGCTTGCTCAAAAGACTTTTTCAGAAGAATCGCCAGTTCAAAGTTTTGTTGGAGATAACTACTTTGGTTTGATTTACACAAATTCTTCTTCAGAAACTGTTCTAGAAATTAAATCATTTGGAACTGAAGCAAAAACTTATCAAACAAGAATTGATAATGTTGATTGTGTTAAATTTAATGAAAAATCTTTCACTTATGAATTAAATTCAAAAGTTTACATTGGCTTTGTTGGAAACAATGTAATAAAAATCTCTGATGTTGCTAATGACAAAACTGTTATTTACATTGGCGCAGATAAATATTTGCTTGAAAAAGAAATTGTTGGAGAAGGTGTTACATATTCTTATGAACTCGTTCAACTTGACGGCGCTGATGTTCATGTTTCGGTTTATAACATCACTGCTGGTTATGATGCGGTTTGTAGTTTTATTGAAGATTCAGCAACTGAAATTTATGGTTCAGGTATCAAAGGTTACTCAAGAGTTATACTTATAAAGGGCGGCGATACAAGCGACTGTGAAGTTTCTTATTATGACTACAACATGAACTTGGTTGTTAAATTTATTGGCAATGCCGAAGATGAAATTTATTCATCAAGCTCACTCGTAAAAGAAGACGAAATTAACAAAGGCAATAAAAAGGCTACTGAAACAATTTCTTACACAACATACTATTTGCAAAATCCTGGTTCAGCTTTAATTTCTGTTGATAACACAAAACTTGCCAAAAAAGCATTTGAATTTTCTAACGATAGTGACAAATATGCATTTGTTATGGGCGGTAAGAGTGATTATGTTGCTGTAAAGAAAAATGGCACAGGTCTTCATTATTTTATTGATTATCAAGGCAACTTGGTTGTTAGTGAAAGTGATGGCGACTTGAATATTACAAATGTTTTGTATTTGAATGGTGAATTTGCAATTGTAGAAAGAAATAATGAAAGTGTTTCGCTTTTCAACATTAAAACAAAAAAATTCACCGAAATAAACGAACAACTTGTTTCTGGCGATGTTGATAATTTGAATAAAAATTTACAAACTTTTGCTGGAATTTATTACACAAGAACTGCAAGTGGCTATAATTTTTATAACTATAAAGGCGAAAAGCTTGCTGAAAATATTGACACAATTATTGTTGAAAATGCTATCACAAAATTTTCAAGTGAAACTGGAACTGCAAACTTGCTTCTTTACAAAAACAGTGCGCTCGTTTTTGCAACAAGCATAAATAACATCACACTTTCTAATCAAACAATCAACTATTCGGCAGGGGAATATACCGCAAGTTCTTGCAGCTCAAGCGAAGTTGAAGTTTATGCTTCAGCTAGCTCAAAAAATATCAGATATAACAACACTGTGATTGGAACATTTGCTCTTTCAACAAATCAAACAGTTATCACAATGACAAAGGGTTGGAAAATTGATATTGCTTCAATCAAGATTAGCAATTCAACAAATGACTATCATGTTACATCTATCACAAAGACTTCAGTTTTGGGTGACAATGTTTCAGTTTTAAGCAATGCTGTGCATTATGCAAATGGTGTTGCTGACACAGCAGACAATGGTGTGACTTACACTGTTGAACTTAACAGCAATGGACAAATTGTTTACACAATTCCAATTGGTGGAAAATCATTTTCTTGCTCGCTTACAACTGCTTCACAATTTTCAGTTGTAACTTATGTTTATTTTTACACACTTCCAACAAACAGCACATATACAAATCAAATCAATTTGATGTCAACATGTATCACTACAAAAACATACTCTGTTTCAAACAGATCAATTGTTTTGCCATTGGGTGACAGATGTGTCTATGGACAACTCACAACTTGGTATGTTAGCACAGATTATCCAACAAAGAAATTTAGTGAATATGCAAGTGGTGATTTGTCAGTTAATTTAACAAGACTTGGTGCGATTGGCGAAACCGTTGATATGTCTGCTTTTAACAGCAATGTTATATTTGTTTTTGCTGGATATGAACAACTTGACACAACAACCGTTACTGTTGATTCAGGAAACGGAACTTATGACAATCAAAAGAACTTTGTTGTTACAAACTCAAGCACCGCTTCAATCACACTTTATGAGCCAACATCTCCACTTGGTTACCACTTTGTTGGTTGGGATATTTACGGCTACGAATCATCAGTTACACAAAGCTATAGATTTGGTTGTGATTCAACCAGCGTTATGGAAAATGCAAAAACTGATTTTGTTGTTGGTTCAAACTACAAGAGACTTGTTTGGGCAAACAAAGTTAGCCCTGATTCAAATTTTGTTGAAATTATCAATTTGAGAGACACAACCGGATCGGTTACTGTTAAAGCCTATTATGAAGTGAACACCTATAACATCAACTATGTTCTTGAAGGTGGAAATTTTGCAGAAACCGCTCCAAGCTTTGCGAAATGTTTTGAAGTTACAGAAATTCCTATTGTTACAAAAACAAGCTGGACATTTAATGGTTGGACAATCACAGGACTTGATAACAATGCGCATAGTTTTGGTTATACAAGCGATGTTTCAACAACAACCAGAGAAAACACGATTGATGTTGACAGATTTAGAACAAAATTCTATGTTTTGAATCTCAACTTCACACATGGTGCAACTGTTACATTCACTGCAAAGTGGACACAGAATATTTATACAATAAATTACTACACATCAATTCAGAATAAAATTGACAGAGCAAACCTTATTTCTGGAGACTTTTACACAAAATATGATGAAGTTGATGTTGTTTATGATGAATCGCTCAACCTTTTGATTCCTAGAAACGATGGAATGAGTTTAACTATTCCTAATGGTTATAAATTTGTTGGTTGGTATTTCTTCAATAGTCTTGAAGCTGCAAACGGTGTTGACCTTGATGATGTTTACAATTCACCAAGAACTTCAAACACTCCTACAATTTTGGTTGATGCAAGTGACACAGCCACAGAACCATACAATCAAATTGTTTCATGGAACTATGAAGATGACGCTTATGCATTTGCTTATTATGTTCCAATCAAAATTGTTGTTAGATATTTCTATTCACCATACAATACTGTTAATGACCTTGTTAAATCTCTTGGTTCATTTGCAAATGGCTTAAATTATTTGACACTTGTAAACCACATTGTTTCATTCAGAAACTATCCAGTTAACGGAAATCTTTCAAATTATTCATTCAGCTATTATGATGTTTTGGTTGACTATAACACTCTTGTAAATTATGAAAGAGATGCTAAACCAAAAGATAAAATTTATGAGTCAAGTGATGAAACCGCTCATGGAATTATGAAGGGAACAAAACTTGTTGGTTTCTACGGAAGGGTTGAAAACGCGTTCCCAGAAGAATCAAAAGATTCATGGGTATTCACTGAAGAAGATATCAACAGACAGCTTGATGAAAACTTTAGAATTGAAGTTTCTTCAAAGGTACTAAAAGAATACACAGATACAAGTTTTACTGAAATTGTTAATGAAGAAAACATTGCTTATTATTTCTATCCAATTTGCGAGCTTACAACCTACAAAATTAGATATTGTGTTTCTTACACATCAAGCAACATCAACAAGCTTACATCTTCAAACTATTACAGAGTTTCAACATCAAACTCAATTAAACTTGGTGACACATATAAACTCAATATTTATGAAGATACAACAAGCTCAAACCAAGCACTTAACTTCTATAACGATGGCTATCACATTGAAGGCTGGTATCTCACATCAAAACCACTTTCTTCATTCGATTCGCTTTTAGAGATTACTGAAAACGAAACATCTGTTAGCCCAGCAAAACATGCAATAACGGCACGAGCTGGCGAAAATATTTTCTTTGACTATTCAAGCACTGATTGGTTTGATCCTACCTTAAGCCCAACACTTGATGAAGAAGACGGAAAATATTACTACTACTATTACGCTTATGCTTATTATGATTTAACAAAATATTATATCAATTATATGGACATAAGCGATGAGTTCTATAACTATGAATATAGCGTTGGACAAGGCAACAATTATTCGTTTGCTGTAAACCAATTCTTTAATTCATTTGTTGATAGCTCAAAACTCTATAAAGCTCTTTATACAAATGTTGTTACATTTGGAACAAGTTTTAACTATGAAACTCTTGCAACTTTAAGTTCAAAAGGTCATTTGTTAGAAACTCCAATTGGCTATGAATTTGACAAGTGGACGATTTACAAAAGGCAAGCAAATGTTTTGACTCATGGTTATGACTATGAGCTTACTGAACTTGATTATGAAGGCACTTGGAATCATACTTATGATTTGTTTATTTGCGCAACATATAAAGCAAAAGAGTATACAATCAGATATTTTGAAATGAAGTCAAACATGCTTGGCGATATTTCAACCGATAGTTCAAAATATGTCAATGTTTCATCTGAAAAAATTAAGTTTAACACATACTATACAATTCCAGCTTATAATTTGAATGGTTATACAACTGTTGGATATTATGTTGACCTTCGTGGAACAGCAATTCCTTCACTTGTTCCTGCAAACATCACAAAAGAGTATTTCTGCAACAGATATACAGATGCACCTTATGATGCACTTGTTATTGCTTCAGGTGAAATTGATTCTAATATTTTGCTCCAAAACTGGAGTGTAGGTAACACATTCTATTTTAGACCTGCAGATTGCTATGTTTCTGGTGATGAAAACTATATTGATGTTTATTCAATCTACACTGTTAATAGTTATTCAGTTTATTATTATGAACCAACAAACAACTCTGTTGAAGATGAAGGCTATGCAAACAACTATTTGCTCTCAAGAACCGATGTTGTTAAATTCAATGCTGAATATGAACCAAAGACCGCAAAAGAATTTGACGGATACAATTTTATTGGTTGGTTTGTTACAACTCAAAACTTTGATGGTGGCTACATTTTCACTGACAATGTTTTGACAAATAAATATGATGATACAATCACAAGAATTAAACTTGATTCACTTGAAATCACATCGGACGGATATATTTCTGGACTTGTTCGCGACACACTTTATAATGATAAATTCGCTTCGGATTCTGGTGACTATTATCAAAACTGGGAAGTAAACAACTCATTCAATTTCAGATATACATCAAATGTTTTCTGCTATGCTGTTTACAAACCAAAGACATACACAATCCACTATTATGATTCACTCACTAATGGTGAAGGTAATGTTAACTTTGCTGACACTTACGACAATGCAGTAAATTATACTGCCACATTTAATGTTAAATTTGCTTATGCTGACTACACAATCAATGGTTACAACTTTGGATTTAATTCTAATGGTGATGTTTATGGTTACACACTCTTTGGTTATTATGTTTCAAGCACACCAATAACATCATCTGGTTCGCACTTCACTCTTGACATGAATATGCTAACAAGTAAGTATATTTCAACAAGCAATAATTTTGGTGCAACAATTATCAACAATCCTTATGATGATAGCATTTATGGCACAAACAACAGAGATTATTTGCAAAACTGGACAGCAGGAAATTCATTCTTGTTCAGATTCCTAGATGATATTTATGTTTATGCAATTTATGAAACCCAAGAATATAAAGTGCATTACATGATGCCTGATAATAACTATGTTGGCTTTGTGAACAACACCAGTCACTATCACTTGAAACAAACAGTTTCAGCATTCTTTAACCAAAGCTTCACAAGTTTTACTGATGATAACTTAAGAGGCACAAATGCTGATGTTTTGAAAGGCTACACATTTGTTGGTTGGTTTATTTCTGAAAAGAACCCATTTGAAAATAATGTCGTTATTACTGAAGTAACCACAGCATCAGAAGTTGGAAGTTATTATGTTAAAAATCCATCGACTTTGGAATATGAAATCAGAAACTACACTTATGAAATGGATTGGACAAAGGCTGAAGAGTTTGTTTGGAGATATAGCACAGATGTTTATGCTTATGCATACTTTGTTGCAAATAAATATGATGTTCACTTTATGCTTCCAACAAACAACAATGCGGACACTTTTATAAATGACGCATCTGGGGTTAATTACACTGATTCAAGAATTGAACAGATTTACTTCAACACTTTGATGAGTTGGGGAGACACAGGACTTTTAATCAACCGTGCTAAAATCACAGGCTACAAGTTTGAAGGCTGGTTTGTTTCTGAAAATGAACTTTACACAACAAAGTTTAACTCTCCAACAGCAATGTATTTGCAATCTTATGACACATCAAACGGCGTTATCTTTGATAACTATGCACCTTACTATCAAAACTTTAATATTGATGCTTCAGATTTCTATTTTAGATATGCAACAACAATTTATGTTTATGCAGTGTTCTCAAAACCAAAGACAACAATTTCTTATTATAATGCAACAAACAACTATGTTGGAAACCTTGGCGAATCTGGAAATTACACAGCACTTTCTCATGTTGATGAAGTTGAATTTAACCAAATTTATACACCTTATCACTTGAGCGATGACACAACAAAAGTCATGAGAGGCTACAAATGGCTTGGTTGGTATGTTTCAACATCAAGACTTGCTGCAGGTCAAACAATTGATACAGTCACAACAACATTCTTGACAAAGTCTTGCATGTCTGTAAGTTTTGCTGACGGCATGTTCAGTTATGCTGAATCATCTGACTATGAAAGAGAAAATGTTGATGGTTACGAACAAAATGTTTACTATCAAAATTGGAACTCAATTTGGACAGTAGATAGCAATGATGAATACAAGGTTACTGGTAAAGATTTTGCTTTCAGATATGGTGAAATTGATGGCATTGTTGCAAATCTTTATTGCTATGCGGTTTATGAAGAAATTACTTATACTCTTAATTTCTATAACGCAATCAGCAACGAAGCAGGAAAACCAAACACTGTTTCTGAATACTATAGATATGCTAATCCTTCAATTCTATTTAACCAAACAATCTCAATCGTTGATTTAGGCGACAACTATCAACTTAACATTGCTGGTGTTGAAGCATTCAAAACTGCATATATGGTTGGTTACAACCTTGCAGGTTTCTATATTGAAGAAGTTGGTGGAGCATTCCAAGCTTTGCCAAACTATTCACTTTACAAAATCAATGATGATCTTGATTACATCAATGCCGGTAACTCTGACAGTGAAATGTATGTTCAAGACTGGGGTGTTGGTGGAAATTTCTATTTCAGAGAATCTGTAAAAGTTACACTTAACATTTACGCATTCTATGTCAAAGAAACCTACACAATGCATGTTTACGATGTTAAAAATAACCAAAAAGACATGGTGAACAACACTGCAAACTACTATGAAGTTAATAATTTCACAGTTGGTTTCAATGATTCAATCTCAATATTGAGAAGATACAATCAAAATCAAATTCAAGTAAACGGCGTTGCTCAAGCTGTGAACTTTGAAACAATTGGCTACACCTTGGTTGGTTATAAACTTTTGTCTGCTCATGACGGAAATTATGTTGTTTCAGACTACACAAGCGAATATAGAAATGTTTATGTTAAAAACTATCCAGAACCAAGAATCGTTAATGGTTCTGACTCTGTTTTAGGAAATGACTACAATCAAAACTTCGCGCTTGAAGAGGATTTCTACTATAGATACACAAGCGATATTTATATTTACGCATTCTATAGAGTAAATCAATTCACAATCAGAATTTATAATGCTATCAACAACTATTCTGGTAGCGCAAACCACACATACAAATATTATGAAGTTGCTAACACTTTGGTTGATTTCAACGATATTATCAATCTCACAAAAACAAACATTGGTCACACATATTCAAGAAATGGCGTTCAAGTTGCTTTCAATAACGATTTGACAGGCTACACATTCAAAGGATATTATGTTTCACTCGTTCAATTGGATTCTTCAGAGTTCAATGACGATGATGGCCAAAACCATTATACAAATGAATACTTAAATGCTTATACATTAAATGGAACTACTGGTGCTTGCTATGCTGGCAACGATTCACTAATTTCAAACAGCGCGTACAAACAAGCGTATATGCTTGATGGCGTTGATGAAAATGAATTCTACTACAGATATACATCTAACATTTATATCTATGCAATTTATAGAGTAAATCGTTATGATATCAACTATTTCTGGACAGACAACAACTCTGTTTATGATTACACAAACTATAACACAGGTGTTGCTGGAACAGAATTTGCAAACGATGTTTATTCATATTATGAAAACACTGACAGCACATTCAATCATTCAGCAAACAAGCTTGTTCAGAATGTTAAATTCAATGAATTTATCAACACTCATGTTATCAGCATGCCAGGATACAGATTTGTTGGTTGGTATGTCACAACAACAAAGATTGATGCAAGCAGTGTTGGGGCATTCACAATAACAAGTGCAACTGCAAACTATAACATAACTTATAATGCTGGTGGAAACGATTATCCAAATGCAATCTATCACAACAATAGAATCGTTAATGATGTTGACCCAAGAATCATCAATGAAAGTGATAGTGGAATTTTGGTTAATGGCGAAAGCGACACAGATTATGAACAAAACTGGTTTAACTCAAACGGTTTCTACTTCAGATATACAAGTTCAGTTTATGCTTATGCATTCTTTGCTCCTGTTGAATACGCTTTGACATTCTATTATTCAGACTATGACGGCAATAGAGATTATCATGACACAAGTCTTGTTGATGATCAGGGCAGATATGATGATGAACAATATCACATCAACTCAAGATACAATGAATTCATCACAATCTATCAAAAATTCAATCAACCACTAAATCTTGCTTTTGATAGATATAACTTGAACTATTATACCTATGACGCAATGAACAGAAGAACAGAGTATTTGCCATTCGGTTATGACTTCTATTACTGGATCTTCTCAACGAAATCAAACACTAATTCAACTAACTATTACTCAAATCATGAAAACGGCAAGTATAATTATGCTAATGGTATTTATGATAATCATGTAACCGAAAATGGCGAAGATTATTACAATTTCTACAACGCAAATAATTTCCTTGATGAAAACTTGATTTCAAAAGCTCCAACATTCTATAAAGTTAATGAATTTGGTGCTGAAAATGCAGATTCTTCTGCAGATAAGTCTGGACTTCACTTGTTGACAAATGACTATATCTTCCCACTATATCAAGCAACATCAGGCGATTATACCGTTGTTAAACACTGGGATATCTATTTCCAAGACCACTATTATTTCTATGCTTATTATAAAAAGGAAGTTTATTCGTATACATATTACTACGCTGAAACAACCGAAAATGCAATTGCAAACGATTATAGAAATGGCACTGGATATCACACAAAACAAGTTGATTACTTGGGACATGAAACAAAGGTTAAATATGACAATATTGTAACTCTTGCAAAGCTTTACAACGATGCACTTCCTACCAATTATTCGTTCTATGGCTGGTTTGTTTCAACAACTCCATTTAATAAACAAATCAAAATTGAATATGCAGTTGACGGCACCGGAACACTTAGACCAAACAGATATTACTATGAAAATGATGCTGGTGACAAAGTTTACTTTGACTATGTTGCAGATTATGCGGGTGTAACCGATATTGCTGGAACAAAATATGATGCAAATGACAAAACTGTTGAGCATTACATTTTCCCAGAAGGTTACAACTTCGGCTATTATTCAGAGACTGCTGGTTACAACTCAAGAATCATTGATAGAGATTTATACATCTATGCCGTTTACACATTGGTTGTAAACCGCTATGAACTTGAACTTGTTGCTTCAGACAACGCAACTTCAATAACCCAAAACAATAAAACCGATTCAAGATATGATTATCTCAACGATAACTTGGACGGCTATGTTGAAAAAATCACATACACTGGCTTCGACAATGACGGAGACCCTGTTCAAGATGTTACCGTTATTGATGACACAATCTATAACACAGACAAAGAAGCTCTCAACGCAATTTTCACTCGTCAACATGAAACTCTTGTTTTGAAAATCACATGTAAGCTTGGATATTTCCTTGACATATATGAATTGATGAATTCAAACAGACAGTCAATTTTCAATAGAAATGTTGATACTTATCAAGTTGAAAAAATCGAAAGCTTTGCTATTGGTGAAGACGGTGTTGTGCTTTCTAACCAACACAGCATTGATAGAAGCGGTGAGCAACATAATAACTCAACAGAAAAATATTATTATGAAATTACTTTCAGATATTGCTACAGCAATGACACTGAAAACTATTCAGATGAAGCTACTTCAAGAAGCTATGATATCTCTATCATTCGTTTGACATTTGACACTGTTGAATATACATTCCTTAACTATAGAGATGACACAACAAATGGTGCTGTAAACCATGCAGCAGCAGGTTATTCGTATGTTCCTAAAGATTCAAAAGGTTTGTATTCTTCAAATCAATCATTCATCTTAACATCAAGAGCTGCAAGTTCTTCATCATTCTATGGAAACACAAACATTGTTGTGTTCTATCCAAAATATGATGTAATCACTCACAGTGACGGCACAAACACCTATAATCTTGTTGAAATTTCATCTTATATCACATCACTCAAGATTGGTGATAAGGTTTATAACTTTAATGCTGGTTACAACCAATTTACATCAAGATTTGATATGAGAAATATGTCTTCAACATCTGACGATGTAACAAGAATTGACAGACTTGCAAGTGGTGAAAACAATGCTTACACATTCTTTGATGTTGAAAACTTTGATTCAGACCCAAGTTCAATGATTAGATTTAATGTCAAGAGCGCTTTCAGACTTGGAAGCGGTGCAGAAACATTCATTTTATATGTTTGCTCATATCTTGACGAAAATAGCGGCACAAATCCAACTGGTGATGTTGATGACAATGCATACAACACTTACACCGGAAACACAACAGAGCAAAAATATTGTTATGTTCTTTTCAGTGATGCAAGAGTTGAAAATGCAAACAAAACAGTTGTTGCAACATTTACTGATATTCGCAACTCAATCAATACTTCAACTGCAATCAGTCCAAGTGCAAAAGCTGGACAATTAGATGAATACACAGCTGGAAACATTTATGGCTCAATCACTAACACAATTACTGGAATTTTGCCAACAGAATCTAACACAATTGAAATTAAAGAAGCTAATGGTTATGTTCTTGATTACTTGACAGTTACATATCAAGGCAGAATTTACAGAATTGACCTTAATGATATTTTGAACAATACAAACGATGGTGCAATAACCAGTTTTGCACATAGCATTTCATCTTATCTAGATGACGAAGGCAACACAAAGTATAGAGTTGATAACGGAAATTACCACTACTCATATCAATACACCGACAGATCATTCTATGTGAGCGGTGTGGGTGAATCATTCTATTACTTCATAAATAACACAAGTTATTTGTATTTCACAAAAGATACAGAGACAACAAATCTCACTGTTACAATTGTTGGTTTATATCACGACATCAATGTTGATGCATTCTTCAAATCACACAATGTAATCAGACTTGAAGCTGAAAGCTGGTCTTTCTTCACATGGGCTGGTTCATTTGCTAGTATCAATCTTGGCAATTTGAAATTCCACATCACAAGAAACAGCGACGGCTATAACATTTTGGCAGACTGTGATCAAATTGTGTTTGGTGAATATGATGACGGCGTAAACGATCAAGGCGAGCGTATTTCAAAGATGCAATATATTGAGCTTGTTTACACCCATAAAGCATATTTGTTCAATTCAGAATACACAATTGACTATATTACAACAGAAGCAACATTCTACATTGATGATTCTTATATCTACAATGTTGAAGGAGTTTATGATATTGACAAACTTGCTGTAACAACCATGCGTTACACAATCTCAACAATAACTCCAATGCAAACAGTTTATGGCTATGAAACCAACGGCGTTACAATCAATCCAGTTCATGGCGGCAGAAGCTTTGTTAAGTTTAGAGTAAATATTTTGCCAAACCACTTAAATGTTTCATCATTTTTGAATGTTTTGGATACTGACGGAAAAATTTATGGTTCAAGGCTTGATCCATTTAGTGAAAACACATGGTTCAATACCCAAACACTTTCTGATATTCAAACTTCATTCTATGAAGACTTCACTTCTGGTGTGATTAGAACTTATGACTATAAGAACAAAAAAGGAATTAGTTATTTCGGAAATGTTCTTGAGTTTAATTACACAAAGATTGATGGCTATTCATTGACCGCTATCAAGTTCTATGGCAGAAAATATAACATTGCAATGACTTCAAACTATAATCACATGGTCAACTTGATTGCTTTGATTGACGGAGACAACTTCACATTCAAATATATCTATGACGATGTAAATACAGTTTTGACAGCAAACTACAATGAATCAGAAGGTTGCTGGGAATTTAATGATAATTTGAAAGGCTATGCTTCTTATGATGCCACAACTAAAAAATATACTTTCAGATTCTCTGGAAGCATTATTGGTTACTTGGAAGAAGGTTACAATGTTGAATATTTCTCAACTCCAGACATTTTCAATGTAACATATAAGTCTAACAAACAAGGCAGCTCAAGCCCATTGATTTTGAAAACATTCACTCCTGAAACTGGTTCAATCATCGCTGTTAAAAATCCATATCTTGTTAAAAATTACACAACAAATGATAGATCAACAACAGAAGATTTGGAAACAGATCAACTCTTTGTTTATAACCAAACATTTGGATATGGTGATTTGACAGATATGTATAATAGCATTCAAGCTGATGATAAAACCGAAGGCGAAGTTGTGAGAGTTTATACATCATCTCGTGAAAACAATCCTGACTATGCACTCCACAAACAAATGGTTAATTATCAGGCTGTTGATGTTAATTCGTTGGCTTATGACGACTTTACATACACAAACCGCTTGAATTTCTATCCATTCTATATGGTTGGATACACATTCATGGGTTGGTCAAGTAACTCTGACTGGACAAATGTTGATCAGTCTCAAGTTGCGCTATTTAACAACTGCAAATCATTCGTTTCAAGTTCATCGGCATCTGTAACTTATGATACAGTTGGTGAATATAATTTCTACACAATTTTAAAAGACCAAATCCTTGACGGAGAAGTTGTTCTTTATGCTAGATGGGAAGCTGAAACTTACACAATTGCACTTAATGTTAATGTTGATCCAGAACTCGGCATTGACAAGCGCAACAATGTTGTTTCAACAACATCTTATGCACAATTCTACGACAGAAACACAGAACTTTATTCAAGCGATGACCAATTGTGGCTCATTACTGTTAAATTTGACACTAATGTTTGGGATAACATGAATGATTCAATTATCTCAAGATATGGCTACACTTGGAATGGTTGGTACTTCTCAAAACTTGACACTGTCAATGGCGGAAGCACTCTTGTTATTGCTGGTATTGACAGAACTGGTGTTGTGAATAACAATGAAACACCAACACTCAATTACGCGCTCTATCAACAACTTGTTAGCGCTGGATCTCTTCCTGTTGATGATGAAATTTTGATTGATCCATTCAATCCTAACTATCAAACAACAAGACATTTGAGAGACAGATCTGACACAGCTCATGGCACAGTTGATCCAGAAAAATATTCAGTAACAGCTGGAGAAACTGGCTATAACACAAAAATGGTATTCACAGGAATTTCTGAAAACATTTTCAAATGCGGTGAATACACAATCAACAAAATTAGTGTAACACTTTATGAAGATATTGCTAAAATCGTTGGTACTTATGACTATGATTACAGCATTTATTCAGAAAATGGAACAACTTATTTTGAAGTAAACTATCATCAATCTGGCAACACATACACCGGCAAGGTTGTTTTGAAGAAAACAAGAACAAATGTATATTCAAACGATTCTCTCACACTTGATGTGACAAGCAGTGATTTGCTAACCAAGATTGAAAACTATGTTAAAACTTCTAACTTTACCTGGACAATCTACACCAATGATGCTGGTGAAGAAGTTTTGGAAATCTCATATTTCAAATATTCTTCAAAAGTCATTTTGAGCAAGAAAAACGCAAATGTCTTCGGAAATAATCTATATTCTATTGATATTTCAAGTTCTACACTTGCAAATGATATTGCAGCAATTGTTGGAACAACAGATTTTGTTTATAGTTTGGTTGGTGAAGGTGACAATCAAGTTTTGATTATCTCTTACCACAGAGACCACTTGATTAAGTTGTTTGCTCACTGGACCGCAAAAACTTATACATATAGATTTTATTTTGCTTATGCAACAGATGACGATGAAAATGAAGTAAACAGCATTTCATATTCTTCAAATTCAGGCAAATATAACAACTATCAAATTGATAAGTTTGTTGATATTACAGTGTCTTATGCAGAAACAAGAACACTTTTGACATTTGAAGACTTTGCTTCGCTTATTGCAAGCAAAGGGGTTACAGTCACTGTTCCAGAGCATTATAAAGCTTATGCATGGTTTAGATGGTACAATAACTATGATAACTTATCAGAGAGCACCGACAGCAATCCTGACTATGCATTAAACTCTGAAGATTGGTATATTGATAGGGGATATTACAACTCTATTTCTAAAAACAGCAATTGGTATGATCCAACCTTTGCAAACGATGACTTGAGCGTTCTTGCAAGCGGAACATGCTTCTCTGATGTTTCATATATGGCAATTTCTGGTCTTACCCAAGAAGATTATGAAAGTTTCTATTATGATGAAGTTACAAGAACTGTTAAAAACAATTCATTTAAGTATACATCAGACTTGATTTCTAGCGACAAATTTATTTCAGCTGGAACATCAATCACAAAGCATTTTGTTGGTGATGAAACATTCTTTATTTATTACATTAAAGATATTTACTATTCATCATTCTACGATTCAGATGCTAACACCGTTACTGTTTATGATGAAAACAAAGTTGATAAAGGTCACTATTATGTAACAGAAACAACACCTGTTTCAAATTATCCACAACAAATTGTTGTTGCTGGTGCAAAATATGTGTTTGAATCTGTTGAAACAGCACTTTTCTATGCTTACTACATCAATGGTACAAACTATGTTACATATAACTACAAGAGCGGAAAGGTTTACACCGGAAGAATTACATCTCTTCTTTTGAAAGAAAATAACTTCTTGATTCATGACCTTGAAGCTGATCTCGTTTATGAAGGCTTAACATACACATTCGTTAAAAATGACGAAACAACAAGATTCTATTACTACAAATCTGGCGAAAGCTATTTGACTTATGACATTGTCAACAAGAAATTGTATTCTGGCAATGATATCCTAACTCAAATTTCAAGCTATCAACTTTCTGCATTCCCACAATACATTGACTATGTTGATGGCAATAGATACACATACAATAGAATTGATGAATCACTTAAGTTTGCTTATTATACAAGCGGTTCAAACACAATCACATTTGATTATGATTTGAGAGTTACATATAATGGCACTCACACAACAAAACAAACTTCAAACTATGTGTTCTTGACAACAACAGACCAAAAATATCATCTTCAAAATCGTCTTTATGCTGAAGACTTTGACTGGACTTTTGATCCATTCACAGCAATTTCAGAAAATACGAGAGTTGCAAGTTGGTATAATATTATTGGTTGGTGGGTTAAGATTGATCAAACATATTCTTATGTAATAAATGATCAAACCTATCATGTTGATGACGAACATATTGACACATCATACTTTAATAATTATGATTCAAGTTCAGGTTATTACTACCACGAATTTACTTATTCATATTCTAAATCTGACGGCACATTAGATTATGCGCACTCAAGATTCTATTACTACACTGGTGATGACGGAATTGTTCATTTCAGATTTACACATGCATTCACTGATATTTATGTTTATGCAGTTTATCAGATGGTTGAATATGATGTTAATCTTGAAATCAATGCGCCAGTTGGCTCAACATATTTTCACCAAGTTGCAATTAAAAACACAACTATTTCAAAGGAAAACTTCGTTTTGTCAGCTGATGATTACAAAAAAGCAATCACTGATGAATTTAATGTAATCTACACATATTACTATTCAGATTTGGAAAACGGTTACATTTATTATAAATGCGGAAACAAGTTCCTTAACTATTGCATTGCGGAAGAAAAACTATATCATGGCGTGATTGACGAAAGCGCAAACATTGTTTCAGATGAAATCAATGACAAGACAATCATTTACGGCAATCAAATTAACTATTATGGTTCTTATGATTCAAACAATGCTTATGACACCTTGACAAGAATTGATAATCCATTTGCTTACAATGAATATATTGGCGCAAGCGATTACAATGACCTTGTTACAAAAGGTGAGTATACATTAAACAGAAATGGACTTGTTGCTTACACTCCAAAATTGTTTGTTTATACTGATAGAGCTGATGCAAGATTTTTCTTCAACGATTTTGTTTACAACAGAAGCGTTACTGCTTATCAATCTTATGATACAAACAATGTTTATTTGGTTGAAGATTTCGATGATGCTGTTGTTCAAGACAATGCAAACAATGTTACAAAAACAAACTACGCTTTAACTCAAATTCAAGACAACAATTTGATTGCATATTTAGCGCTTAATCAAGGATACAGATTGCTTGAAAATAACATTTCAGTTAGAAATGGTTCAAATCACAGTGTAATTTCGGGTGAAATTAAAAATAGAACAGAAAGATCTTATGTTGATGAAACCAATGGTCCATCAAGAGTTATTTATTATGAATATATTGCAAACGGAAAAGTTATTTATACTTACACTGAAGAAGAGTATTACAATGCTGCAACTCAAATTTTAAGTTATAAATACATTATTTCGTTCCCAGCAATCTCTCAAGATTATGACATGAGCTGGAATGTCACAAGCTTAACCTACGATTCGCTTGACTATTCAACATCAGAAGAAAATTCAAGCTCACAAGGTTATGTTCAAAAGGGAACAGATGTTGAAGATACATTGGATGACCAAGTTCAACTCACCAAAAAGACTGCAGGACAATTCTATGGCAATACACAATTCATCACATTCTATCCTGCAATGAACACAAAGAACAATTTCTTTGATCAATATGCTTATGAACTTGACTATGTTGATTCATATTTAAGTAGGATTGACTTGTCGTCAACAAACGGAAGATATACAACTCTTGCTGACAACGCACTTGTTTCAACATTCTTCACTCTTGAGTATTATCTTGACACTGCAACGCAATATCAAATTGATTTTAGAAACTTTATTGTGAAAGATGCGTCAGGCAATATCGTTAATCCTGTTGATTTGGTTGCAAACCCAACCTACAAAATTTTGATTGACAAACTCCACGCAAACCATGGCACAACATTTGCTGATTTCGAACCAGGAAATGAATATAACTATAATGTTGAAAAGGCATTCATTCTTGAATTTAATGGCCTTGAATATTACTTGTATTTGTGTCACTACACCTATGGCACACATGATTATTACACCTACATTTTGTGGGCAGATACATGTGTTAAAAATAGTGGTCTTAAAGTTTCAACAACTTTCACAGACATCAAACACAACACAACATTCTCTTCAAGTATTGTTAATGGTTCAAATGATCTCTATAAGAGTGATGCAAGCGTTGGAACAACAATCACAAACACTTCAAAAGCTGGTGTTGCAAGCTATTCTGATTCAATGGATCAAGCAAATATTTATCCATCAGACATCAATTCTTATGTAATTCGTCCACATAACGGATATGTTATTAACACAATCACAATCACTTATGGAAACGGACTTGCAAAAATCAACTTAAGAAGAGATGAAAATGGAAATGTAACAGGTATAGATTCATATTTATATGCAGGCAAGTATACCTACAAATATACCTATACAAACGAAGGTTACATTGACTTTAATGGCAACACAGGTGAAAGACAAGATTACCCAACAGCAACTGAATATGATTCAGACAACGATCGTTATATCAACCAAATTTCAACCTGGATGTATTTGTTCCATGACTATGATTTCATTTCTTATGATTATAATGAAGCTACTGGTTATGTAACACTTCTTATCTATGGTATTTATGGTGATTGTTCAATCGTTGCAACAGCTGAAAGCTATGTTTCATTCAGACTTGAAGCAAATGAACTCACAGACTTTTATGCTAAAGACGCAGCAACCTACATTGAAAACAATTATTCAGACAGAGTTTATAAAAACTATATTCACAAACCAACAACTGTTGATGAATTTAACAACTATTTGACATTTGGTTTTGAATATTACATCGGCTTGGATGAAGATGATAACGACACCTACATCAATGGCTGGTCAAATGAAACTCTTGATAACACTGGAAAATTTGCTTATTCAAAAAATCAAATGTCAAGCTTTGTGTTCGGAAAATATATGGATGGCGAAACACCTGTATATTATTTGGAACTCATCTATATTGGAAAAGCAAAGATATTTGATGCTGGCGTCACATTTAGAACTGTAAACTATAACTATACTTATAGAATCACAGACTTCATGGTTGCAAATTTTGAAAATACTCAAAATTCTGGCAATATTTTCACAACGAACACAACTTCTAACACAGACTTAAAAGTTGGTGATTCAACTCTTGTTGATGAGACTGCTTCAGCAGGCAAATCAAGCTATAAGTCAATCTTTATCAATGATGTTAGAAAATTGTTCAAAAGCTCTGCGATTGACAACACAAACTATGGTGGCTACACCATGGCAAGATTCTTTGTTCAGCCAATGAGAAATAATGATGAAGACACAATCGGAACACTTGTTCATATTGATTCATACCTTTACACAAAAGGCAACAATGATGATAGACAAGCTCGTCTTGATCCACTTGCTGATAATTCTTGGTTCAATGGTCACACATTGTCAAGAATTAGACTTGATTATTATCAAGCTAACAGAGATGAAAACTTGACTCAAGTTACATACAAAGAGTTTGAAGGCAGAACAACTGAATATTTCTATGGTAACAGCTATGATATTTACTATACAGAAATTGAAGGTTACACACTTTACAAGTTTAACTATCTTGGAACAGATTACTTCTTCGATTATGACGGAAACTTCTACACATATACAAATGCTGTTGATAAGCAAGATGGATACATCAGAACAAAAGTTGTAAATGGGGAAACTAAAACAACTCTTCCTGACTCAATCAGAGTAAGCTATTCAAGAGCAGCTGGTTCAACTTATGGTGTGTTCAAGTTTACAATCATTGCAGACTCTAACACATTTAGAACAAACTTCATTAAGTTCTATTCAAAACAGAAATCTTTGGGAATTACTTATAAATTCAATAAACATGAATCTACAAGTCCTGCAAAAATTTCTGGAAGAGAATATTTGACAAATGGTTCAATTGAATCAAATGAAAGAACACAAAGTTTGTTCTTCAATGAAGTTACATTGCTTTCTGCAAACAACTATTCAATGGTTGGTTACACATTCATGGGGTATTCGTCAGAAAATGATTGGTCAAACTTCTCACACTGGTCAAGAGTTGACAATTGGGCAATCGGCGCTGACACTGATATCTTTAACATGGACACCAATTTGATTGGTAGAGCATTCTATAGCTATAACTTCTATATTGAAGCTATTCAATCGTTTAGCTCTGAACCAACATTTGTTTCTCACGAAACAATTGTCACAATTGATGGTGAAAATACAAATCCTTATGATTACAACTTCTACAATGTTTTGAAAGATCAAATCCATGATTCGCTATACTTCTACAACAATGTGAAATTGTATTCAGTTTGGAAAGCTAACAAATATAACATTGTGTTTGATATGAATGACTATTCAAATGTTAATCCATTAAACACAACTGTTTCAAAAGGTTCAACAGAAGCTCAATTCAATGTTTTGAACACAAACAATGTTCAAATGAGCATTCTTAACACAGACCACTATGATGATCCATTCTATTTCATTAACGACGCTACATATCAACAGGCTAATGAAAACTATGAAAATGGCTACACTGACGGCTATTATTACGATAGCACAAAAACAAGAATCAGTATGGTTGTTACATTCGATTCTAACGATTGGTATTTGGTTTATAACGGAAAGACATACAATCTTGAAGATATCTTGATTGATAGATATGGTTATTCATGGTATGGTTGGTTTGTTTCAACCGATGGCAAGCTCGATTCAAACTTTGCAAGATTCTTTAACACTGACGGCAAACTTAACTGGACAAGCGTTATTGCATCAAACAGAGTGATTGAATCAAGAACACTTGCTTCTAAAGATACTGTTGATGACAGCAATAGACTCAAATTCGATTACGATTGGATTTGCAAGACCACATTCGTTGAGCCAACATTCGATACATCTTATGAGTATCGCAAAAATAACACCGACAGAGTTGACACATTGCACAGACTTGACATTGAGTATTTGAAACTTGATGAGTCATATAATGATGTTGACTTTGAATATACAAGAAATTACTTTAGAAACACAGAATTTGCTGGAACAAGTGAATATAGCGATGTTTATTACAATCACAATGTTTACGGAAAGTTCAAACTCTATGCTGGTTGGCAGGCTAACACCTACACATTAGCGTATGATTATGGAACTTATGGTATTGACACTGGCAAAACCAACAAGACCGAAAATAATGATTTGATGCACAATGAAGTTGTTGTTAGTGGAAAGAGCATTTTGGCATCTGCTAAACAGCTCCGTGGAACAACATCTCCACTTCAATCAAATTCAGGCGACTATAACACACTTATATTCGATGTTGAATACAATCCACAATATGTGACAAGAATTGGTTACACATTCATGGGTTGGAGACTTGGTTTGACATCTGTCAATTCAGTTTCAGGATTTGCTATTGATAATTCCGATAACAGTGCTGTTACAATTGATGAAAAAGTTTCAATTGCAAGCAAGGGAAGCAAGATTTGCATCAACTATAACTCAATTATTATTGATGACGGATCTGAAACAACCGGTGTCACAACAAACTGTTATCTATACAGAGATATGTCAAATGTTGCTGGTTCTTCTGAAACTCTTGGTGCATTCGAAACCTTGGGTGACAGCGAGTCAGATTGCAATTCAACACTCAATCACTATGTTGGCATGTATGCAATGTGGAAAACAAACATCTACACTGTTAAACTTGATGTCAATGCATCAGCAAACGACACGACAACATCTAACTATTTCTTAACAAATTCGTTAGAAAGACAACCACTTGCTAGTGGAATTATTCCCGTTAATATTTATGTTATTTTTGATACTAATGTTTGGTATTATGAAACAACATCTAGCGGAATGGATTTGACAGATGTAATTCTGGAAAAATTCGGTTACTTCTTCCTTGGCTGGTATACTGATGCCGAAGCAAAAGAAGGCAGAAACATACTTTCTCAAGACACAATAAATAGTGCACATTACACTGATTTCTTGATGACTGGAACAGATTACAACTATACAAATTCATACAACACCTATCCTGATAGAATTGATGACTTTGATGTTTATATTCAAAATTCAGCAAGAACAACCGCTGTTAAGCGTTTGGCTAGCGCTCCACAAATGAGAGTTCTTGATTATGCACTCTTCAATCAATTCGTATTCAGAACTTATGGTGAAACCTCAACAAACTCAAATCTTTACACATTTGAGTCAAGACTAAAAACCGCATACTCAAAAGTAAATGGTTACACAATCACAAATGATGATAAAATGTTCACTTCAAATATTACTGATGAATATTCACTTGCATCAAGAAAAGGCAACTGGGTAGAAATCAGAAACTATAATGAATCAACAAAAACTGAAACAACAACATTTGAAATCACCATTTATGCAAAGTGGCAGGGTATTGTTTATGAAATCAGCTTCAATGGAACATCATTCGAAGATGATAGCGGTATTGGAACAACCAAAGCTCAATACATCACTGAAAAAAATGGTCAAACTTATAATTCAGATTCAGCAAACTGTTCGATTTATGTTATGTTTGATAGAAACCTTTATACTTCAAGTTATAACGAAATCTGGCAAGTTGAAAGCGACTATTACGCACAAATTGCAGATAACGCAAATGATATTGAAGCAATTACTAAAGGTTTGCACTTAAATGAAATTATCAATATTGATAGATATGGCTACACCTGGACGGGTTGGTATACAAGGGGGTATGAATACTTACCTGATCAGACATTTAATGAAGTAAGCATCAAGCATGCAACAAACGGAACCAAATCTGAATCAATTCCTTCAGAAACTGGTGATACAAGAGTTCCAACTTATACAGTTGAACAAAATGACGGCACTAATTATTATGTTGGAAAAATGCTTGAAACTGATAATGTTTATATGGAAACCGACGGCTTCAATCATAGATATTACAGTTCACTTATTGTTGATGGTCATGACTATTCACAAAAGACATATAGGTCTTCATACAGCACAAACTATGTTCCTATCACAAACTACAATAAAGCAAATTATGGAACAGCTGCATATACAAAATTCAGTTTTCCAATCTATTCAGATTTGCAAACATTTGAAACAAACAAGGAAGACAAAACTTTCACATTCACGCTTTATGCTGGTTGGGAAGCTAACACATATCAAGTTTATTATGAATCAAACAGCGACAGTAGTTATGATAACAATTGGCTTGATGGCGTAAATACTCACGGACTTCCTTATGTCAGCGGTGCAAAACTTCGTAGCGAATATAGCAATCTTGCAATTGGTTCTTCACCAGCTTACAAGATTACTGCATATAATGGCACACCATATTCAGCAACACTCCTATTCGACGGTGATTATGAAAATGGTGACAACGAAGGTTATGTTGAATGCACAGCATGGCAAAGATTTGGCTACACATTCATTGGTTATAGCATGGGTCACGGAACCGCAACTGACACATCAAGTGCACACTTCTATGCAACAGTTGATTCTGGAGCAAAGAGCACACTTGTTAAACTTGACTATTATGCCGTTGCTTTCGGAACAAACAACTATGCATCATCTGGCAGAAATGATTACAATTATTCAAGTGTTTCTTGTCTAAATAGCGATGCTTATTTGTATGGAACTTATGATATTGCAAGCAAAGATCTTTCAGACACAACAAAACGCGATTATGAAGAGCTTGGTGACAAATATGAAACATCACTGATTTCAACTTCAACAAACAATTATTCAAATTTCCTTAACGATGGAAAGAAAACATATACTTATGCTGTTGTGTTAAACGCATTCTATAGAGCCAATGTTTATAATGTTGGTTTTGATAGCAACGATTGCACAGACGGCAGGGGTTCAACCTATGCATTCTTTAAAGATACTGATGGTTTGGATGCTACTGGAAATCCATATCCAGCAGAGCTTAAACATACATATATTGAAGAAAATTGCGATAGAAATGGTGCAATAAGCGTTACATTTGACACAGCCGACTGGTCATTTAATGCCGAAAATGGTGGATTTGCCATGAGCGACATCAGAGCTGACAGGTTTGGTTATACTTGGATGGGTTGGTATACTCGAAGCACATGTTTCAACATTGACGGAAATATTGATGATGTTTGGAAGGCATACTATTACTACTTGATTATGACTGGTAACTCTGCAGGCGAATCTGACAAGATTATGGAAAAATTCGACTATAGCTTGTTCTTGACTTACTTTGTTGATGAATCAGCTGTAACCGAAGGTAGAAATTACAGCCAAGAAACCCACAATGATAAAATGAACATCACGTGGAATGAAAGTGAAAATAGTTTCATCGTTTCTGGTGATGCTATTATCGAGAAATATCATGAGCACTTGATTACAATCTTCGCTGGTTGGCAAGCAAATACATATAATTTGACATACTACTACAGCGATGTTGATTCAATCAAGAACTATGATAACAACTTAAGCAATCCTTTCACAGGCGCTACATATTCATACAGAACCAGTTCTCCAATTGAAACACTTTCAAGATATGAAGCTGGAAACTTACAAACAACTGATGACTTGACAAGACAATTCTTCAGAACTGAAATGATTTTTGATAAAGAATATTCACCAGAATTCTTAACAAGAATCGGTTACACTTTCAAGGGTTGGAGATTTGGTCTAAACTCAAGCACAGCTAACTATAATGGCACATTTATTGAAAATCAAAGAGCTAAAAACGGAACATTTGCTTCAGGCGAGAAGATTATTCTTGATAACAACTCAATTGTGAATGTTTTGATTGATAGTTCAGGCATCAAATATGAATGTTACCTTTATACAGACACAATTTATTCAGATATCGACATCGGAAATGACAACTATTTCAGACTTGGAAATATTGAAGAATTGGGCGACACTGACACTGAATTTAATTTCAAAATCAGTAATGATGGCGAATGCACAGGATTGAACTTTAGTGTTACAAAACACACAGCACAACTATTTGCTATGTGGGAAAACAATGTTTATACAGTTGAATTTAATGTAAACAGAGATTTCAACTATACAAACGATCAAACAGGTTATTTGCAAGAAGATTCAACAATCGCAAACTACTTGCACAGACTTGCATATCTTGCAACACCAACAACAATTGGTGCAAATAGACAAATCAAAACAAACTCAACTTTGCAACAACTTGGCAATGATGACAAACTTTACAACATCGGAACAGATGTGACAAGCTTGCTTTCAATTGATTTAAGTTTAAATAGAATTTATTCAACAAAACTTATTTCATCACTTCTCACAGACCTAGACGGTGAAAACAAGTATGCTGAAAAACTTGACAGTGAAGGATTCTTGTTCTCAAGAGAAGATTTTGACAATATTTCTCTTGACTTTGGTGATTTTAACTATAATGGAAACTACACATCAGGCGATAAGAATGGTCAAAAGTATAGTTATGTTGCTTATGTAACATTTGATACAAACGACTGGTGGTTTGAAACAATTGACGGTTCAACAATTGAAGAAACTCTTTATTTCATGATTCTTGAAAAACTTGGTTATTATTTCAAAGGTTGGTATGTAAACGACGATTGCAATGATAATCAAATGCTTATCAGATACTATGAAGGTGAAGGGGATCAAAACCAAATTCTTGGTTTCTTCAACATTTCAGGTGCAATGGATAATTACACCTATCGAGAAGATACAACAGCTGATAACAAATGGTATATGTACACAAACCCAACAACAAAGGCTGTTACATCTGACCCTGATTATTCTTATTTCTACAACGAAAGAATTTCAACATTTAGTTATCTTCCACGAATCAACTATAAGTTCTACTTGCAATTTGACAAAGAAATCAAGGCAAGAGATCAAGCAGAAGATTTTACTTATGGTAAGACTACTGAAGGAACATGGTCTGAAAATAGAAAGACTGGAACTTATGGATTTACATTGTTTGCAAAATGGACAAACAAAGTTTATACAGTTGAAGATTTTGACGGCAACATGGGTAAAGGTTCAACAAATCCTAAATTCTTCATTGACAATACTCAAAGCTACACAATTTATGGTGGTGCTTGCTACGCATTCGGAACATACACCGAAGCTAACCATTCACTATCTTGGGCTGAAGCTGGTATAGAAATCAAGATTCTATTTGATAGTGACAACTTCTTTGCTGTTTATAAAAATGGCGATCAAGAAATCATTATTAACGAATATATCAACAATATCATGGTTGATAGATATGGCTACACTTGGACAGGCTGGTCTTCAAACTTGGATCTTATTGACAGAACTCAAGTTATTGATGGACACCAACCAAATGAAAAATGGACATATTCTAACGATTATGACTATGACGATGAAACAAAGAAAGCTTGCGATGCTGTTCATTTTGGATATGATATATTGCGTTATGCTC
The DNA here is from genome assembly GCA_934746515.1 of uncultured Clostridia bacterium. GTDB lineage: Bacteria > Bacillota > Clostridia > Christensenellales > UBA1242 > RGIG1681. The sequence goes on from CAKVFH010000001.1 coordinate 48,092, forward strand.
AAACAAAGAGTGAAAGCGAAAGGAAATTAACTCTCTATGCAACTTGGATTGCAAACACCTATGCTCTTACATTTGACTTCCGCGATTCTGTTTCAAGTGAAACTTCAAAAACTGGATCTAGTGACGCTATGTTTGGTGATAACACACTCACAAAATATAGAAACATTGTGTTTGATATGAACTATGATGTTAAGAAATACATGTTCACTGTTAAGCGTAATGGTTACACATTTGTTGGCTGGAGATTCGGTATTATTGATGAAGAAACCAATTCAATCATTTATGGTGATAGAATTGATTCGGGCAACATTTTCTGTTTGAATAATGACAGAATTATGAATGGCGACAATGTGCTATTATTCACAAGAGATTTCACAGGTGGTTTTGAGAATGCACTTTTGTATCAAGAAACCTATGGCGATATGGAAGGATTAAACCATCCAACAAATATTGCTGGTGAAGGTATGGTTCACTTTGTTTATGTGTTTGCTGAATGGAGTGCAATTGAATATACAATCGAATTCTATGGAAACCGTTTATATGGTTCAACAACACCAATCTTTAACACAAGTGGTGAGTTCAACAACGATTACTGCGACATTAGATTGTATGTAAAATTCGATTCAAATAACTATTATCTTAAAAATGAAGATGGCACTATCATCGACAACTCAATCTTCAATGTTCTTGTTGATAGATATGGCTACACTTGGACAGGTTGGTATTATATTTATGGCAACTACAAAAATGACATAATTTATTCCGACACAACCAAGAACAGAGATTCATATTTCCATTTCAATGATGAATATATGATTATCCCTGGAACTTCAATGAGAGATGAAAACACATCTCCAAAAACATTTACAAACGATATCTTTAGCACTTTGTTTGGTTCAAGATCTCATGAATCTGACTTAACTGAAGATTTCACAACAATCAGATTATATGCTGGTTGGGAAGCTAACACCTACTCAATCATCTATAACACAGCTGACGCTGGAAGTGATTTGCAATATTACAATGATGCTTATAGTCATTCAAATCTTGGCAAATCACAAAAATCAAACAAGAGTGTTGGTTCAACAAAAATCAATCTTGAACAATCATTAACTCAAATGTCTGGAAAGAATATTGCAACAATCACATTTGATGATTCAAACAATACTTCATTCTTCCAATTGATCAGATCAGGTTATATTTTCAGAGGTTGGTCACTTTATAGAAACGACACTACTTCAGGTTCTTATGATGCAAATGATTCAAGTTTTGCACTTATGCAAAGCAACTATCAAAAACCATCACAAGTAACTGATCACTTACTTTTGAACAAAACTTATGCAACTGATGAATATGAAAACAATAAAGACACAAGTTGCACAACAACAAACGCATTTTTATACTACTTCTTGGAAGATAGTGATGAATATGTTTACGAAACATTGGGTGACAATGAAACTGAACGCGAAAGAGTGGTTGTTTACTACGCTTGCTGGGAAGCTAGAACATATCTCGTTTCGTTCAATGTCAACAATAGCTACACAAAGATAATGGATGATCCAAACGAAAAAGCTAGACAAATTCAGTCTTCAACAACTCCTGGACCAATCAAAAACAAGAATGATAATGTTACATACAATGTGTTCGTAACATTTGATACAAGCGATTGGTTTGGTGTTCCTGTTGATGGCGGTGACAAGACTAGCTCAATCATTTCACTTCTTTATGTTGAAAAACTTGGCTATTCATGGCTGGGTTGGTACACAACGCCAACACTTAATTGTGATACCGATGACGGAAGCTATATTTCATCAAAAGTATATGATGCACTCACCGGCGAAACTGGTGAAACACTTTTGACTTTGGATGCTAACACATTCTACAATGTTGCACAATACAGTTCAGAGTATGACGGATACATTGCTAACAATGGTTACAATGCAACCGAAAAACAATGCTACCATTCAGGCACAATCACATTGTTTGCTGGATGGCAACAAAACACTTATCAAGTTGAAGTTATTTCCCGTGATTCAAACACTGTTGGAAGCACTGGTGCAATCAACTGGAGCATCGGTTCAACACCTGCATTCTTCAGAGATAATGCAACAGGTCTTTACAACGAAACTTACTATAACGGCGAAGATAAACCACTTTATCTATTAAATGTTTATTTTGATAGCAATGAGTTCTATATAACAAAACTTATTGATGGGGAATATGTTCAAATCAATAAAACTGTTGCTGACGGAACAGAAAGATACAATTTGTATTATTTGCTTCTTGATAGATACGGCTACAGATGGAATGGTTTCTACTACGATCTTGAAGGTCTCGCTCAAAACCAAATCGTTCCTGGACACACATCGGTTGGTTTAAGTGATTCTCCAAACTCTTATATTTCTAGTGGCGCTATTGCAATGTTTACAAACAGAACATATCAAGTTGCTAGCAGATATTATAGTGACATCGAAACAGATAAGAAATTCTACATTTTCGCATCTTGGGTTGCTAATGAATATAGCTTGATTTACGATTATCGTGATGCAAGCGAAAATTCAGTAAATGGAAACCTTGGTTCGACAAATGCAAGCATTATCACAACCGATTTCACTCAAAAGATTTTGTTCGATAACACAAGAACAACACTTGGTTCACAGCTTTACTATTATCAAGTTAAAGCAAGTAGAATCGGTTACGATTTCTTGGGTTGGAACTTAAACACAGCAATGTTCAACGACGCAAGCTACAACGGAAATTATCCAGCAACATATTCAGTTGTTGATAATTTTGGAAATGTGAACGACGACTTCTTCTTGAGAATGAACAACGACTTCATGAGTTACGACAACAAAATGATGCTTTATAGTCAATATTCTTCAGACAGCACAAACTCTGTTGAAACACTGGGTGACACAGAAAATGAACACTATATTGCTTTAATTGCTGTTTGGGTTGCTAGAGAATATAAACTCATTTTAAACGGAAACGACTCGTCAGAGAACAATGGTTCAACAAGCGTTGAATACAAAAACCCTGACAATGAAAATCTTGAAAACATTCATGTTGTGTTTGATACAAACAACTATATGCTTAAAGATTCAAGCGGCTCAATTGTTGATAATCAATATATAAACAAAGTTAAGTTTGATAGATTTGGTTATTCATTGTTGGGCTGGACTTACAACAAGGTTTATGCAAGAAACCTTAATACATCATCACCAAATTATTTGTATGATTTGGCTAATATGTTAATAAACAATCTTGCAAACGATAGCTACATTGCTAACAATGTTAATGAAACTGAAAAAACAATAACTGTTTATGCTTGCTGGAAAGCAAACGAATACACAATCAACTTTAACTATAACGCTCCAACAACAGGCAACCTAACACCAAATTATTCACTTTCTAACATTGACAGCTTCTCATCAAGAAATGTTGCAAGCATTATTGGTTCAACACTTTCAACAAGTCATAGTGAAACTATAAAAGTTACATTTGATGAAACAATAAGAATTCCAAACATTTCAAGGAATGGTTACGATTTCTTGGGTTATGCACTTGACGGAGATTTGAGCATTGCCAGAATCTTCACACCAGGAAGCAACAACACACCAATCATTCTTAATGATGAAACATATCATAATGGATCAAATTCATTCATTTATGATAACGACTCGCCAGAAACTCTTGGCGAAAAAACACTTAATGGTTCTGTTTATTCAATAAATGTCCACGCATTATGGTCTCCAATAAAATATTCTGTGAAAATCAATGCAAACACTTCTACTGGCTCATCACTTGCATATATATTTGACATCAACACAGGAATATACCTTGTAACTCCTGCTATAGCCGATTTAGCTTACTTCATTGAATTTGATACAAACATCTGGTCAAAAGATATTTCATATTCAAACAATGATTTAACTGAATTGATTTTCGGCAGAGTGGGTTATTCTTGGTCAGGTTTATATCCAACAATTGATTGCACACTTTCAGAGCGCATGATGAATGTTGAAGGTGAAATAGCCACTAGAACTTTGGATTCTTCACTATTTGATGACCTTGGCGAAAACATCAACTTGAGAACAAAAATCATTACAATTTATGCTGGCTGGAATGCTAAAACTTACAATGTAAACATCAATCACAACCTATCTAACTTGGGCAATACATATAATGATGAGACAAGCAAGGTTTCATTCTTAACAAACGGCACAGCATCTGCAACATACAATAAAACTATTTCTATTACATTTGATAGTGCGAACTGGTTGAACCTTCTCGGAAGAGATTCAGATACAATTATGGATAGATACGGCTTCGATTGGAACTATTTGTATTCAACAAGTTACTCTGCAATTGGATCAGAAATCACAAGTTCAACAACACTCAACCTATCATTGTTAAGCAATATCCTTTACGACAAACTTCTTGAAAATGTCAATCAAATTGATATTTTAAATGACTTTGACAACGAAACAGAATTTGAAGTATTTGCTCGTTGGAATGCACATATTTACACAGTTCAATTTAACTACAATGATGCTAGATATAATGGTTCTGGCTACACCAATGCAACAACCACAAAAGGCGGAACAGAAACTGAAATAGCTCAAGAATTCAAAGTTCAACTTGGGCAGACTTTGGCAGTTCCTGATATGTTCAGAGTCGGTTACAAATTTAAAGGTTGGATTATTGGTGACAAAGACGGAAGAATTTTGACAAGCATCACTGAAGAAGAATATGAAACATTTAGAATTGATGACAATGGCACATTTAATTATGATTATCTCAACCTTATCGCATCAAGGCTATCAAATATGATTCCACTTTATTTCAAAAATTCTGATTCAGCTGATTTCACTAATGAAGTTTTGGGCGATGAAGATAAATCAGCAACAGAAAGAAAAATTTATGTATTTGCACTTTACTCTTCAGTTGAGTTTAAGATTCGATTTGAGCTTAACGATTCAGCTGTAAACAATGGTTCAACAAAGGCATTCTTCGAAAATGAAGGAGTATACAACTATGACACTTGCACCGCAACCTGCACAATCAAATTTGCATCTAACAACTGGGTAGGAGTTGATGATGTTAAGATTGCAAGATTCGGTTACGATTGGACAGGTTGGTATTGCTCATCAACCACAAACGACAGCAACTTTGTTGTATTTAAAGATAACAAGCCAATGCTTGACTATCTGTTATACACAAAACTGCAATTCGAAATTGGCGAAGATGAAGAAGATATTTACATTGTTCTATATGCTGGTTGGAAAGCTAAAAACTACACAGTGGTTTATGATGTTTCTTACACATCACCTGAAGCCGGGGGAACAAACATTTCTAACGATTTGACACAGTTCTCAACACTTCCAACAATAACTCAAACATTTACATTTGATTCAAATGTGCCTGTTTACAAATTATCAAAGATTGGTTTTGATTTCATTGGTTGGTCATTCGATCCAGCAAAATACACCTATTCTATTGACACTGGAAAATCGACAAGAGAATCAAATCTTTCAATCATTTATCTCAACAATGTTGAAGAAAACTTTGGAATAATCAAATTTGGTAATATGAGTTATTTTGAAAATAATCTCACGAATTACACTTATGACTCGATTGTTGATAACTCTGGAACTTCACTCATTTCATATCAAAATGACAATGAATTTATTTACTGCTTATATAACGATGAAGCATGCACCGTTCGCGAAAGTTATGCAGATGGTTCAAGCACACACTTTGTTAAACTTTATGCAGTTTGGGCTCCAAAGACTTATCAAATCACTCTTAAGTTTAATGACGCGCAAGATTCAAACAATGGCTCAACAGATGCCTACATTTCAAAAGACCTTTGGTCATATAGTTTGCTTAACTTTGAAAACTATACAGAACAAGTTAGAAATGGAAATTCTGATTGGAAATGGTTTATCACAATCGACAAGCCATTTGGAAAACTCACATTAAGTGAAGCACAAATTGATAGATACGGCTACACATTCATGGGTTGGTATTTATTTGATGGGGCAGACGGATTGTTCGTTTCACCAAAGCAAGAAACAGCTTCAGTTCTCACAATTGACAAACTTGTTGAATATATCAATTATCTTGAAAGCCAAGGCTTGACAGCTAGCGAAAGTGAATTAGTATTGACCGCTCATTGGCAAGTTAATACTTATGAAATTTGCTATGCGACAAACCCTATTGGCGGTTCAACGACTGTTTATCAAGTTAATGAAATTCAGCAGGGCAACAGCCAAACAAAATATTTTTACAACAGCACAATGCAACAAACAATTGACTTTGATAGCAGAGCAGACTTCTCATTCATCCGCTTGGGTTACGATTTCAATGGCTACAGCTTTGTAAACTATTCAAAGTGGGAAGGTGAAACTCTCAACTACAAAAACGGCGCATCAAATATTATGCTCAACAAAACAAATATTATCAGTTCATCAACAAACAGATGCTATTTGTATTCAGAACCAACAAGATCTGATAAACTCGATGAAGATGTTGAATTTGAAGCTTATGGCGACAATGAAGCAAATCACTACATCGTAATTTATGTATTCTGGACAGCAATTGAATATGATATTACAGTTGCTATGAACAATTCTGGACTCTATAATTTCAACCAAGTTGACTCTGGCTACAAAGTTAGACTTAACCAAAATATTATAGACATGCCAAAGAATTCAACAGTTTTGAATAATGGTATATTTAGTCAACCAAATTACATTACATTTGCTGTTAAATTCGACTCTAGAATTTCAAGCGCTGTTTATAGAAACATCACAATCAACTATATGACTTTGATGGCAACGGGTTATACTTACACCGGTCTTAACACGAATCCTGACAAGTCACTTGGTGAAGATTTGAATCTTTCACTTGAAGGTAATATTTTGAATGAAGATTTATTCTATAAACTATTTATTTATTCTTACTCGACAGGCGATGATGGTTCACTCAATGAATATAAAACAGAACTTGGTTTGTCATTCGAGCTAAATGAAGAAGATTTGACAATCACAAGAAATGATGATATTTATTCACAAAAGACATTCTCTCTATATGCTCAATATGAAATTAACAAATACACAATTTCTATCCAAGATCTTGATTCTTCAGATTATGGTAAAGGTTTGTATAAGCTTATAAACAGCAAAGAGTATGACAATAGCATTACAGATTTGAGTGAAGGTAAGGTTGAAAACTTGAATGTTGAATTCTTCTCGAATGAATATGCTATCATGCTTCCATCTAGCGGTGGTAAATATGTGTCAAAGATTTACTTGTCATACACAACAGACTTTGATGCAACACAGAGAATTTTATCATTCACATTGAGCCTTGACCAAACAACACATATTCTTACATTTGAAGGCAATAAGACAGATTACGAAGCACTAAATTATGTGTTTAACGGACTTGAACTTATTTGCGGGGAATATTCAAATAATGTATTCAATATCAATGACGACACAATTTCAACGACAATTAACTATGCTGATTTCGTTGGCGGTTATTCATATTTGGCTTTGAAGTTTACAAACATCAAAACAAATATCAAGATTGCCTGCGAATACTCAACACAACAGTATGAAGTTAATATCAAGAAAGTTGTTATCAATGATATTACAGACCCAACGGATCCAACAGGTGTTGCAACAGTATTTGTTGATTATGGTCAATATACTCTTTCTGATATCATGACTCTTTACACCGACCAAGAATACGAAACAAGCCCTGTATGGTTCTATAACGAAGCTGTTGCTGGAAATGAAATTCCAACAGGAGATTATACAAAATATATCACTCATGCACTTGTGCTTGTGGCTAGATATAATTTGTCTGACAGTTTTGAATCAAAGAGTGTTAAGTTCTACACCTGGAACGATGGTGCAAGTTCATACAAACTCTACGATTCAGGCAAAGATTACATCTTCCAAGGCATTTCTGTAAGCGTCAATATTCTCGATAACTCAACAACCATCAACCACTATGGTGCTATGAAGACCTTAAATGGTTCTAACTATAGTTGGACATGGGCTGATTCACCAAAATCAAACTTCTCATTCAAATTCAATGCTTCTGACAGCGATTGGCTTGATTCGGGCGGTATTCCACAAACAAATAAATATTCTTCAATCTATGCAGCAAGATTAAAGAGTATTCCACAACTCAATTTCGCTTATGGTGAAACATTTGCGGTTGGTTACATTTGTTTGAATGCTGAACAACTTTTAAGCAAAATCAACTCTGTTTTAAGTGAAAATGAAAAATATACTTATTCAACAATCTTGAATGTATTTGAAGAAAATATTTACTGGTCAGTTCTTGATATTGTTGATGATGTTGCTCAAATTAAATTTATGGGCGATTCATCAAGCAAGCTTTACGGAAAAATCATACAAGCTCCAATTCTTACAACTGAAACTGAAATTCAATCAAATGTTTATGCAATCCAAGCATATTCAGATGTATCATTCTCAATCACAGAAGATGCTAGACAATTCTTCACAACAACAGAAGACACTCTTAATGTTGAAGTTAAGAACTTCCAAGATACAATTTCTTACTTCGAACCTAACTCTGATGTAATCAAATATTACAACAAGAACGAATTAAGATATGTTGTATTAAATGAATCTGAATTTAATGCTTACAACTATTATCGTTCACTTGGACTTTCAATTGAAACTGCACTTTCAAAAGTCATTGAGAACTTTAATATTACATCAGCAAAAATTCAATCTAGCATTGATATTTCGAGTGGCTATGTGTTCTTCTATTTCAACAAGATGCCGGATTATGATGTTCATTCAATCGTTGCTGTTTGTGAAAACTTCATCAAGAAGAACGCAAGCGCAATTGAATTCTATCCAACATCAAACAGATTCTCATTCACTGAAATTTCAATTTCTTCAAGCACAAACACTGTTGATAATAAAGAAGAAATTTCAATTATCATCAACAAAAACTTGATGAATACTGATTATGAAACAGGAAGCACTAAAGATACTAATGGTTCAATTTATGGTAAATCTAACTTAAGATTCACAATGCTCAATACAAATCAAATTCTTGATTTTGTTGCAAGTGCATCTAAAGTTGCATATCTCACAAGCAATATCGAAAACTTAACAATTGACACCACTGGAACATTTAGAAGAATTAACAAAGATTCATTCATTGTTGCATTCCTTGTTGATGAAAATGAAACAATCATTTCAGTTGCTCCAAACTTCATTTATGTAAACACCAGCGACTATGTTTACAAACTTATCTACATTTCAGACTTGATGTTCCTTGACAATAAGGTTGACAATTCTCTCGTTATTGCCGACGGAAAACTTATTTACTCAAACATCAATTCAAACATGATGATAAAGGGTAACATTGATGCTGATAATGGTATGGATATTCAAAAGAATAATCCAATCTATTATGCAGTTATTCCAGCTCAAATCTTTGAAAAAATTGCAAATGAAGTGTTCTATGAACTTTCAAGCACAAATCAAATTTTGAAAGAATTTATTCTTGCAAATGAAGGCTCAACAATTCATGTTCTAAAGACAAATACAGATTCGGTTAACTTTGCAATCGACTATGCTAGCTTCGAAGAAAATGTTTATTACATTGTTCCATTCTACAGCAACAATCCAGTGCTTGGAAGCGCAACATACTTCCACTTTGGATTAAACTTCTTGAAACTCGATTTGTCAGACTCAACACTCACAAGAAAAACATCTGTCGGATTCTTCAGCAACAAGTTGAGATTCAAATATTCATCAGTTGGAACTGGTCTTTATAATGATACATTTACCATTTCTATTGATGTTGATGATCTTGATAACAAATTATTTAATTATTCATCAAATCAATTCGAATCAAACAGCTTAAGCTTCATTTCACTCACAGTTAATGAAATTCAAAGTTTTGCTAACATTTATTCGAAATCTAATTCAACAGAGTTATATCAGTTCTCATATAACGATGTAACATATTATCTTAAAGATTTCAACATTGAACAAGCAATTGAATATGTATTATACGCACTCAAATATCCAAATTCAGCACAAACTAGAAACTTGCTCACAACTATCACAAATGCTGCTGAAATCATTGATGAAAAGAAAGTTATTTCAGGCGAGTTGTTCAGCAAAACCGTTAAGGAATATGATGTTGAATCAATTGGGCTTCTTGAAGAAAACAGCTTAAATGTAAACAATTCAGTTGGTAACAATGGTTATATTATCGGACTTGTTATTGATAACTTAAATAACAAGACTATCCACAAAGTTACAACAAACTTTGTAAGATATGAAGTTAGAGAAAATAACAGAATCGTTACTTCGCTATCAACTATTTTAAATATCATAGATTCAGTTAATAGCTAGCATGAATGAGTTTGTTTAAACTAAAGTAAAAATAGGGAAAGATTTATTCTTTCTCTATTTTTATTTGCTATGAAAAATTTTTATAAATTTGTCAATTATTAAGTTATGAGTTATTTGAGTGGGTTAGAAGAAGAATTAAACAAAAAACTATTTTGCGAGCCAGCAATTGACGACGGCTCTAATGATGACACTTCGAAATTTGAAGAAAATAGAACAGAGTTAGTAGACAAACAGAGTAGTAAATTTGATGAAATTAAGCAAAATTCAAGACCAAGCATTTTGGAAAGCTGTCTTTTTCAGTGTAGCGAAAAAACCAAGAATTGTTTTTATTTTGAAAACCTGACAGATGACGAATTTTTCAGTGTTAGCGGTGCAAATGATCAGTTTGTGAGTTTTTATAAAACAATAACAAAATCTGGCGTTGGAAGCGTGATTTTAGGCGGAGTATATTTGGCATATAGACAAAAAATGCCAAACAATGTTGCTAGAATTACACTTGATGAAACAATCATGGATAAATATAAACAAATCACGAAAAACGCCCATACAACAAATTGCAAAATATACTTAAAAGTAAAGTCTTGCTATGGACGATTTAATTCATTTAATCAGTACTCTCAAAGCCTAAAATTAGCGTCAAATTATGGCCTAGATCCATCAAATAAACAAAGACTTTTAATCAGAATAAGTGATAATAAATGCAACGAAATAATAAATGATTTGGCTCGAACTGTAATGCTTTCAAATATCGCAGGATTTGATGGAATAATGATTGATGCAACATTTGATAATATCATGGGGGAATTGTCATCACAAGAATTTAATAAACGAGTGTTTGGATATTTCTCTGATACAAACGATTTTTTAAAGAAAGCATTGATAAATATTGATGCTAAAAACAATAGGATTATTTTAAAGTTAAGTGTTTTATCATTGTTTTCTTATGAAAAAGAAAACGCAAATCTTTGCAAAATTTCTCGAAATTTTGATGAAAATAAGCTATTTAAAAACATAAAAGAATATATCAGTCTCGGAGTTGATGCTTTTGAATTTGAATTTGGCACGCCAAATAATGAATTTTTTAAACACTTTAACAGCTTTGAAGGAGATCTATTATTTAAAGGTTTTTACTCAAAACTTCGAAAAAAATTTGAAGAAGAAAATATTTTAAACAAATTTGGCGAACCTGTTGATTTTTTCTATCATGACAAGTTCACAGAGTTAAAAGAAGTTGAAAAAATGATAAAAACAAACATAGTTCAATTTGTTGATATAACAAGAAATTTGCTGTCTGATAACAATTATCTCAAAAATATAATAAATAATAAAATTGCGCTAAATTGTATAAATTGCTCAAATTGTGATAAAAAAGCACAATTTAACCATAAAATTGAATGTTTAATAAATCCTAGTTTAAATGATAAAATCAAATTCTGCAGTGAAAATAAAAATAAAAATGTTGCAATTATTGGCTCTGGTATTTCAGGACTAATATGCGCAATCACATTAGCTGAAAGGGGATTCAATGTCCATTTGTTTGAACAAAAAGATGAGTTAAACCCAAACGGAAAAGCAACATGTATTTATGGATTTGATAAAACTCTTTTAAATTATTACAATCAAATTGAATCAAGAATAAACGAGCTTGCGAGCAATAAAATGATTGTAATTCACTTAAACACAAAATTCGATTATATCAAAGAAAATGAAAGAGAGTTTTATTCAATCATTGTTGCCACTGGCTATAAAACAAAATTTCTATCAATATCTGGTGCTGTTCTTCCACATGTTCAAAATATTTATGATGTTTTGAAAAAAGAAAGCGCTTTTAAAAATAGAAAAAATATTGTCATTTATGCGAAGTCTTTACTTTCTTTAAAACTTGCATTATATCTTTCAACAAAGCAAAAGGTGACTGTTATTATAAAAAGTTTGGATGGTTTTAAAAATGAGAAAAACGCAAATCTTTTCTATTTTTTCTGGAATTTATATAAAAACAATGCTAATATCCATTTTTTATCAAGAATTACAAAAATCAATGAAGACAATCTCGACTTGATTATTAATAAAAATTTCAATCCAAAAAGTATTAACACATTACTAAAACTGATGTCTAACGAAAAAATATCTTCTAGTCAAGTTCAAATAAACATTGACTGTGACTATTTAATTTATGAGCCAGATCTTATGCCAAATAATAGTCTATATGCCAGTGTTGTGAAACAAAATTATCCGGGTGAAGTTTATTTGATTGGCAACGCTCTTGAAAATTCAGATTTAGAAGACACAATCAAGTCTGGGTATTTTGTTGGCAAAAATTTGTAAATGCTTGACAGAATTTTTAATGTAATATATAATTTTCATATAAAGGAAATAAGTTTATGAAAAAATGTTGTTGTAACTGAATATTATTTTAAACCTTAACACTCTTAAGGTATTTTCAGTTATCTAATATTTTTTAAAGGTGAGTAGATAACTGCTCATCTTTTATTTTCGGGGGAAATATGAATATTTACATTAACAATTCTTTATCAAGAAAAAAAGAGCTATTCAAACCAATTCACGAAGGCTTTGTTGGCATGTATGTTTGCGGTCCAACAGTTTATGGTCCACCACATGTTGGACATGCTAGAAGCTATGTCAACTTTGATGTGATTAGAAGATTCTTTGAATATGCTGGATACAATATTAAATATGTTCAAAACATTACTGACGTTGGACATATTGTTGGCGATGTTGATGAAGGCGATGACAAAATTTTGTTGCAGGCGATGAAAGAAAATCTTGATCCTTATGCACTGGCATATAAATATGAGACAATTTATTTTGATGCTATGGACAAGCTTAACATTAAAAGGCCAACAATTTCAGTTCGTGCAACAGCTGTCATTCCTGAAATTATTGAAATGGTTCAAAAGATTATCGACAAAGGCTACGCTTATGTCACCAAAGAAGGCAATGTTTATTTGGAACTATCAAAAGTTGATTCTTATGGAAAGTTGTCTGGCCGAAAGATTGAAAATGGTTTGTCAGGTGAAAGAATCACAATTGCGGACGATAAACGCAATCCTGAAGACTGCGCACTTTGGAAATCGGCTGTTGGTGGACATATTATGAAATGGAATTCACCATGGGGTTATGGTTATCCAGGCTGGCACATCGAATGTTCTGCTATCAGCAAAAAGTTTTTAGGCAACACTTTTGATATTCACGGCGGTGGACTAGATAATATTTTCCCACACCACGAAACAGAAATTGCGCAGAGCGAAATTGCAAACGGTGTTCCTTTCGTAAACTATTTCATCCACAACAATCTTGTGACTGTAAATGGAACAAAAATGGGAAAGAGCCTTGGAAATTTTGTAACACTTAAAGATCTTTTTGAAAAATTTGATCCAATGGTTATAAGATTCTTTATCTTGCAATTTCATTACAGAAAACCTGTTGACTTTTCTTTTGACCAAATCGAAAAAGCAAAAGATCAATATAAAAAGATAAATGAGAATTTTTCAAAAATCAAAGAAATGGCGAAAGGTGAATACTTGGAAATTTCTGATAAATTGCTTTTGGAAATTAAAAACAATTTTGAACAAGCTATGTGTGACGACTTTAACACACCACTTGCAATCGCTGAAGTTTTGAGATTATCTAAAGCTCTTGGACAAATTGAACAAGCTCAAGATGCACTGCTTGCTAAACAAGCAAATAATTTAGTAAAAATGGTTGAAGATGTTTTGGGTTTCGACTTTAAATCTGATATAATAAAAACAGAAACAACATCTAATGACGATAAACTGCTTGATTTACTCAATAGGGTTCGTGACAAACTTCGCGCAAATAAGAACTTTGAACTTTCTGACTACATTCGCGATGAGCTTGCAAAATTGGATGTTACAATTAAAGATAAGAAAATTTAAGGTGGAAAATTATGGCATTTTACGATACTTTTGATGCAAATGGCGTTTTTATGTCAGCAGAAGATGAAGCTGATGTTCACTACAAAGGCTTATGGCACAAGGTTATAAGAGTTTGGCTTTATGACTTGCAGGGCAATATTTATTTGCGTGTAAAAAAACCAAGCAAAAAGTGCGATTTTATAAATGAACTTCACATTGAGTCAGGCGAAAGTGCGACAAGCTGTTTTGATAGGGGAATGTATGAGAAACTTGGAATTCACTTTCCAGCAACTTCAAACTTAATTCAAGTATGCAGCAAAAAAATTAAGAAACACAAAGTTTACTCTGATAATTCCGAGCTTAAAGATAACTACTTTTTGATTGATTATATTGGTGAGTTTGATGAAAGTACAAGTTTCTTTATTTTTAGTGATGACACCGACCACATTATAAAATGTAATGCAAAAGGTCTTTTGAATCTTGTTAAAAACAGAACTGGCGAGATATTGGCTTACAGAGTAGAACCAAACGGCAAGGTTTCCGACCAAAAGGATTTCTTAAAAATCACTGATATTTATGAAGATGTCAACGAAGATTCTTACACAAAATATAGTTTCATTGTTAATGCAATTGTAAATGAAGTTACAAAGGCAAATAAAGAAAAAATCGAAAATGAAAAAATTAGAAAACTTACTGAAAAAGTAAAGGAAAGAGAAGAAAAATTCAATTCTCATGCCGATGAAAATGAAGGCACAGATAAATATTAAAAATTTATAAAATTTTCTTGCAAAATTAAATCAAATATGCTATCATAGCAATGTTGATAGCATATTCATGCCGAAATGGCGAAATGGCAGACGCACAAGACTCAAAATCTTGCGAGGGCAACTTCATGTGGGTTCAAGTCCCACTTTCGGCACCATATAACACATAATATTGTGTTTTTAAAACAATTTAACCACCAAATTATGGTGGTTTTTTTATTTGTTTTTTTAAAAAATATGAGTAATACTGGAATCGTTTTGTTTGCTTTTATTTCCAAGTTTCTTTATAATTTTGAGTAGGAAATTTTGGATGAGATTATGAAAAAATTAAAGATTAAACGATTTTTTGAATTAGCTTTATGCTTTGTTTTAATTTGCTTTTCATTTATGTTTGTTTCATGTGAAAAAAGCAATGATGGCGACGGGGATTCTCCAAATAACGCAAAAACTACTGTTACTGTTTCCACTTATGAAGAGTTAAAAGAAGCTGTAAATGGTTCGGCTGACATTATTAAGCTTAAAAAAGACATAGACATTAGGCGTGAAGATATGAATGACAAAGAATTTTTTGTTTTTGACAGAAAACTTACGCTTGATTTAAACGGCAAAAAAATCTATTCAACTCAAAACATAACCGGAAAGAATAATGGAAATGATGCCATGATTGAAATCAACGGCAATGGAAATGTCACAATCAAGGGAATTGGAAAAGTTTTTGCAAACAAAGACGATGCTTACGCAGTTCAAGTGTCAAATGGCGGAAAACTTGTAATTGAAAATGGCGAGTTTGTGGGGAATCGTAATTGTGTTTATGTGCATTACGGTTCACTTGAAATTAAGGGTGGAAAATTTAGAATTTTGCAAATAGAACAAGACAAAACTTTTGACCCAGAAACGAACATGAGCGGTTATGGATTTGTTTTAAACTTTAACAAGGTAAATATCAGTAACTGCACAATTACTGTTAAAGGTGGAGAGTTTGAAAATTTTAACCCTGAAAGAAATATTTCAGGTGGAAATAACACAAACTATTTGGCTTCTGGATACAAATCAGTTTTGGATGAGAATTCTACGAGCAGCAAAAAAATTTATAAAGTTGTTGTTAATACTTAGCAAAAACACTGACTCATTTTTGAATTGGTGTTTTTTTGTGAAATTTTTATTTTATTAACTTAAAGAGACAAAAATTCAACCTTTCAAATATATAAAATAAGGGCGAAAATGCAGACGAAGTAAAATGTTTTATATAAAAAATTGTTAAAAGTGTCAGCACAATACAGTTTGTTTTTATATCAAACAAAATTTTGCACTAGCAAAGATTTTCATTTATAAATTCACAATATTATTTCAGCCAGCAAAATGGATTAAAGGTAAATTAAATCAATTAAAATCAAAATAATGCAAAAATCAACCTTGACACAGATATAATTATATTTATAATTATAGCACGAGGTTAAAATGATTAAAGAATATAGCTTTGTTGACGAAATTGAAGCAGAGATTAAAAATGTTGTTTTTGACTATAATGGCGTGCTTGCAGGGATAAATAAAACTAGAGTTTTGAGCAAGGTGAATTTAAAAGATATTTGCAATGCAATCGGCTTTGGCTTTAGCTATTTAACAAAATCCGGGTTCCGCTGTGATGTTAAATATGCTTATCACGGGCTTACAAATGGAAGCGTTAGTTCAAAAGATATTTATGACATGTTTGAATCATATTTTCCACACAAAAGCGACACTGTGAAAAAAGTTTTCGATAATTTTGTCAATTCAATGTACACTAGAGAAGGAATGATTAGACTTGTTGATTATTTGAGAGAAAATCAATTTAGAGTTTTTGTTTTATCAAACACCATACCTGAAACCGCAAAAATTTTGAACTCTGAAGATGTTAAAAAACATTTTGATGGAATTTACTGCACATCTGAACACGGAATTCAAAAACCAGATATTGACACTTTTCTCGACGCATGCAAAATTTGGAATATCAAACCTGAAGAATCGCTTTTTGTTGACGACAAAAAAGTGAATACGAAAGCAGCTGCGATGGCTGGTTTTGGTGATACATTTAATTCAAACAGCGAAAGAAAAATAAAAAACTACATCAACCAAGTTTATCTAGACTAATTTTTTTAAATCAAATCACAATACAGCGAAATTTGATGAATATTTGTTAATTTTTATAGAAATTTATATAAAAACTTAATATTCGGTTAAATTTTCCATTTAATTCGCACATTATTTATTTTTCTTGATTTAGTTTTAATTTTAGCGTATAATGTGTGAAGAAGGTTATTTATGGCATCAAAAGAATACTTTGAAGAAAAATCTAAATTATATTATGAAAGTTATATGCACAACCAAAGCACACGACATGTTAGAGGCATAATAATCAACGATGAAGGACAAGTTTTGCTTTTGCATTTCAACAAAAGAAACGGCTATTCAATTCCAGGTGGAACAGTTGAAGAAAATGAATCTATAAAAGAAACTGTGCTTCGTGAAGTTCTTGAAGAAACTGGAGCGGAAATCATTCCAATCAAAATTGTTGGTAAATATTACCACACTTCAAAAAACTTCAATTATGACGGAATCACATTTGATTCCAATAGGGTTGAGTATTTTTATTTCTGCAAATTTAAAGGATTTAAAGAGAAAAATCTAGGCGTTAAAGGTGAATTTGACGCAGGCGATGTTCAAATATGTTTCCTTGATTATGAAGATGTTATGAATGCAAAGTTGTTTAAACGCGATAAATCAATGATTGAAAGAGCAATGAATGAATATCTTTTATATAAACCTGAAAAAAAAATAGTCAAGTCAAAAAATAAAACTTAAGTTTGAAAGCGAAATATTTTTTCGTTTTGGCTTAAGTTTTTTTACTGTAAAAAAACCACTGTTTCTTGGGGATATCCCAAATTCAGTGGCTTTTTTGTTTTTCAATTTATATTAGTTTGTTATTTAAAATTGTTAATCTTCATTTAATGGGGTAGCGCTATCAGAAATTTTCTGACCGCGACTTCCCAAATGGTTCTTTTTGTATAGAAGAATCAAAATCAAAAGACCAATATTGATTGCAATCAGAACACAGCCTACAATTTGAAGTGTTGACCAAGCATCTGCTTTAAGATAGTCTGTTTCAATATAACCTGTAAATTCATTTCCATATTCATCATTAAAGGTTATTGATGTAAATCCTGTTTTTGTATCTCTTTTGCCGTTAATTCGAATATTTTTGCCTTTATTTAATTTAAAAGTTAGGGCAGTGGCATCGGTGCTTGCCGAGAGATAAACTGTTGTGTTGTCTTTTTTGATTATAGCATTTGTAATGACAAAATCAACAACATTTGCTGGGGTTCTCACGCATCTTTCTTCAATGTAGCCAACATCTTTGCCATTTACACGAACTTTTAACATTTTTGTGCCGTTTGCAGAATATCCACACAAAACATTTAAAACTTCAAGTTCTGAATTATCTTCAATTTGCAAAAGACGTTTTGAAATAAGTGGACAGCCGTCAGTTCCAATTTGTCCCCTAATAACAGTGGTTGGAAGAGAGTATAGAACTGCGTTTGGCCAAACACTAACACGCGCTTTAAATCCAGCTTCAGAGACAGAAATTTGGGTTTTTTCTTTCAAATCTTCGCTTCTGATAAATCCACAATAATTGTAATTGTTGTTTGTGAATAAGCAATAATCATAGTCTTGAATAACGGTATTATTTTCTAGTACAGCGCTGCCAATTTTGATTACATCAACATTTTCACCAACAATGATTGCGGAATTTGCACCCCAAGGGTCTTCGTAAAGCTCCGTGAGTTTGTTTGCACTTTTATAAATAAATTCATCGACAGAAAGATAAGAAATGTTATAGTTTGGATTGTCAACTTCAGTTGTTGTTTCACTGAAATTTGTGCCTTCAAGAGTTGTTTCTGACGAGATTTTTGTGAAGAACAATTTTTGGTTTTCTATATCAACATAAGAATAATAATCATTATTGAAAAGTGTAAATCTTGAATTTAAGCACGAAAATTGTGCTGAATAGCTGATTGTTTCTGTGCCACTATAAAAAGCGAATGAATAAAGGTTGATTACTTCATTTGGCGCAGCTAGTGGGAAAGAAATTGCCAAGTAGTCCTTTGAATCAATTTTCATTAGTCCTACATCTGTGATATTTGAATTTGTTGATTCATTTTGTGGAATCTCTGTGTGTCCAAGTGATAAAACTTCTTTCGTTTCAAGCTCGGTTAGGGCACTATAACTATTTATTGAATAGTATGCAATTCCATTGTTGTTATACACAAAAACAATATATAGTCTTGAACTTGAATCTTGATATGAAATAACTTTTTTTAGGTTCGATTTAACTGTGTTTTGAAGTGAGTCATCACTTTTGAACTGCATCTGAAAATCTATTATACTATCAGTTGCTTCATTTATAATTGCTATTTTTGCGTTTCGACCACGAACTGAAAATGTTGCAAGAAAGTATGGTGTTTCATCAAAAATTATCTTTTGAACAAAACATGATTCATATCCACTTTCAATTGAAAAATCATATGTCTTTTCGACTTGAAGAGTATCTAAATTGATTTTCAAAAGTTTGTTTTCTGTGCTCGTTTTAACCATTAAAAATAGGGCATTTTCAATAAAACTTGTGTCAATGATTTCATAGGCTGATAAATCTAAATATTTTGAATCAAACACATGATTTGCCGAGTCATAAATTTTGAGAAGTTTGTCTGTTTCATCAATAAAAAATAGTTTGTCATTATAAAAAACAGAATAGGCTGGTTTTCGAATAAATATTGAAACACTTTCGTTTTCAGAGCTTTCATTTTCTGCAAAGGAAATGTTTGTTTTTGTTGATACAGCAAAATTGTTTGGCGCAAAGCAGGCAAATGCTAACATCAAACAAAAAAAACAAAATAACACCGACTTAATATATTTTTTCATAAGTTTATTATATTATTATTTTATAATTTTTACAAACAAAAATTATTATTTTTTGTGCTTGTTTGAAAATTTTTTAGTCACTTTTTTTTGAACAATAATTTTTCTTTTTCATAAATTTAACTTAAACATAGAAATTGCATGTTTTTAGCGGTTTGTTATAAGTTTTTAAATAAAATTTCCACAAAAAAAGATAGGAGATTAGTCCTATCTTTTTTGAATTTTTGTCCAATAAATATAAGTCTACTTGTAAACACTATTGATTGCGTCTCTAACCATTTTATCAATTTCATATTCAGTGACTCTATTAAATTGTACAAGGTTATTGTCTGTGTCAATACCAAACATTTGTTTAAACAAGCCTGCTCGTGATTCAAGTATCACACCGGACAATGCTTTTTGAGCCTCATACTTGGAAACATCACTACCAATTCTTTCAACTGTTGAATATAGGAATACACCTGCACCAACAGCTGCAAGACCGATAGCAATATCAGCAATCCAACCAATTGGTGTAATTTGTGAAACAGCAAAGGTAATAGCTGTGGCAATATAAGCAATTACCATAATTGTATCCACAACTTTATCATATTGCGTTTTATAATCAAGTGGATTTAGATTAAAAAATCTTGTTGGGAGTCTCAAGTTTGGATCTTCACAAATTGTGACTGTTGGTGTCATTGCTTCAATTTTATCTTTACTGCTATAGAAGTCTTTTGCAGCAAATGCAGCTGAAGCAGTTGACGTTGCCAAATAGTTATCCACACGATTGCTACTAGCTTGATACATTGTCGCCATTGGAGCCATTGGATGCTCAAGCGAAACAACATCATCAATAAATTTTGTTGCTTGATCTTTTACACTTTTATCAGCATTTGCAAAGTTGAATGATAAAGCATTGCCGACATGTCCATCAGAAACTGTGAATGTTGGAGTTCCAACCGTGCAAGTGAATGCAGTTTTTACTGGAGCATAATACTTGTAAGCTTTTATACCAAATGCATCTTGTCTAGGCTTAGATTCTTTTCCAGTAAAGAATTTTTTAATACCATTCCATGCGTTTGCAATCGCACCAACACGACCAGCTTGGAAGTATTGTTGACTGTATCTTTCCTTCATTTCAATTACTGAAACAACAAGATCTGTTTGCTTAATATGGTTAGAAATGAAGTTTGTCGAAACTGCAGTTCTTGAAAGGGCATTAACATCAATTTGACTGACTTTCAAGAATTTGGTTGTTGAATCATCATATCTTGAATCGTATTTTCTAGGAAGATTTGCAATGTAATATTTTGCCTCACTAACAATATCTGCCTTTGTTGAATTTCTATTTAAAATGAGATTTACAGCACCAATAGCAAAATCATAGAATGTTGAATATTTGTAGAATGAAGAACTTCTGTTTGCATCATCAAACAAGTAATCCATTTGTAACTGGATATATGAGAGTGGGTTATATGTTGAAATATAACTATAATACTTGGTTGCAGTAACTCTTGTATCGTTGTTTGAAGTATTTTCAAAAATAAATTCAAGCAAGTCGAGAACCATTTGTCCATCATTGATAACATACAAATTGTATGACTTATAAATGAATGAGAAGTATGTGCTGTACGATTCAATCATTCTGTTTTCAGAATTTTCTTCGTCTTTTGACATAACTCTTCCGAATATCTTTGAGAAGCCATTTACATTTGATGTGCTATAAATTGAAGTTGGATTAGATTCTGAAGCACCACTTCTGCTGAGCATTGAAATATTTCCTGTTTCATTATTTCCAACAACAGTTTTTACTGTTGGATTCACAGCTTTCAAAGTGTAGGCATAGATAAGTGAAACTTTTACATTAAGGTTTGGCATTTGGAAATACTTTCCATTTTCATAGCTATATCCGCCACCATAAAGGTTTTGGAAGAAACCATTTGCTTCTTTACCTCTTCCAATGTAGTTTGCATCGTTTTCGCCTGTGATGTTAGAATCATATCTAGTTCCGTTTCTTTCAGCAATAGTTGTAGGTGAGTAAACTAAAGCATTTTTATCATTGCCATAAGTATAATCAACAACAATACCAATTCTTTGAAGGTTAGCGACTGAAATGTCTTGTCGTTTCTTTTCAGCGGTTGTAAGTGCTGGATTTTGATTTATGATAACTTCAGGAAGAGAACCATCTTCATAATAAATTTTTAAGGTAAGAGTAATTGATGTAACAATTCCAATTGATGAAGTTGATGTCTCAAACTTGATTGAAGACAAGAACGTCTTTTCAACACCTTCAGTGTTTTTGAAGGTTGCTGTAATCTTGTTAGAAAGTTGAGTAAATTGACTACTATCAATCATGTAACCACCAACACTGATTGTGAATAATTTTTCTTTTAATTTATATAATTTTTCACCAGAAGTTGAATCTGTTCCAATATAATCAACAAACTTACTCTTGTCGGTTATACCTGGGGTAATGTTGGTTGATGTAATATTGTAGAATCCATGTTTAGAAGCGGTTTCGTCAACACTTGTCTTGTAAACAATTATTCTCAAATATTCTTGTGCTAATTCATAATCGCTGTCAAGTGGATCATTTGCTTTCTTAATAAGACTTGTTACATAGTTTAATTCGTATTTTGATTTATCATTGATATACTTTTCGCCATTTTTTGCAAGTCTTCCAGCAACAACATAACTCTTGCCACTTATTTGTATGTATGCTAAACCTGTTGATGAGAATAGAATATCTGTAGATTTAATTTTCTTTACATTGAATATATCATCGGCTGGGGTATCAAGTTTTGCTGCACTAAAGTCAATTGTATAAACAAAGTTCTCATTTGCATAAATTGTTTTTCCACCACATGAGTTGCCGGCTGCTGGGTTATGATTTTCTTCAAGGAAAGATGAATTGAATTCTACATAGTTTTCACTTCCACCTTGGTTATATGGAATTACAAGGTATGCATAATTTTCAACTTTTTCAACTTTATTTTCATAGGTTATCTTGTTTGAATAGTTTTCTTCAGATAATTGATCGCCAGTCTTACTGAGCTTATCTTTTGGTTGAATATTATAGTATTTGAACGATTGAACAACCCAAATGCCATAATCATCTTTATAAATCTCAAATTGTTTAGAGTCGCCAGCGCTTGTTGCATAAGCTGAAGTCATTTCAGTTCCGCCAGTGACTTCCTTTCTTGCAAGAGCTGGAATGTAATATTGACCATCTGAATTTTTTTTATAAACAAGGAAGCCTGCAGCTTTTGAAAGGGTAAAGTCGATCATAGAGTTCAAGATTGGAGATGGAGTAGCCATCATAAATTTCTTGTAAATAGATCTTATGCTTGGTTGTTCCATTTCTGCAGTTATGAGTGTTCCATAGTTGTCAAACAATGTGTAAACAAGTCTGTCATCACCAGAAACATCTTTGTAAGTATAAGCTCTTGTCTCTACAGCTCCAGCTGAATCGCCTGTGCCTTGCGATGCAATGTTTGCAATAAAGCTATAGTCGTTTATGCCATCAGATGTAACAGCGTTTGCATAATCTTCATCATCGAGATAATAGCTAAAGTATTTATCATAGATTGTGCTATTGTTTCTGTCACCATAAATTGTTGTGTTATAGGTGTGAGCTGGGTTTTCCCAAGTTTTATTTGTTGTTTTTTCATATTCTTCAATATATCTTTCTGTGTAAGCAATATAGCTATCTGCTTCCGATTTTGAACCATCTTCAGCATTATAAATGCCACGCTCTGTTTCATTAAGCTCAATTGTGAGTGTGTATGAAATTGCATTGAAGAATACATAAATTCCAAGATTGTTTGTAAATCCACCAAAGAAGATATAATTTTTCTGAGTATTGTTATCTTCAGGGAATTTAACATATTGATCGACTCCAGAGCCCAAAATCTTAATTTTTGACTTATCAGTTGTTCCATTATCAGTTCTTGACTGATTCATAAAGTATGTATAATTTGCAGCATTTAATAGGTTGGACGAACCGCCCTCATATTTTCTAACGACTGATAAAGATTTTGAGTAGTTATAGTCTGACGATATTGAATATGAATCATCAAACAATTTAGTTTTAACATCTTTATATCTTTGATCAGTTTCATCAGTGATTTTAAGGGTTGTGTTTATTGTTCGAACTGAAGTCATTTGATTCTCATTTTCTTTTGCAAGAGAATAACCCAAGTAGCTGTTGCCATTTGTTGGTCTTGCTGTAATCATTGCAAAACCATTGTGTTCAACAAGCATATTTCCTCTTACAGATCCAGCTGAAGTTGAATCTTCTGGTTTAGAATTTTCATCATAAAGTTGAGAGAACAAACCTTCACGAATCGTTCCATCTGGTTGAGTGTTGTTTGTTAAGATTGAAACATCATCTTTATTTTTGATTGAAGACAAATCAACCTTTGTGACTCCAATTGTATACATAACTGGAGCATAAACAGCGAAGATTGTAAAGTTTCCATTGATTGGGAGATTGATGTCATAGCAAATTGCACTAATGTTGCCTTTAGCATCTGATTCATAAGAAACTTTGCCGTTTGTGCTGTTATCAATACATTCATAGTCAACTGAAATAAATTTTAACAAATTGAAGCTTGAATAATATTCAAAACCTTGCAATCCGTCAAAGATATTTCCGCCTGAAGTTAAAATGTAATGCAAATATGTTGAACCGGTTGACACAAAATCAGGAACTAGCAAGAATCCTTTGAGATAATATCCAGCATAAACTTTAGCTCTAATGCTTGTGATGTTTGCTTGTGATGAAGCCAAAGATAGTTGATTGTTTGAAGGGGTAGTGTATCTATCAACATTCCTGTATGAATAAACTGCATCATTTTTGCTTGCAATGTTTACTTGGATTGTGCTTAAGCCGAGATTGTCAATTCTTCTTACAAAGTATGACATTCCTTCGAAAATACAAAGTGAATTCTTGATTAGTGTTGAACTATTAAAGTTTGCAGGATCCGAATACATATTTGAAGTAATATTGCCAGCATCATTTTGAGTGATTACAAAGTAAATTGATGTATTAGTGCCATCACCATTATCATATTGATATGGGATAACTTGAGTGTTACCTGTAACATTTATTGCACCAACATTGGCAATATATTTCTTTTTGTTGTAAGTAATGTTTTTGTAAATCTTAATGATGTTTGTTCCACCATTATCACTTGTTTTATAATAATCTGTATTTACTCTAAATTTGTCAGAGAAGGTGTAGTTTGTGTATTCAGTGCCTTGATTGCCATCTTGATCTGAACCATAAATTCTTGCTTTAGAGCTTACATCGTTACAATCTGGGAGAACGAGTTTGATAAAATCATTTGGATCTGTGCTTTGAGCATAAAGAACATAAGGATCAATTGGATTGTTTGATGAATCTTTATTTACAAATGTTGGAATATCATATTTAACAACTCCAAGTTGAATGAATGTTGGGTAAACATAATAATTATGCAACTTCATATATTTGTAAGTATCTTCATCATAAATTTTAGTTGTTTCAAGCGAATTTACTTTAACCATGCTAGTTTCATTGAATGGGAATGAACTATACAATTTAAGGTTGCTTCCGATATAAAATTGTGTTCCATCAATTTTAACATAGTTATATTTGTCAATAGTTTCAATTGATGAAGAATTAAAGTTGAATGTTTTTCCTATACAAGTTATATCTGAAACAGTGACAGAAAATTGGTATTCATTCGAATATACTCCGCCGGAATAATTGTTATAGAATTTTCCTTTATAATAGTAAACTTCTCGCAATATGTTGGTGAATCTATCAATAAATTTATACAAATAAGTACCAGCACTAGTATCACATGCAACTTTTCGATTTTTAAATCTATTACTACCAAATATTGCATATTTATAATAAACATCTGCATACCAACTATCTGGATTAAAGTAGTCTTTGTAGAGTGAGCCATCAATCAAATAATACTCATCACCATTATAGGTGTATTTAGTTATCTTATTTGTTTCGGCTGCCATGTAGTTGTACTTAATTTCAATGTTATTAACATTGCTTGAATCACCATCTTCAAAATCTGTATTAAAGATGTATGAGTTATCATCACCACTAATCTCTAGAAGTGCATCTTCATTTGAATTTACAACAATTTTGCGTTTAATTGTCTTTTTTGTATACGAATTTTTGAAGTCTTGAAGTTTTTCTTGAAGTCTAGTCTTTTCTTTTTCTAGAGCGGCAATTTCTTCATCTCTTCCAACATAATTTAGTCCTTTATTCTTAATGAAGATATCCATGTCTATTTTCTTGATTTTTTTGGTGTAATCACTGATTTTTTCTTGTCTTGCAAGACTATCTTCCATGTAATAGGTTTCAATTTTTCTTGCACCAACAAGAACGAAATTAGTTATTTCTTTACCATCTTCAAGTGTAATTACAGGGCCAGTTTCTTCACGATATTCAGCGTATGAATAATTTTCAGACTGGTAGTTATATTGCAAAATACCATTAGAAAGGGTGTAGATTGATTTACTTGTGTTATACCAACTCTTAAATGATGCTGGCATTGTATCAACAGTTTTTTCAATCATTGTCTTAAATGAATCATTTTCATTAACTGTAAAGTTATTGGCAAAACTTGATTCAAACTTTGTTCCACCAACCATTGCTTCAGATTTTTCACCAAGAATGAGATATAATAGTTCATAAACTGTTATTGAATAGTCGCTGTAATCTACATCAAAGTAATAACCTTCACTTCTTGGGTCATATTCAACTTCCATGTTGTTGAATTCAACAAACTCATCATCAAGTGCATCTTTAACACTTTCAAGATAAATTTTTCCATCGCAGAAATAGTAAAGTTTGTTATTGAATACGAATGACATTGCATGAACTGTTTTTCCGGTTGTTGTTTTTATCTTAATGTCTTTAACTGCATTTGCTTCAACATCTGTAACATTTCCCAAATTGTCAAAATATTTTGAACCTTCACTAGAAATGTTATCAACATCTGTTTTATAAATGTAGTCAACTTCTCTGATATCAACAAATGGAACAGCGGTTTGTTTTTTGTTAGCCAAAAGAACATCGTGTCTCTTTTCTTTTGTTTTAACCAAGAACAAGTATTGTTTTGGATAAATTAGGTCTGCATTTAGTCTATTTGCATAAGCAAAAAGATTGAATGTGTTATCAACATCAAAGTTATTCATTGAGTAAAGTTGACTTGGGTATGTTTCTGTGTTTTCTTCAGTATACAAGAAACCTTCATGTTCGTGAATTTCATAACCCGAATAACTCTTTTGTGATGATGTGTTAAGTTGTTTAACACTGATTGAACTTCCAATACCAATAATCTTCGCAACAACATTATAGCCTGAATTCAAATCATTGCTTGTATTGATAAGGTTTCCAACGCCATTATCAATTGTGAATGATGAAGAATTATCAGCTGCAATAATTGCAAAAATAAATTTATTATTGGCATTTGCATCAGCATTAAAGTTTGCTAGGAATGAAGTGTTACTCCTTGGCAAGAATGTGTAACTGATTAAATCCGAATTGCTAATGTATGAAGAAATAGAAGAAAGAGTAGTCATAAGTGTGCCTGGGGATAGGTTTCTAGCTTGAGCACTTGTGAATGTCAAGTAGTTGTAAACACAAACATCATATCTCAAGTCAGTTCTTTTTCTCATAACACCATTTAATGCATTTTCTTTAACATACATTACTGGGATTTTGCTTGCATCAAGAATATTATATTTAATGTTAACACTTTCACCATCACGAACAAAGGTGTAAGCATATCTGTTTGCATAATCGGTGCCTGAACCAAAGTTGATTGCTGTTCCATCTCCAGTGAGTGTAAATGGAGCATCAATTGTGCCAGACAAACCATTTGTTGAATACAAAATCTTATAATATTTTTGTGTTTGAATTTTTACAATATTTTCATTTGCGAAAGATCCGCCCAATTGCCATGAAACAATTGCACCAATTGATGACTGAATTTCAAACATAACTTCTTGTGTTTTGTTTTCGCAATAAGCATTTTCGCAACTTAATGCATAAGGCAAGCTGTCGTTGATATACAAATACAACTTGGTTGCATCTGTACCGCTTGACTTGTCTTGTTCACGGAAGTCGTTAAGTTTAATGTTAAATCTAGCTTGTTGAGCAATTAAGTTTTGACCATAAATAAACTCAAAGTAATATTTGCCGTTTTCTGACTTATATGTGCAATAAGAAATTGTCAAAGAATCTGTGATTGTTTCATCTGTTGGGTACAAATCAATTGCATTTGTTACGCCATAGTCTTTTCCAAAACTATCTGGCTCATTCCATCTAACATTTTCAAGAACAGTGTAGGTTGTTGTTGAACCAGCTGAACCAATTTGAATATCTAGACCAAGAGTTGCATTTGTATATTCAAGTTCAAGTGTGGTTTTCTTTACATTTTCTTTACCAACACAGTGAAGAACCAAAGTAGGAAGGTCGTCAGAAATTGAGTTAGAATCATTAAATAGTTGCATAAACTCGCCGTAAGAGATTGAAAGAGCTGAATCGTTTGTGCCAAGTGAAGTTCCTTGTACATCTCTATTGTCTATTGTGTTCATGTAATCACTAAGGTTAGTATAGCTATTTGAAGTTTTATTCTTGAAACAATAGTAATCAAATGAAAGATAAGCTGAGTTGAATACAAGTGAAAGTGGTTTTGCAAATTGATAGGTGATATCGTAGTAGTAAACACCACGAGCTGTTCCTGAACCACCGATTGTTCTCATTTCATCACTATCATAAACATAATTAGAAATGGTTACGTCGTCTGAAGCTGAAATAAATGGATTGAGAGCAAAGACATCATCACCAACACCAGCCGTCAATACACTGTTTGTAAGTTCGGTGCTATATTCACCATTTGATGAGTTATAGTAAGCTGGGTGAATATAAATTCTGATAATGCCACGAGTTTTATAGTTATAGGTAATGTTATTGTTTTTGTCATCATTCATATTTGAAGTGTTGACATAAGCAATATTTTCACCATTCCAAACACCAGCTGAAGTAAATGAACCATCAATATGAGCTGATTTAGCTGATACACCACCAATTTTGATGATATCAAAGTTACTGAAACCATCCATAAATTGGATATTACCTGTAGATTTATTTACAAGCATTGTGTTAGAGAATTTTGAATCTTTGATTGCTGGATCGGTTACAAAATCACTAATTAAAATTTCAGAACTATCAACTCTCATATAGTTTGCAACATCTTTTAGGTAAGATAAGATTCTAGCGTTTGTTACAAAGTTTTTACCATCATACTTGCCAAAGTTAGATGAGAATTGTTCAGACAAATAGTTGGCAGGGTAGAACATATTGAGTGATGAACCATCATAGCCAGAAATAGAAGCATCATTTTCAGTTACTGAAATATGCAAGATTGTTATTGGTCTTGTTGTTACCGTGTAACTTGACTCAACACCAAGCGCAGCCAAGTTTGTTGTCACTTTCAAGACAACTTTTGTGAAGAATCTTTGACCAAAGCTGTCAGTAACAATCACTGAACGATCAAGATCAATTTCAGCAGATGAACCTGTAGCCATTGTTATAGTGAACAAATCTTTATTTTGAGAATTTTGATCGTAAGTAAAGTCAATCATCGCATTAGATCCAGATCTAATCTTGTCGATATATTCATCGTCACCAGCCTGGAATTCCAATGTATAAACTGTGCCAGCGCCATAATCTTCACCTGAACCATAATTTCCATTGTTAGCATTTGGTTTAGAGAGTTGTTTTGCTTCGCCGAAAACAGCATAGATATAAACATCAGACATAACGGTGAATGTGAATGAGAATCCAACTTCTTCAACGCTATAGAGTTTATAGCTTGTTTTGCCGTCATAAGAAATCATGAATCCAGAGAAGCTATCGTTTCTGTATTCCGCACGAAGACTTACAGTAAGTTGTGTGTACATTGAGAAGTATTTTCCAACAACAGCTGAAATAACTGGGGTATCAGCAATTGCATTTAATTCATCTGTAGTCAAAGTATGTGGGTTCTTAAATACATAAACAGTTAAATTATCTTCACTTAAGAAGTATTTATTTGAACCAACATAGGTTACAAAACCTGGCGAACCAATAGTTGTATAGTTAGAAATAAAGTAGTAGTAATTTTCTGGACTTGTTCCACCTCTAGTTACTTGATAGGTAACAAGAGTTTCATAATAATTTCCTTCAAACAAATAGTAAATCGTGCCACCAATATTAACATAATCAATTTCATTAGCATACTTTTGTGTGTTGTTAATGTTATCTTGAGTAATGTCGCTTGCAGTAACAGTAATGAGAGAATTTACATCGTTTTCAAACACTTTGTCAGGTGCGATTGGTTTAACTGTAACCTTTAGTGAATTTTTGCTATCGTTTACGGTGATAACGATTTTGTCTTCTGAAATATCATTTAAGATATTGTCATAGTATCCACGCATGCTTGGACCAGTTTTACCAAACTTCAAGTTGTAGTTTGGTTGTTCATTCACATTTGTTGAAAGTGTTACGCTATCTCTGATACTGTTGCCGTAAACAGGCAATGAAATTCCTGTTACTGGGGTATCCGATTCAACTGTAAGTGAATCATCAAGGAATTTGAAGTCATTTTCAACACCAATCTCACTTATATAGTATGTGCTCATAACTGGTGCAGACATTCTGATTACGGCTTGGTCAGTTGCAATGAATTTAGCACCCAAAATTGAGTTGTCTGTTGAGTCTTGAACATAGTAATAAGGCATTGTCACTTGACCTTTCAAGTGTATTGAAGACATGTCTGAATATTTAACATCAATGTTCTTATATTCAACATATCTTGCCCAATAGGTTCCTTTTTCTATAGGAACACCACCTGAACCAGGTGTTGCACTTACGAGATATGCAAGTCTTCCACTCATATATCTGTACCAACCAGTAAAGATATAAAGTTTTGAGTCAATTGAAACAGTTTGTGGGGTATTCAAGAATGTTGTGCCACCTGAACCATAAGATGTCGAAGTAACCTTATTTCCATCAAGAGAATATACTTGATAAACAAGATCTGTGTTAGAAGATGCTATCGTGCTCACATCATTATAGTTAATAATTAAAGATTTATCTTCATTAACATAGAATGAAATTGAGCTATTGCTTGACATCAATGTATTAACACTGATTGAATTCCAATACCATCTAGAATTTGCAATATTTGAATCAAATTCAAGTTTTGTTCCATAAGGAACTGTGATTGTAAATGTGCCATTTGCTGCTTCAGCATCAATACCAGGAATATCAGATGAAGAAGAGTAAATAGTATTTCCAATTGTATACTTAATAACATTTGTGTGATAGTTATTTGAAACATTTACATCAAATGAAAGGTTTTTATTGTGTGTTACACTTCCATTATCTCTCATGTCAACATAAACTGTAACAAGTTTAAGGAATCTTGCTTCAATAACAACATCACTCGCTGCATTAAGGTGAATATCAAATGATTTTCTGTTGAATGAATCATCAACATATTGACCATTTACATAGTAACCAGCAAACACATATTCTGAATCAACTGAAACTTCACTATGAACAATTGAATAAGTTGAGTTGAATACGTAAGAAGAATTGTCGCCTTTTTCAGCACCACCAGTTGTTTTAACTTTGATGCTTGAATAGTTGATTGAACCACCATATTCGCCAGTTGCCAAACTTCCGTCTTCACGAACAGTTGTTGTGATAAAGCTGAATGTGTAGAAGTTATCAACAGCTGATAAAATATTATAATTTGAATTTACATCATAAACTTTACCGGCTTTTTTGATTTGTGCAAGATTTACATCTTTTCCATCAATATAGCCTGCACTTGTTGACAATCTATCACTATTTGCATCTCTTGTGGCTTGCAATGAGTTTCTATAGTTGAATGAGAAATTATTTACTTGCGAACTCAAGAATGGGAATTTGTTTTGAGGCAACGAACTATCTTTTGTTCTCTCATAGTTTATTGAATTGATGATATAGTAGAAACCATCTTGTGGGGTAATGGTTGTTGCGGTATCACTACCATAAGAACCAACGGCAGTTTCAAAGCCAAAGTATGTTCCTACCAAAACTTCAATTTTAACTTGAACTCTGTCTTTTGTGATTGTTGAAATTGCCAAGATTCTATCATCACGAACATTAGTTTTAACATAGTTATAACTTGTGTACATATTTGAACGAACACTACCAGAACTGATCACTTCATTTGCATTTGAAGCATCTGTTGTGTTAGGAAGTTCAATTGTAATTGTTTTAACAAGGATAAATCTTGCAATCAAACTATCAGTTTGAATAAGGTTGTTTGGATAATCATCAAAATTATCAGAAACCATTAAATATCTTACACTATCCGCAACATTAGCATCGTTTACTTTTAACCACCAGCCAGCGAACACATATTTATTTCCATTATACATCAAAACATTATTTTGAATAATTGTTCTGATTGACTCAACTGAAAGAGATGTGTCAATATTATTTCCAATAAGTTCCGCAGAAAAAAGTGGAGATTCAACATAAGACGATTCATAACTGCTGTATTTTGCCAAAATATCAATGCTCGAATCTGAATGTGAGTTGAAATTGATATCTTTTGCAGCAAAGAATGTAAGCTCGTCAGAATAAGTTATCTTTGAGTTGTTTTTGATAATTTCAGTGTTGTTATCATAAACATACCAACCACTAAAGTGGAACAATCTTGAGTTTGAACCATAGGCTTTCTTGTTGGCAATTTTTAATGTAATTTTTGTTCCAAATGGAACAATAAATTTTGTACAAAGTTCTGTGCCACTTCCAGTCCAAATGCTTCTTGTGAGTTTGTCAGAACTTGTAATAACTGACATACTATCATAATAAAGTGTTTTTTCACCTTTGAAATAATATTGTGGAATAGCTGTTCCTGTATACAAAACTTTATCCCAATCGTTTTCATCAAACACATATTCAGTTCCGCTTGTTGGAGATGTGTAATATTTGATTTTTGAATTGTAGAGAGAACCTTTCTTAAGTTCAACTCTTTGTCCAACAGAATATTTGATTGTTGTGTAAATATTTTCAAGAGCAATTGAGATATCAAATTGTCCACCCTTAACAATGCCATATTCACTAGAGAGAACGCTCTTTGAAATGATATCGTTTACAGCCATTCTGACAGAAACTTCAATATTTTTAACAAACTTAACTTCAATGTTTATATTGTTTTCAAAAGCAGAGAAAGTTCTATCAGTTCCGTCAATAGTGTCGGTTACATCAAACTCGCTGCCTCCGCCTTCACCAGAGAAGAGTCTTTGCAAGTTGATAGTTACTTCGCCAGATAAGCCATAGGTATCAAAGCCTAAATTGCTAACTGACAAATAAATTCCGTTGATGAATATTCCCGCAGTTGTATAACCGCTTGTTGGATTAACAGTAATTTGAAGACAATTGTATGATTTTGAGAAGAATGTTCCTTCATTTTTGGTTGATGGAGAAGTTTCCATGTATGCCTTAACTTTAACAGTTCCGCCAACTTTATTGTTTGCGTTATAGTTGCTTGTTGGGCCAAGGTATCCAAAATCATCAGTTGTTGTAACAAATGTGTTAATGTCATAAACATTTTCATAGTTTGCAATAACTGTGATATTACTTGTGATGATATCACCAGAAATTGCGAGATATGAAACATCAGCACTATCAGTAAGTTTCAATGTTTGTCTATAAACAAAGTTAGGATCATCAATTTGATCTTTAATAATTCGATATGAAATATCTTTTCCGTCGACTGTAACTTGAATTCTTGAAATATAATAGGTGAAACCAGTAAATCTAAATCCAAGTGTGTGTCCCGCGGTGAGATATAAGTTTGTTCCAGACCTTGCATAAACTGCAACATCAGGATTTGAATAATAGTTATCAGCAATTGTATATGAGTTTAAAATGTTAGAAATTGTGTAGCCATTCTTTAAATCTTTATCACCGATTGTTCCGTCATTATCAAGCATGTATTTTGCAAATTGTGCAAATTCATCCTTTGAATAAATGGTTGATGGATTATCTGTTGTAAGGTGGCTAGCATATTTCAATAAGTTACCAGAAATAATTGATGAAACCAAAATATTTTCTCTGTTGCCAGTTGGGTAGGTTGAATTTGGAGTTGTGTCATAAGTTACTTCTGTATAATAACCATAAGAAGCGGTAAACTTCATGTTATCTGAAGGGATGTAAACATAGCCATAATCTCCAAGACTGCCTGAAAGTTCACCCGTGATGTTTTCAAGAACAGCTTTTCTGCTGATTGTTCTTGTTTCACCAGCAAATGTGAATGTGTAATACAAATCGTTTCCACCAGCGGTATCTCTTTGAAGTGCACAAAGTGCAACAATTTTGTTGTCGTTATCATGAATCATAACGAAACCATTGATACCATCTGATTCTGTTGAGCCAAGCTTTGAGACATTGACTGAAACTTCTCTGTCGGTTGAATATAAGTAACCATTCAAGTACCAACCATAGAACACAATGCCAAGTTTTT
Source organism: uncultured Clostridia bacterium (assembly GCA_934746515.1). Lineage (GTDB taxonomy): Bacteria > Bacillota > Clostridia > Christensenellales > UBA1242 > RGIG1681. The sequence goes on from CAKVFH010000001.1 coordinate 82,696, forward strand.
CAGCATCAACACCATTCATGATGCTTGTTTTTAAGGTGTGTCTTGTTGCAAAGTCAGCTCTGTGAATAGGGTAGGTCTTTGTGAGCGAACTTGTATTGTAATAGTAAATGTTCTTAAATGCACGGTCACCATTACCAATATTAAGTTGACTTTCTTCATAGTAAGACAAAAAGTTTTGATCAGTGTAGTACAACGCAATATTTCTATCATTGATAGTCGCATATTCAACAGTTGATTCAACTGAAATGAATTTTAACAAATCTGTAAGCTTGCTTTCTGCACCAACATTTCCGTCATCTTTGTTTCCTTCAATTGTTTTTTCTATTGTTGAAGTATATGAGCTATAGTAAGAAATTCTCATTGAAATGTTAGCTGGGCTACCAATTGTTCCAATTGTGTTGCTTGTGATAACAAATCTGCCTTCCTTGTCTTTGTTAAGATAGGTGTTATTACCTTCCAATCCAAGGGTAGCAAAAATGTGTGTACCTTCAATACTCATATATCTGTTTCTAACAGCTGGGTTAATATATGGAGTAATGTAAAGATTTGTGCCTCTTGCAATTGTTACATCGGTATAGTAAAGCCCTTTATCAGCATCATAGTTATCTGAATAAATGAATGCTGAACGATAGGTTGAGTCAGAAAGAGAAATCTTATATTCAATTTTTGCATCAAAATATGAAGTAAACTCATTAGATTTTTGATTGTAGAATGCATAGTCATCTGGGTGAATATCATTAGGGTCGAGTGATTTATAAACACGGACTGTGATAACTTCAGAGAAAAATGCATAGATTTTTAAGAGTGTTGTGCCGTCTTTCATAACATCAGCATTTGAAACCATATCTGAACTTACAGCAATGGCTGCATCTGATTTTGTTGAAATAACTTGCTCAACATAAATGTAGTTTTCATCGTTTTGATAAGAATTATCATCTTTTGAATGCCATGCAACTTTTTTAGAGAACTTGGTTGAATTCAAATCTTTTTCTGTGTAAGCTGAATTCTTTGTTTCATCATTCGATTCATTGAAATAATAGTAATATGTTTGATTGTCATAAACGAATGAATACCAGTTTCCATCAAGTTTTGTTGGCAAACATTTTTTGTAATAATAGTAATAAACGAATGCATAGTTAGTTCCGACATCTTTAACATGAATATCATAAGAAACAATTGAACCAGAGTTGATGCTGATTTCATTTGTAACTGTGCTGTTTTCTGGAAGATATTGTATTTCACTATCAATTTTTGCCAGGGTGTAATAATATCTTGAATCTCTGAATTCATGTTTCATTTCACCTTCGCCGTTGCCGACTTTGAACACACTGTTATCTTTTGCATTTACACCACCATTGTTGCCGCTATACTGTGTGCTATCCATACCAGCAATGATTGTTGCAAGTTTTGATGATGATGTAAATCTAATTTCAAGAGAAACATCACCAGGAAGACCTGCAGGTTTTACATCTCTATAGAAAAGTTCATAAACTGTGTAGGTTTCGCCATCAATTTCATAGGTTCTTGAACCAAATTTTGATGCGCTAGCAATTTCTTTTCCATTTTCATAAACACCAATCAAAGATTGTGAACCATGAGAGAAATAGTAAATATAGAATGAATTTTGTTGAGGAATACTTGCAGTCATCTTTTCTATATTATCTCTATTATAAATAAAGTCTTCGCTATTAAGTGAACTAATATCACTGTCGCTCATTCGTGTTTCAGATACTCTTGTGTATGCACCTTCGGTGTAAAGAGTCGCAACCGCAGAATCTGAAAGAGAAGACAATGAATATTGTTTGATTGTTACAATGTAAGCGTCTTCAAATGAGAACTTAAATGCAACAGCTTCTCTATATTTGCTGATAGTTGCAATTGTACTGCCACCACTAAATGAGATTGTGCTGCCACTGGCAATTGTTTTTGCTGGGTCTGTGTCTTTTTCAAATGGTTCATACACTGGATCAGGGTAATAATAAAGATTTACGCCGGATTTAAGTTGATTGTTATCATCAAAATATGTGTCAAAATCTGTTGAAGTGAATTTTCTAGACTGGGTGATATAGTATGTTTTTGTTGAATCATAATATTCACCTGCAGAAACAGCTCTGAGCGCAATTGCTGTATCAAGTCTGTAACCAGCAAAGCTCAATTTGTAGCCAGTGCTTGCAACAACACCAACAGTGAGAGATGTGTTGTATAGGCAGTAGTTAATGTTATGTGGAATATCAGAAGTTGTTGGATCTGTTGAAGAGTAATTTTTGTAATCTGAACCATCAAACTCTGAAATTGTGTTGACATGTTTGATGCTTAAGAATGATTTGTAAGCTGTATATTGATCTTTTTGTGCGTCTGTTACAAAGCCGCCCAGCATTTCAGTTGTTACAAATGAGTTAACACTTACATTTGCAGTACCACCAGATGTGATTGAGATTGTGAGTGGGGTAATCTTTATATATCTAGCAATAATTGTTCCTGCTGGGAGAATACCCAAGAAATCATAATACATATTGGTTGTAAGCAATGTTTCTTTGTCACCAACAAGGTTATAGAAACCAACAAATTGATAATACGAAGCTTTGCCCTTATCGTAAACAACATAATATTTATCTTTTACTTGAATTGACAAATACTTTCTGTCACCACTAACACTATTGTTGTCAATTTTGAACTTATATGTGATTGTCTTCTTGAAGTTTGCATCGCCTAAATGGTTATCAAATTCTCTTGAACCAACGCCGCCCCAATCCATTCTTGTGTTGGTTAGGTTATATTCCAATATACCATTGCTTGAAATGTTTGCTTCAGTGTCATAGTGAACATAGTTCATATAATAAACGATTTCCATTGGAATGATCATGTCTGTGTCATCTTCAACAAGGTCACTATTTGCATCATTTATTGATTTAAACTCATTTTTAAATGAAACAAGTGAAGTTACATCTCTTGCAATTGATTGATAAATAACTTGGTTATTTTCATCAAGAGAGCAGTTTGTGTTGATTACAGTATCAGCTGTATAGTAATAGTTTGCATAGAGAACTGATGAGAACTTATCTGATGTAACATCAATTGAAGCAGTGTCATTAAATAAAGATTTCAAGGTTGCAACAGCTTTAACCATATCAGTTGGTTGCAACATTGATGTTGAGTTGTTTGATGCTTTAGACTCATTAGTCTTCCAATTTTTAAAGGTTGGAGGAGCTGCTTCGCTATTGGTTTCAGCATTTCTTACAAGTTCTTCGTGTGTTTTGTTATAAACAATTGCAGCAACAAGTTTTCCATTTAACTCGGCATCAAACCAACCATAAACTTTGTATGTTGCTTGACTTGAATCTGAATGATAGAGAACATTATGAGCAATATCTCTATTTAAACTATAATGTGGGCTTACATAAGAGCCTTTTTCATCAAGTGTATCATTCAAATAATCATCAAGAAGAGCAGTGTTGATAACACCTTCGTTGTTCTCTTCATAGTCTGAAATGAAGAACACTTTGTCAATGTCGCCGTTATCTTTAATTGAATAAAGAACGAACTCGCAATCTCTGATAGCTGTGCCATCTGGATTATATGTAAAGTTGCTGATTACAAATTCAGTGAAGATAACTTTCTTTGCAGAGAGTTTAACTGTACATGAGCGTCTTGCATCAACATCGCCAGAAGCACCATCAAGTGTGATTCTTACAAGTGGGAATTTAACGAATGTGTTGCTTGTCATTGACCAATCAATAAATGAACATTCAGCAGCACTTTGATTGTTCTTTGTTTGATAGTAGGTAAGAGAATTATCAAATTCAATATTTTTGCTTGCATTATCATCGATTCTAACTTGATAAGTATCATTTACTCTATAGCCACCAACTGGGTTGATTGACATAACTGGGGCGCTTGAATAGAAGAACCAACCAGAAATTGTTGCCATGTTTTCATCATACTTATACAAAAGCTTTCCAGGTTGTGATGAAAGTTTGTTTGATTTAAGTTTTCCACCATCCCAATCGCTTGCGCTATAAGTATATTTGTTAATGCCACGATTATCTGTAAAATACAAATTGCTATCAGCATCAATCCATTCGTCACCAGGCTCAACCATGATGTATGAAGATTCATTTATCGCAATTTCTTGATTTCTTGAGTCAATTGAATCTCTGAATGAAACATTGAATTCATTTTTATTGTAAGAGAATGAGAATTCTGTGAGTGCAACAAACATTGCAATGATGTTTGTGTTTGCAGCAGAAGCTGTAACAAGTGGTTTTGTCATATCTGTTGACAAAAGTTCAAGATCAGACCAAACTGAATTATCTTCGTTATATGTTTGGGCATACCAACCAGCAAATGAATAAGCTTTTGTAATCTCAAAATCTTCAAGATATTCAGGAGTTACTTTTGTGGTTGTTCCAATATAAACGGTCTTATAATCTTCAGTATAGATGTAATATTCACCAGTATAAACACCATTTTCATTGTCATAAGCACGGCAGACAACATACTCGCCGTTATCAATCTTGAAGTAATTATCACCAGAATTTAAAGCATAGCCAGCATTACTTGTTGAAGCTCTTGTTGTTTTTAGAACTTGTTTGTCATATTGTGAAATATATCCAAAACTGCTGTAATCACCTGAATAGTAGGTTTTTAATCCGCCCCACAAAGCAACAGTGTTTTCTGCGAACAACATGCTTCCGTAAGAATTGTAATTAAGTTTTCCTGCAGTGATTTGATCTTCAGCATAAAGGTCACTTGTTCCATCTTGATAATATTCAAGATTAAACTGTTGAACTTTTTCATAACCAGCTACATAGTTGAGTGGGTCGTCAGATCTGTCAAGTTTTTTAGCACTACCAATGTAGTTGTAATCTGCAAAACTGGTTTTGATACCACCACCAACATAAATTGTATCATCCAAAATATAGTATGGGTTTTGAGTGAAGTTTGCACTCTTTGCACCATTTGTAATAAAGATATCGCTTTCTTTATCAGCATTTAAGTTATCTGAAGAGAATGAATCAACAATCGCTGTTGAAACAGAGAATGTGTAAATTTTGATTGAAGAAAGGTTAATATAGTTGGTTTTACCTGAAAGTGCAGGCATGCTATAATTAAACACTTTCTTTGTGATAACTTCTTCTTTTCCATCTCCAGCGAAGAATGTTGAATTATAAATCATTCCTGTTGTGTTAGAAGTAAGTTTGCTTGCATCAATTTTATATTGAACAAGGCGTTTTATTGAAATGATATATAACTCACCAATACTGCTAAAATTGCTTGAAGGAAGTTTTACATAGTCTGTGTAGCTTACTTCACTGTTAAGTGAGAGTTTGTAAGGTTTATAATAGCTGCTTGTATAGGTTGCTGATGAAATTCTGATTGAATTTTTAATAGATGTTGCAGCATAGATAATTTGGTTCATTTGACTAACAAATTGACCAATTGATTGGAACTTTTTGTTTTCAAGTGTCCAAAGAACAGAAACTGTATAGTCAGTTAAACCAAGTGTGTCTTTTAATGTTTTCTTATTTACTTCAATATTTAAAATTGAGTTAATAAGCGTGTCATTTATATAAACATTTCCAGAAACTGTTGAATAATAACCTAATTCGTAAATTGATTTATACAAACCATAAGCGGATGCATCCAATGCATTATCTTTATTCAAAAATGCTTTCAAAGAATTATTTATATTTGAAAGAGCTTTGCTAAAGTTCTTTTCAAGTGAATTTGATTTTTGTTCATTATAAGCGTTTTCAAACACAAATACGAAATATTTTCTGATTTCATCAATGAAATCTGCCTTTGAAACATCGTCTTTCTTGCTAAATTTGAATGTATTATTGCCAATCTTGTATGTATACGCAGTTGCTTGGCTTGCGTTTCTAGTTTCATAAGGTGCCAAATTATCAAAAGCACCAAGCTGATAATAGTTATAGAAAACAATTTCAGCCATCATTTTTGAGAATGCGAATGCGTTTGAAATAACTAGGGAAGTGTTTCTATCAAAAGCAATTTTAACATCGAATTTATCTGTGCCATATTTGAATCTCAAATAGTTATTCTTTGAAATGTCTGTTGTCGCGTTATCAAGCTCTGAATATGAAACTTTCAAATCAAAGATTGAATCATAAAGAGACAAGTTGTTTCCGCTCAAAACTTGGTTGGTAACAAGACGAGCTTTGTCTGGGTGGAGAACATATTCTGGGTTCTCGTTGCCCATTGTTGTTGTTAAGCCTTCTGTTTGTTCAAGGTCATTATTATAGGTAACCTTTAACAAATAGTAGGTATACTTCAAGTTTGTATCTGATGACTCATTTACAAGTTGTTTATTAGGCTCAATAAGGAAGTTTATTGTGTAATTTGAATTAAGTCCAAGTGAGTGAATTGTAAGTTCATTGCCTTTTTGCAAACGAACAAGAACATAAAGTGTTGTTCCAACATCAAAATAATAATTCTTGAGTGTAAGGGTCTTATCTTCAGTTCTAAACATTGCAAAAGCATTTCTTTCAAATGAACCTTTGCCTTTTTCATTTAGGTTATATTTCGTTCCATTTTTAACCTTTCTATAGTCAGTAAGACTTGTGTATGTTGAAAGTTTTGAAAGTTTTTGGAAGTTTACAATTGATTCTTCATCATAATAATGCATCAAATAAGACTCTGAAGTTGAGAAACCTTCGGCATCAAAGCCTGCTTTTCCAGCTTTTGACTTATCGTAATAACCATTCAAAAGTGAAATTTGTTTACTCTTATCTTCTTCATCATTGATAATGAAATTGTAGTTTGTGTAGTTCTTTGTTAAACCATAAGATTCAACAGCACCACCAAGGAAGTTTCTGTTTGCTGTTCCACTTACAAGAGAATCATCATTCATAAGTTGACCAGAAGAATTTGATCTCACTTGAGACTTTGAAGAATCTTCGTTAAAGTAGTAGATTGCTTCAACTGAAACGCCTGAATCAGCTTCATCTTCGCACAAAACATAGGTTTGGAATGTTTCAATAAACTTGGCAACAACACGAATATTTGAGTGCAATTTGTTAATCTTTAACACATTTGGTTGATTTCCATCAATTTCAAAGTTGTTACCTTTTGTGCTTCTGTAATAGGTTATATCATAACTTAATGTTGTATTGTTATAAACAAATATAGCATAAACTTCTTGACCATTTTGAGTGTAGGTTGTTTTTGTTGATTGACGCTTGCCAGAACCAACAATTTGCCATTCTTCACTCACAACAGGAATACCATTGCTTGTTGTGAACGAATAAACAACATCAATAGCATCATAATTATTCATGTAACCAATGTAGTATGAGTTCCAAAGGGAAGTGATTGTTGTGGCTGATTTGCTTGAACCAAAGTCTGAAACCGAAACAGGGAATCTGAAATCTTCATCATAATACAAATCTTCTCTGTCTCCGCCTTTCATGTAAACTCTCACAAATTTTGGATTTGTTCTTGATTGTCCAATATTTGCATAAAGTGCACAATATTCAGATTTAAGTGAAGCTGGAACAACTTTTCCACTATTAGTAAATCTCAATGTAAATTCATCATAATATTGATTTGTGATTGAGTATTTTCTGGTGAAGCTTGAACCATTTGGATAAAGACCTTTTGTTTCAATTTCAAACGATTTCGCAGAGCTGTTGTTTGTTTCAAATTCAGTTCTAATGATTTCATCGCTAAAGTTTGTTTCAAACTGTTCATTGACTTTTTTATCTGAAACAACCCAGCCATATTCTTCATCATAAGATGCAAGATACCAGCCTTCAATTCTATAACCAGAGTTTGCAATAGCTGTTATTGTGATTGTGTCATCTCTGTCATAGTAGGTTGTTTTATATTCAATTGAAGTGTTTACTGTCTTTCCGTCATCGGCAAGATAGAATTCGCCACTGCTGAGGTTGTTGTTTGAGTTATAGTAAGTTTCATCATAATAAACATCTTCATTTTTGGTTGTGTAGTTAAATCCTGCACGAATAATGTCTGCAAACGAGTTTGACTCACTAAAGTAATAATCAATATTTCTGTGCAACTCAAGAGAATTTTCTTTAAATGTATAAAGTTTGTCATTTGCAACAGTGAATTTTTGTGGATTAGTTTTCTTTGTGTAAACTTGATTTTTGTTTACTGAATAAACAGTGCCTCTATAGTGAAGAATGTCTGTGATCATGTAATCTTCATTAGTAGAATCATCTTCATAGATATAGCCATCCATGCCGATCATCATTGTATCGTAAACATGAGTTGTGGTGTTATATTTTTTTGTTGCGAAAAATGTGCTTACTTTTCTAAATGACTTGTAGTTATAGGTGATATAAACTTGATCAACAACAGAGCCTGGTGCGTTAAGTTTATAAGCCAAACTATTTGCTTTTACAACTCTTACAAGAGACAAAACGCCAGCTTTGAGAGAAGAGTATTCAGAAAGGTCAACACTTAAGCAAGAATGATATGTTTCACCTTTGTAGAAATAAAGTTTGTAAATTGAATTTTCAACTTCTTTAACAAGAATTGAAACAGCATTAGCATTAGTTTTATAGTCACTAGCTAGTCCAATCTTTGCAAAAACAGGGCTGTTGCCAACAAAATTACCAGTGAAGAGCAAGAACATATTTGTGTCTGTAACTTCCAAGTTTTCTTTTGTATATTGAAGCAAAAATCTGTCTTCAACATGATCATTTTCATCAATTGAAGTTGAATTTGATGTTGAAGTAATATTGATTGAACCGCCAATATTTGGAGTTGCTGTTGTGGTTTCCATACCAATAGAAACGGAGTAAAGTCTTTCATAAACAGGCAATACTAAATAGTAGCCTGAAACAGTAGACTTAAATCTGCAAATTGAGTTAAATCTGTCTGTAAAACTATCACTTTCAGTTGCTTCGCTGTTATAAACCATATACTCAGCGCTATCTTTTGAATAGATTCTCCATTCTTTGAATCTGTAGTATGTTTCATTTTTAAAGTTAATGAGTGGGTTAGCGAGTAAGATTGCGCCATCAACACCAACTTCAAGATAAACCTGTTTGTCTGGATCAAGTTTTTCATTGTAAATATTGATTGCTGATTCAAGCCAATAACCTTGAAGTGAAGTTGAATCAAGCGCATCGAATGGAACTTTATAGCCAGTTGTTAAGCCAGAAATTACAACATTCGAGAAATCAACATTTGCTGAATTTGAAAAAACGTTTGTGTCAAGGTCAACCAAGCCATTGCAAATTGTATTGTCACTTTCACCAATCATATCACTGGTTAAAATAAGTTCGCCAGTTGTTTCGTCTTGAACATAAGTGTGAATGTCAAAGAATGGGGCATCTTTAATTTCATAAACAGATGATTGCCAAATTACTGCATCATCTTCAGTAAGTTTTGCAAGCTTGCCATTCTTGATAATATAAATATTATCGGTGTAAATCTTTGTTTCAACACCATTTTGCATTTTTACAGTGTAGGTATCACTAGCATAAATATTTGAATCATTATCGTTCATTGCACATTCATTGATTTTTAATGTGTCACTATAAACTTTATAGAAACTTTCGCCAGCTTTGATATAACCTTTGTAGAAACTCTTTTCAAGTGTGGTTAGGTTTGTATATTCTTCAAACAAAATATAATATTTTGAATCTTTGTCTGTTTCTGTGCTGTAATAGTATGAATAGAATGTTGTGTGTTCTTGTGGATTTGCTTTTGAATAATGTCTCAGTGCTGTGATAGAACTATAAGTTTCTTTGTCAACAACATAATACATATTGTCAAATTGATTGTTATCAAGATTTGCAAGTGTGTGTTTGAAAGTAACAGCAGAGAAGTCTGTGTATAGAGTTCCAGGGACTTTTCCTGTTTCATCGTGGCTAACAAACCCGTCAAGAATTTCAATATAGTAACCGTTATTAAATCCAGTAACAAGTTCCACATGCGATGTTGAGCCTTGAACATGATAAACATCAAAGGCAAATATTGGATTGACATAAGGCAAACCATCTATATATCTAACACCAGGGAAACCTTGTGTTATGCTTGTTTTGTCTGTGTAATCAATGTCAAAGTATGAGCCTTCGTCTGTGAGATAATCAAAAGGTGAATAATTCGTGCCTGAAGGAAGGCCATCTTTTGAAATACTTGGGACATTTAATTTTCTCTTTGAAATGAATGAAGAGAATGTGTTTGTTGCAACAACTTCACCAGAAACTGCATCATGTGAATATTTACCAAGTATTGAAATAATTTCAACGTTATTTATATTTGTTCCATAAAGTCGAGCATACCTGCTTGTGTCACCAACATAGGTTACAATTGAAGTGTTTTTAATTTTAACTTCAAGGAATTTTTCACGAACCTTTGCAGCAAATGCTGTGCCGTAAAGTGCGGCTTCTGTAATTTCAGCACCCACAACCAAATTTCCACTACCATCAACAGTTGCATAGTAGTATTTATAAGTTGTGTCGCCTAAAAGCTTCTTGGTAACATAATCGCGGTTATACAAAAGGTATTCATAATTGCCACCATCTTTTTGATAAACAATGTATCTTTGAGAATCATAATCGAAACATGCTTGAACATAATATTTTGTATTCTTTCTTCTTTCAATTCTACCAGAAATGATAACTTGCTCTGTTGTATCAAGAGTGTAGTAAGCATAGCATCTTGTGTTAATCATAACTTCATCTTCAACTTTATCATCATTAAGTCTGTATGAACGAAGCAAATCAAAGTTCGAAAATGCATAATATTGAACAACAGGTCTAAACTCAAATCTATCAGAAGAAGAGTAATAGTTGTAGGTAAATTCTGTAACGGAGTTTGACATAGCAAAAAGTCCGTCGTTAAATTCAAGTTTTTTGAAAAGAGTTGAGTTATTTTTGTCATAGAAGAAGATTGAAGATGTTAATTTATCTTCAACATAAGGTGTTGCATTGACACCAGTATCTTTTATTGACAAATCGTCATTAAAAATTGTAACTGTTGCATTTACTGCATTAGAAATTCTAGCAACCAAGTCGCCATTAGTTTTTCTGATTTCACGAGTAGATGCATTATATTTAAAGGTTAAATTTGCATTATTTTTAACATTTTGATAAGGTACAAAATGATAAGAGTCTGTTGCAGTTAGTGGAGCAGGAATGTCTGATCTAACAAAAACTTCGCCTGTGTTTGAGTCGCAGAAATAGAATTGTCCTTCATAATTAAAAATATAATTAAGTGCAACTGAAGTTGATTCAAGCAAGAATTTTCCTTCAGGTTCAGTAGTTTCAACCTTTGAAATTTTTGTTACATCATTTGCAGCATTTTCTGTTGTTTCATATTTATAATAGCTACCTTTTTCATTGATGATATAGTTTGTTCCATTAAAGAAAATAGATGCTTTGTCAATATAGTTTCCATAAGCATATTGAACATTCATGAAAGAGTCTTTGTTTACATCACCAAACATTTGCTTGTAGGTTATTGGGTCGCCGGCACTATTTGTTAGCATTTGAAGAACTTTTCTTGAACCATTTGTAGATTGTTCAATAAAGCAATAAGCATCAGCGGTTTCACCTTGTCCAGTTGCTGCAACATACATTGTTACAGGAGTTGGTTCAGAAGTATCAACGCTTGTTGATGAATAACAAATATACAAGCTGTATGCTGTCAAGACATCATAATAAACAGGATCATTTGCCAAACTATCAGAATATCTAATTGGCAAATCAATATAGTATGTTGATGAACCATTAAGAAGAAATTCATATTTTGCTTCAGATATTGTTGGTGTTGAAACAATGTTTGAAACATTACCAAATACACGGCTTCCAGATTCAGTTGACAAGTTTGAAGAAGGGTATAAATCAATAATTTGATTGTTATCTTTTCTCTTTAATGATTGTTTGCCGTTTTCTCCACTGCCACCACTGCCTTGCATGAATGAAGCATAGTTGATAACAACTTCAGTTGGTCTATAGTATTCACCTTTTTGAGTTTGTTTTGTTACAGTAACAAATATTTTTGAAGGATTTGCTAAATCAGGATCCGTTTTAAGCAAGTATCTCTCACCATCAATTTTTACATTTTTACTTCCAAATGAAAAGTAATAAAAATTGCCATTAAATTTAACTTTGTTATAGTCATCACTGCTAATATCAACATAATTTGGCTTACTTAAATCATTTGATATGATGAATTTTTCAATAAGTTTGAGTTCGTTATTGATTCCATCTCCGTCAGATAAATCTGAAAGATCGCCAATTGTTGTGTTTGAAGTTGAGAAATACTTTGTAACATAGGTGTAACTTGATCTGGTGTCAACATAAGAAACTTCAAAGCTTTGAACTTTGTCTGCTTGAGTTGCTCTGATATATTTTGTTTGAAGAGTAACCATTTGGCCATTTGATTCAGAAGTATACTCTTGAACAACCAAAACTTCTTTGCTGACGCTCAATCTTTCAACATAATAGAAGCAACTTACATCAAGTGAAGCTTTAACAAGATTATAGAATGGTAAACATTTCTTTTGGTTTGCTGTAAGTGTATTTTGATCAGCTGTTGCATAAGTTTCAATTTGTTTGCCAGAGAAAATACTTACCCCAATAAGATCTTTAAAATTAGAGATAGGGTAATACATTATAAGTGTGGTGATAGAATTTGTATCATCATATCTAACAGTTTCGCTTTTAGCAATTGGTTTTGAGCTAAAGTTATATGTGATTCCGGCATTTGTATATGATTGAATTCCATAATACAAGTAGCATGTTGATTCGGTGTTGTCAGAAGTAACTTCATCAGTCCAATCACCTGAACCAGATCCTGAAACTGTTTTTCTTTGTTTTATTTTGATGTCAGCAGCAAACTTGAGTTTATAGTGTCCGCCTTCATATTTACAAGAATAAACTTGACTGGTTGAATCATTAGCTTCTTTCGATGTGTCAGTGTCATAAATTAAAATATTTCCATCATAATATAAAGCTTTTAAGCTGCCAGTGTAAGCTGTGCCACAATTTTCATCTTGATATAAATCTACTTTTCCAATAATTAAATCGTCAGGGTTGAGATAGACATTTTTTTCAATCTGAATTATTCCATTTTCAAGCATGCTTAACGTTTTTTGCATAGCAAAATAATATTTTCCGTTATCGTTTACAACATAACCATTATTAACAAGTTTATCATCTGAAACCCTATAACTTGTGTGCATAAGTGCATCAACAAATGGTTTATACATCCTGAGATTTCCATTTATGTAAACTGGGCTCGTTGTTGAGAAGAATACATTATAGTCAGCTTCAGCATTGAGAGTCTTCATGTAATCATTTTTAATATAGTAATTTGCAACCTTGAATTGTGAATTATAATTTGAATCATAATACAAATCAAAATTCAAACCATCATTACTATTTCTGAAACCTGTTATTGCATTACTAGCATCAAAATTAGGGATAGCTTTTGGATAGAGATATTCATCATTATACAAAAGGGCATCAAGTTTCATTGAACTTTCATAAGCACTGAGTGAAATTGAAGTCATTGAGCTTGAAAAATATGTATTGTAAATTTGGTTAGCTTTTTTTCCGTCGCTGATAACAAGATATTTGAAGCTATCAGAAGTTTTTCCACCATAAACAAATTTTTTGGCAACGATATCATCTGTTGCGTGATCGCTACCTGGAGTGCCATAAATTGTCACAATACTTCCAGTTGAAGATTCACTTGCGTGACTTGTCAATCTTGTGTCATAAGTTGAGCCAAATGAAAGAGTAATTTTATCGTCTGCATCCATTGAAATTTCATAGTGAACAGATGAGAATAATTTTGAACCACTTGTATACAAGTCAAGAGAAGAATCAAGAACATAAAGGGAAATTGTTTTAGAATTTGATTGAGCCGTTCCAGTTGTATTTGTTAAAACAGTTGAATCAAATGGTTGCAAAGCATTCAGTGAATTTCCAGTGGTATAGTGCTCCTTTCCAATAAGATTTTGATTAAACGCTGCACAACCTGAACCATAAGAACGAGAGATTGTTGTTTGATATAAATCAATTTTAAGTCTTGTTTTGAAATAATTTGAAAGTTTGATTGTTGCTGTGCCGTCATCTTCACGATTAAACACATAAGTGTCGGAATAGTTCCAAACTTTTGTGCATGCAATATCAGTATAAATATTGTTTTTAACAGGATTTACATAGAAAAATCCAAAATAATATCTGCTAAAGATAATTTTTCTGTTTGCAATATCACAAGATTTCAATTCAGCAAAGCCAAGTTCTTTAAATACATCAACTTCATTTACAAGTTCTGATGTAACATAAAGCTTATATTTTCCAGTAGACTGATCTTTGTTTACAAAATAGGTGATACCATTGATTGTTACACCATAACGGCCGATAATCATTTCAGAGAAATTTGAAGAAATCGCAAATGAAATAGAATTATAATTTTGTTGATTTTTTTCTGATTCCAAACTATTCCAAACCAAGAACCAGTCTTCTTGGTTTACGTCTGATGAAATAGTTGAATAGATTTTACCTTTATAGTAGTAAAGTTCTTTATTAAAGTAATAAAAACTATAAATTTTTTCATCGTCATTAAGGTTATCGCCATCATAATTTTCAATATAAACTCGAGTTGCAGTTTTTCTTAAAACATCTGAACTTAAGTTCAATTCAAAATCAGTCAAACTCAAGTTTAGTGTTTGCTCAACAGTGATGCCATAGATAAATTTATCAAGGACTTCGCCGTTTGCATTAACACCAGTTTTTGTTGGCCCAAAAAGAGAGAATGAGTTGTTAGATTTATTATAGTCAACGAAAGGTGTGTCACTAATCAGAGATTGAAGATAAGATTTATTGTTATCAAAAATAATTTCATTGTAATATCTTGTGATTGTGCCTGTTGTGTGATCTTCATTTTCTTTGCCTGCATTAAGTTCAAATTTGCCGGTATAAGCATAATCTTGGTCAACAAAATAGAAGAAATTTAAGAACGAAATATTTTCTTGAGTGTTAAAATAAACTGAACCATTGTAATACAAACAATCTTCACTTGATTGCAATTGTTGCAATTGTTCTTCTGTCAAACCAGAAATATCGCTATACAAATAGCCAGTTCTAGTCATTGCCACTTGTGATTGAACATTATCTTGATCACGAATTTTGTCAAGTTTTAAAAGGGTATATGAAGATGCCGAAGCATTCACTTTGCCCGAACCATCAGTGCCATAAACCGCACAAATCATATTGTGAGTTGTAAGACTTTGATACATGTAGTTGTAGCTGTTAGTTCCATTCAATTTTTTGTAATAGTAAACGAATTCTTCACCAGTATCTTTAAGTTTAAAGTAGCTTCTGTCATTACTTGATGTAATTTTTGTTGAAGCTATTGTTTCAGTGTTGAAGAAATAATAACATGGAATGATTTCACCATCAACTTCATCAATAAACTTGATGATTGTTCCATTTTTTCCATTTGTATCTAAACTATTGCTGTTTGCGTAAACTGTTGGGGCATAGGTATTGTTATCAGTAACAAGGTTATATTTGTCAATTGAGTAATTGCTTGGCATAACAACTGAAACATAAACGGTTGTCTTTACACAGCCAAGAGCATCAATTGTGGTTGTGACAGATTTGATAACTTCATAAGAAACACCAACTTCACTTGCATCAACTGTTTCGCCTGAACCATCACTCTTGATTTTGTAAACTTTGAATGAAACAACAAGGGAAGTATCATCATCATATTTTGAAGATAACACGCTCATGCTTGTTAAATCCAAAACATTATATGCAAAGCTTACTTTTGCAGCTGTTACACGATTTCCAGCTTCATCGTAAACAACATCGTCTTTAATGTAGAACATTTCACGACTAAGGTTGTCTTTCAAAAATTGTGAAGTTGTTGGAGCTAGGTAATATTTTTTTCCATAAAGTGTAACGATTTTTGCAATCATGTTTTTATCATTAACAACACGGTTTTGCAAAACACGAAGATTTTCAGTTTTTTCAAGGTTTGTGTCAGTAAGGCGAGTTAAATAATCACCATAGAAACGATATTCATCGGTTCCATCAGCGTAAGAAAACTTGATATATTGACCAAATTCAAGTCCTTCAAAAATAAAGCTTGCTTTGTCTAGTTCACCAGCTTGTCCGCTAATTGCGTTTTTGCTTGCGTCATATTTTTGCCACTTAACACCTTTAAGTTCTGAATTTCCAGCTGACAAAATTTTATCAGCATCAAAAATTGTGCCTTTAAGTGTAAAGTTGTCAACTTTAACGAAGTTAGCATAGAATTTTGTGTTGTTATATTCTCTTGCAGAACAAACGCGAAGTGTTCCAACTCTGCCATCAACTCCACTAGCCACTGAACCAGAAACTGTTTCAAAAGCACCACTATATGTGTCAAGATAGTCATTGATTTTATTTGAGTCAAATGTGAAAAGTGCATTAAATGCTTTTCCTTTTGAGCTTCCAAAAATACAGGTATAGTCGTTATCAAAGTCTTCAAACATAAAATCGAGTGAAGCATAATTGTTGTATTGTCTTGCTTGATAGAAAGAATCAATATTGTTAAGAGCTAACGAGTTTTTAGCTTTTACTGCATTTGACCATGATTGGAAAGCATAATCTTTTGCAACGATACTGGTTGAACCAGTTTTTGTGTGATCTGTAAAGCGTCTTTGAATGGTAACCATTTTGCCGGTTGGGAAATAACCAGTGCAAGATGTGACATTAGTTTGGCCAGTAACTTCAGAAATTGTTTGGTTTACCATGTAGAAATAGTCATTGTTTGTTCCAAGTCTATAATTTGATTTTGTTGCATCAGCTTCAACATCAAGATAAGCATAACCATCATCAACACCATTTAAGGAGTTGATTTCAAAAGTCATTTTGTTTGCACCAAAATAGAGTGGTGTGGTTGTTAATGATTCACCACGAGCAACATTGGTTTTATCCGTTTGGTTTGTATAGGTGTAAGAGAGAACATCGGCATTATAGCCAGCGCTTAAATTTGCTTTCATGTTTGGATTTGGTCTAGCTTTAACTGTCATGCTTCTTGTTGTTGAACCATTTCCAAGTCTTGGAGAAAAACGAAGATAAAGAGAATGATCGCTTGTTGTGGTGTTTGCAGACACAAAATCCTTTTTATCATTTCTGTGGCAAAGAGAAAACATAGAACTAGCATCTTTCCAATTTTCTGAATTGCTTGTTCTAAAGTAGAATGAAAAAGCACTCGTATCAACTTCTATGCGTTTTTCTTTACCATTATATCTTCCAGAATTTCCGCCAGTAAAAGATATAGTTCCGCTGTAGTTGATATGGAGCTGATATGAAATTCCGTCATAAGTGAAAATATAATCAGGGAATGAAACATCAGTTGCACCATTAGCCATTGCATCTGAACCGTTTTGGTCGTAATTTTTGCGCAAAGCTAAATATTCGCTATCCGAAGTTGAAACATCGTAAAAGTTACGATAAAACTCCAAAGGCAAATAAAATGAACCAGTAAATTCATTTGTTTTTCCTTCAGATGTCGCCTCATAAAAAGATAGCGTTGGGGTAACAAGCCTTATGTTTCCATAAGAGTCGTAACCAGTGTTTGCATTTGACTGATCATTTCCGCAAGCAACCAGAAAAACTGATACAAGCGAAACGAAAATAGCACAGATGCTAAGTAGGATTTTTGATAAAAATTTTCTTTTTAGGTTCTTTTGTGTTCTTTCCATCTTTCCACCTTTCTTTAGTTTGTTTAATTCGAGCAAAATATATTATTATATACATAACATATTCTATCAAAAACATGTTTTTTTTCAAAGCAAAAACCGACAAAATTTTTCATATTTTTTTGGTTTGTTATTAAACTAAAATCAATATTTGCATATATTTTTTAGTTATATTTTGTAAACTATTCGTCTATTTTGTTTTATTATGGGGTTTTTGCTGGTTTTTTGCTTAAAAATTTTGTAATATTGACATAACAAACTCAATTTTTATATAAAAATTTTTTTGGTTAATTTGACCATATTTTATTTTTTTTATAAAATTGTGTCATGGTTAAAATCTGATTTATAAAAGAGTGGTTAAAATAAAAATTGCAAGCTCAAATTTACAAAAAGCTTTTGGCAAATTTTCAAAGGAGAACAGGAGAATAAACAATGTTAGACAGAATAAACCAAACTAAATCAAAACAAAAGAACAAAGACTTAACTAACTACTTAAAACTAATCAGTGACGAACAAAAAATGAAGCTTTGGATAAAAACACTTTTATCTGTTCAAGCAAATCTTCCAGAAATTATCAAATCTGTGGATAAAATTATTGAACTAAACGCATCATCACTTTCATTCGCTTCTGATATTTACAACACAGAAAAAACAACTTTTTCGCAGGTGGAAAAAGTTATTGACTTAACGGAAAGGAAAAATAAACTACTCAACATTTTTTTAATTTCAAAAAATCTACTTTCTTGTATCGGTGAAGAGGACAGAGTATTTTTGAAAAGAAAATATGTTTTCAACTGGACAGCCGAAGATTTGGCACAAGAATATCAAATAAGTGTCAGAACCGTTTTTAGACGCACCGACAAACTTATTGAAAAAATATATGAGCAAACAAAAAAGAAAAACTGGTCTGTAAACTTTATCAATCTTCAAGTTAGAGATGAGACATGGATTCAAGCAAAATTTTTAAGCTATGCAAAAGACAGTATGAATTCAAACACAGCAAAAGATGACGAATGTGAAATGGAGCTACAATAAATCATCATCACCAAATTCATCAAAATCTGCACTTGGATTTTTACTTTTTAGTAGACGCATATTTTTATATTTTTCCATTTGTTCAGTGTTTTGATTTTTGTCTTTTTCTTCAGAAAAATCCGCTTCTATTTTATTTTGATTTTTAGCGTATTTTGTATTATTTTTAAATTTTTTAATAATTTTATACAAAATAATAGCAAAAAACAAAATAATCGGAACAGCCACAATTGTTATGACAATTGTCTTTAATGTTGAAGAAATAAAAATTAGTTTATCATTACCTTTTTCATTTTCAATCACTTCTGGATTTGTTTCGGTGTTCGCAACAATCTCTGAAAGGTTAGTTGTGTTTTCACTATAAATGTAGCCTTCATAAACATTGGTTGAATTTGAATCAGGGGTGTAGTAAACATAATACCAAATATTGCTTTCACCACCAGTTGGAACCGTTCCATAGGTATAGGCAATGTATGTTATATTTTTTGTTCCAGCGCTAACAGTTGTGCAAATGTTTGATTTTGGCGTTGGATATTGCCAAATTTGCGTTCCCGAAGTTGATTTTATATCAAAGGTAATATTTGTCAGCGTTTTTAAAATTGGAATGAAGGTTGCAACAGTTACTGTTGAAGAGTCAACATAGCCAATGTATTTATCATATTGAACTTTAAAACAATTGTCATTTACTGTTTCCAGAATTATCACGAAATAAGTTTCAGGAATTTGAAATAAAATGTTTTCATATCCACCTGTCATCTCACTTGTTTTATATAAATTGCAACCAACCATAGCCTTTGCATAGGTTGTGGTTTCAGTTGTTTCAGCATGACAAACAGGTGTTTTATATCCACCCAAAAAAGCGCATAATGAAAATATAAAAACCATTAAAATCTTCATAATTTAATTATATTTTAAAGATTTTAATTTAAAAATGCGCTTTTTGTCTAAAAATAAATAATTATGAGATTTAAAAAAAATTTATGAATAAAAAGAAACTTTTTGACCTTAAGCAAATTTACAAACAAATAAACAAGCGAAATATTTTACCGCTAAAAAATTATAACACAGGAAAAATTGTTCATAAAAAGCAGCTTGAATTTCACAAGTCTTTAAAGAGAAATCGCTGGGTGTTTGGCGGAAACAGAACTGGCAAAACCGAATGCGGTGCAATTGAAACAATTTGGCTTTCACTCGGAATTCATCCGTTCAGACCAAACAGAATGTCAACAGAATGTTGGGTTGTAAGCTTATCTCAAAGAGTTCAAAAAGAAGTTGCACAATCAAAAATTTTGAAATATCTTCCTAAAAATGTTATTCAAGAAATCATAATGACTTCTGGCAAAAAAGCTGATGCTGAAAACGGAATTATTGAATGTATTATTGTTTTAAATTCGTTTGGAAATACAAGCAAAATTTGGTTTAAATCTTGCGAAGAAGGTAGAGAAAAATTTCAGGGAGCCAGTCTTGATTTTGTTTGGTTTGATGAAGAACCACCTGAAGATATTTACAATGAATGCAAAATGAGAGTGCTTGATAAATCAGGCGAGATCTTCGGAACAATGACACCACTCAAGGGCTTAACTTTTATTTACAACCAAATATATTTAAACCAAAGCAATGATCCAGAAGTGTTTTATTTGTTTATGAGCTGGGAAGATAACCCGTTTTTAAATAAAAAGGAAATTGAAAGGCTATCATCAACTATGTCAATTGATGAAATTGAAAGTCGAAAATTTGGGCGTTTTTCTGCAAAAGATACTGGCTTGATTTACAGTGAATTTGATGTAAACATTCATGTGATTGAACCATTTGAAATCGACAAAGATTGGCAAGACAATTTATCTATTGATCCAGGTCTTAGCAATCCGCTTTCATGCCATTGGTATGCTCGAGATTATGACGGCAACATTTATGTTATCGCAGAGCATTTTGCCGAAAACAAAACGATTGAATATCATGCACAAAAAATCACAGAAATTTCTAACAAACTAAACTGGAAGCGCGCCAACAATGGCATGATTGAATCTCTAATTGACAGCGCAGCAAATCAGAGAACACTCGCATCACAAAAAAGTGTAACTGATTTGTTTTATGATAATGGGATTATTGTCAATCCAAATGTCAACAAAGATGTTTTGTCTGGAATATCAAAAGTAAAAACCTATTTAAAAGATATTAGTGGCAAAACAAAACTATACATTTTCTCCTGTTGCACAAATTTGATTCAAGAGTTTAAAACTTATAGATGGAATGGTCATGATGCACCAATAAAAAAAGATGACCACTGCCTAGACGAATTACGATACTATATTATGAGCTTGCAAACAGCTCCAAAATTTACAAACAATCAAAAAACAGAAATTCAAAAAGACAAGGAACGATTATTTAAACAGCTAATGAGACGATAATGAACAGCAAAAAAATTTACGACGAGTTAATAAAAATTTTATTAAAAAAGGCCAAAGGTTTTTACTACACCGAACAACAGGAAGATTATGAAAAAACGCAAAATAAATCAAATATTTCCGAAAAACAAAATAAAAACATATCTTTTTTCGATAATTGCGACATGGTTAGCACCGATATTGAAACCACTAATGTTACAATAAAATCATCAAATGAGAATAAGCAAAAAGAACAAACTAATCAAAATCTTGTTTTGGTTAAGAGAAAAATTACCACGCACTATATTCCGCCTGATATGCTCGCTGTTAAAATTCTGTTTGAAACTCTTAAGGAGAAGGTAAGTGAAAATGATTTAGATAATATGTCAGATGAAGAATTGTTAAATTTAAAAGATAAATTACTTGGAGAACTAATCAATGAAGATAGCAAAAATCAATAAAAACATTAAGTGTGATAGCATACTTTGTTTTAATAATGCATCATACGAAATTTCAACCGATAGTTACAAAGGCAATCAGTACCTATGCGAAGACTGCTACAAAAAGTATCAAAAATTATTTAAGGAAGCAAAAAAATCAAATGAAAACGAACAATGAAAAATATTTTTACGGCAAAGATGAAGACAAAGTTATTGTAGATTTTGTTACAAATGATTTTAAAGAAAAGCAACAAAACCGAAGAACTTATGAACTGATTTGGGAACTCAACATGAATTTTTATATTGGAAATCAATATAGCTATATCACACCATCTGGTTTTATTTCAGACATTGAAAAGAATTATTCATGGGAAAACAGAGAAGTTTATAACCACATTGCTCCAATTATCGAAACTAGACTAGCGAAGCTTAACAAAATCAAACCAAACATAAGTATAAAGCCTAGCAGCAATACCGAAAGCGATAACTATAAAGCAAAACTTGCTAAAGCTATTTTAACTTCATGCTACAATGAAAACCATTTAGAAAATATCATTGCAACAGCAACACACTGGAGTGAAATTACCGGAACAAGTTTTTATAAAATTTCCTGGGACAGCGTTTCAAATAATGATAAAACCAATAATACCGGTGATGCAAAAATCTCGGTTTGCACACCTTTTGAAATTTATCCTGATTCAAACTTCACTGAAGACATTGAAGATTGCAAATCAATTATTGAAACACGCGCTTTCCCTGCCGATGAAGTCAACAGGGAATGGGGTGTAAACTTAACTGGTGAAGATATCAATTTATTTCAACTCAACAACAGCTCATCACTTTCAAACATTTCAGGTCGAAGCAATTATACAAAAGTTATTCATTCAACAAACCATGATTATTTACTTCTAATTGAGCGTTATGAAAAACCTTCAAAAAGACATCCGAACGGAAAGCTTACAATTATTTGTAAGGACAAACTTTTGTATGATGGCGACATGCCATACATAAACGGAAGCAAAAACACAAGAACATATCCTTTCATAAAACAAGTTTCAAACAAACAGCTTTCATGTTTCTGGGGAAGCAGCATAATTGAAAGATGCATTCCTATGCAAAAAGCCTACAACTCTATTAAAAACAAGAAACATGAATTTTTAACAAGACTCGCAACTGGGGTTTTAACAGTTGAAGATGGTTCTGTTGATGTTGACAATCTTGAAAATAACGGCATTGAACCTGGCAAAATTATCATTTATAGAAATGGTTCTACACCGCCAAAATTTCTCGATCCCGGAACAGTACCTGAAGAATTTGAGAGAGAAGAAGAAAAACTTCTCGCTGAAATCAATAATCTTTCATGCATAAGCGAAGTAACAACAAACGCAAGTGTTCCATCTGGCGTAAACAGCGGAACAGCTCTTTCTCTTTTAATGGAACAAGATGAATCAAGACTTTCAACCGTTGCTGAAGAAATTAGAACAAGCATCAAAAAAATCAGTTATCAAATTTTGAGATTATATAAACAATTCTCAAACAACATTAGACTAAATAAACTCACCGATAATAACGGTGCACTTGAAATGTTTTACTGGACAAAAAATGATATCAGTAGTGATGATATTTTAATTGATGCAAACAATACTCTTGATGAAACAACTGCAAACAAAAAGGAGATTCTTTTAAAGCTGATAGAAAAAGGAATTTTTTCAGATAACAGTGGCAACATTACAAATCAAACAAAAGAAAAAATTCTTTCAACTCTCGGTTTTGAAAATTGGTGTTCTTTCGATGAACTTGATGAACTGCACAAGAAAAGAGCAGAAAAAGAAAATTTGAAACTTATCAAACTTGAAGACCCACTTGATGTCGACGATGACAAAATTCATATTGAACAGCACACAAAATTTATTATTTCAGACAACAATAATTCTGATCAAAAATTTATTTCAAACTTAATAAAACACATTCAAAAACACAAAGAAAAATTAAATAAGGATAGGTAATAAAATGGAAAATGAAACAATGGAACAACTGGAAACTGAACCTGCAACACAACCAGAAAACAGTGAAAGCTCCATATATGGGAAGTTTAAAGATGCGCAAACTCTGCTTGACGCATACAATTCTTTAGAAGCTGAATTCACTAGAAAAAGCCAAAAATTAGCAGAATTTCAAAAGAAATATGAAGAAAATGCGCTTTTTTCTAACAATGATTCACTTGAAAATATTTTAGGTGATTCCGCAGATTTGGAAAAATATAAAAAGGAAGTCGCGGAGATTATTGATAACGATAATGAATTATCTAATCTGCCAAATAAAAATCTAGTCGCACTTAAAATTATTAAAGAAGCTGAACGCAGAACCGCAGATAAGTTAAACAACTCTGAATATGTTGATAAATATATTGAGACAAACGACAAAGTAAAAGAAAAAATCATATCAAATTATTTATCATCATTAAACGAAACTCCTTCAGCACCAAAAGTTATTTCTGGCAACTCATCAAACATTTATTTTTCACCAAGTTTAAACATGCCAAAAACTTTAAAGGATGCTGGAGAGATTTTATCAAAAATGCTTAAATAGGAGAACTAATGGTTACATTAACAACAGCAAATAATGCACTCAAAGAAGTTTACTTGGGTGTTTTATCAAACCAACTTAACACATCAATCAATCCACTTTTATCGCGAATCAATCAAACAACATCAGATGTATGGGGAAAGGAAATTAGAAAGGTTGCTCCATACGGAATCAATGGCGGTATTGGTGCAGGAACTGAAACAGGCGACTTGCCAACATCAGCCGAAAACAATTATGAACAATTTGTCCTTACACTTAAAAACCTTTACGGCAGACTTGAAATTTCTGATAAAGCAATTCGTGCATCAGAAAATTCAGCAGGAGCATTTGTAAACTTGCTCACCAGCGAAATGGAAGGGTTAGTAAAAGCTAGCGCATTCAACTTTGGAAGAATGCTTTATGGTGACGGCACAGGCAAACTTGCAACAATTTCAGATAATGATACTAACTTCGTTACTGTTGATGGCACTAAAAATTTAATTGAAGGTATGGTTGTGGATATCATGTCTTCAACTGGAACGGTTGTAAAAAGTGGTTTAAGAATTAAAGCAATTGATCAAGCATCAAAGAAAGTTACATTCACAACAGCACCACTCACTAAAAATGCATTGAAAGATGCATCTAACATATTATGTGTTCAAGGATCATACAACAATGAAATCACAGGTCTTGGAGCAATCTTCAAAACAACTGGCTCACTTTATGGTTTGGAAAGATCAAACTACAACTGGCTCATTCCATACATGAAAGACATCACAAGCTCATCACAAACACAAAGCATTACTGATATCATTATTCAAAATGCAATTGATGACATAGAAGAATCAGCAGACAGCAAAGTTGATTTCATTGTTTGTTCTTCAGGTGTAAAGAGAAACTATCAAAGCTATCTTGCATCTTATAGATCAAATGTAAATGTTCTTGAACTTGAAGGTGGCTTCAAAGCTATTTCTTATAATGGCATCCCACTTGTTTCAGATAGATTTGCACCAGCAAACACAATGTATTTGCTCAACACCAGCGAATTCAATTTGCATCAACTTTGCGATTGGAAATGGCTTGAAAGTGAAGATGGAAAAGTAATTCGTCAAACACTTGGCAAACCAACATATCAAGCAACACTTGTAAAATATGCAGACATCATTTGCAACAAACCACGCGGCCAAGCAAAAATTACAGGTATCACAGAATCATAAATAAGTCCACACATTTTGTGTGGATTTATTTTAAGGAGCGGTTATGAAATTTAATAATTTGTTTTTTGAAAGCTATAAAGATCAATTTAACTATTACAATCTAATTCAAAAAATAAACCCTGGATATAGGTTATTTTTTAATAAAAAAGACAAAAAATTTATCATAGTTAATATTTTTAGAAATAATGAGATTTGTAAGATATTTAATTCATTTTACGGAAATATTTTACAAGATTTGCGTTTTTCCAAAATTGAAAATTTTAATAACATTTTAAAAAATATTGATTTGCACAATAAAAAACTAACACTAAAAAACAATCAAAAATGTCATGAATTAAACAATAATCTTATCCATGAAACAGAAGTTTTACTTAACCGTTCAAATCATATTGAACACAATGACATAAATAAAATTATCGGAGCAACAAAATGTTAAAAGATATTTTATTAAAAACTGCGCAGCTTATTGATCGCGACGATATCATTGAAGAACTTGAAAATCCAAAAAATTCTTCACCAGCCATTCAAAACGATATCTATAGACTCATAAGCTACTTTAATTATACAAACGAAATTTTGTGTGAAAACTACTTTAATATTTCAAACGAACAAACATTTCTTTCAGATAAAAATAGGACAATATATTTTCAAAACTTTGAGTTTGAACCAACAAAAATTTTGAAGGTTTTAAAAAATGACAAACCTGTTTTCTTTTCAGAATATTCAAAATACTTAACAGTGCCTGAAGCTAAAACAAAGTATAAAATCATTTATAAATTTACACCAGAAAGGGTATTAAATCTTTTAGACAAAGTAACATTGCCACACGGTGTAAGCGAAAAGCTTATATGCTTCGGAATGGCAAGTGAATTTCTCGCAAGCAAAAATCAAATATCTCAAGCTGAATATTGGAACAATAAATTCATGTTGGAAATTTTTAAATCAAAAACATCTCAAGATAGAAGGTTGAAACAAACATTTACATTATGAAAAACAAAACACTTTTATTTAGAAATTTTAAATTTAATCCAACAGACAGTATTTCAGATGATGAGAATTTTGTTATCAGCAACATGTATAACATAACAACCGAAAATGGCGCAATTGAAAGTAAGGTGTTTCAAGAAGATGTTTTGTCTTGTCTATTTGATGAGGCTCAAATTCAAACCATAAAATCAAACAATAGTGAAATAATTGATAAAATTATTCGCTATATACCTTACACTTATTTTGATGTAGGACAAGACACCTTTTCAAATAGATTATTTGTAATAACAAATGCAAACGCACTTTATGAATTAGCAACAGAAACAAATTTGTTTGAACTCAAATATTCATTTTCAACTTTTCCAAAAATCTTCGAATATGAAAATGCAGTTTACCTTTTTGATTCAAACAACAAATGCATAGTTCTAGAAAATAATAGTGCAGTAAGTATTGAACAAATTCCAACCATAAATTCATTTATTTCAGATAATGAAAAAACATATTTTCTATTAAAAAGCAAACCTTTTTCATTTTTTACAAGCGAACTTATTGGCTTGAGAAATTTATCAATTTATCCAGAGCAATATTCATCAATAGATTCAACTATTCAAGATGGACAACTCTACAAAATAGTAAATATTAAGGATAAAATTTTTGCAATCTCTCAATACTCAATTTTAAGATTTGACGAAGAAAATAATAAATTCTTAAGACAAAATAAAATCGAACTGGAAATTTACAAAGACACTATAATTGCACTTGATAACGCAGTTGTTTTTTACACATCAAACGGGTTATATTTGTTTGATGGAAGCGATATTGAACAACTCACAAGCAATTATCTAAATTTTGATAAAAACGCAAATTTAGTCTGTTTTAATCAAAAAATATACATTTTATCGCAAAATTATGAAAATTATATTTTCGAGTATAATTTCACAAATAAATATTTTACACCAATATTTTTAGATAAAATAAATCTATTTTACATAGTAAAAACACAAGAAAAATATCTTCTTTGCGCAAGCACAATTTCAAACAACGAATACAAAAATATTTCAATTTTTAATAGC
Organism: uncultured Clostridia bacterium; assembly: GCA_934746515.1. Classification (GTDB taxonomy): domain Bacteria; phylum Bacillota; class Clostridia; order Christensenellales; family UBA1242; genus RGIG1681. Next base: position 110,095 of record CAKVFH010000001.1, read on the forward strand.
TTAAATTGGAACAATGTTGAACAGAAAGTTATATCCAAAACAACAACATTTAGTTCAACAAATCTCAAGTATATCAAAAATATTTTTGTTAAAGCAACGGGGGAATGTAAGATTAAAATTACATCAAATTTATCAAGCACTGAATTAAAAATCAATAACTCGACAGCCATTTACAATGTCGGAATTAGCGGAACAGTTTTTGATTTTGAAATTATTTCATTAACTAAATTTAAAATTGATTCAATATTACTAAATATTGAAGAAGCGAGCGAATAATGTTTATTGAAGAGTCTATCATAAAACTTCAAAAAAAATGCTTGTCACTAGAAGAAAAAGTTAAAAAGTTAGAATCCAGAGCAAAAGATATGCTTGAAGAAGTTGGCTATACGGTTTACACCAGAAACTTTTTAAATTTTCAGGTGTTAGCAAATAAATATATCAGAATCAGAACTATAACAAATACTTCAAGATTTCCAATACTTGTCCAAGTGAAAGTCAAATTTTATAACTTTTCTGAACAAGATATTTATTTTAAGCTTTTCACAGACAATATTCAAATTGGAAGCGATCAGCAAACCTACAAATCTGGCATAAATGAAGTCATTTTATATGGAACTTATCAAAATTTAATTTCAGACAAAGTTGTGGTTGATATTTCCGTTAGCCCAAAATCTAATAAACAAGTTACAATTACAAACACCACAATGACTATTTGGGGAGATTCACAGACTTATCAAGAAGAATACGAAGCTGTTGAAACATCAACAAATTATTATTTAAGTTACATATCAAATAACAGACTTTATGCTAAAAAATTTGATAAAACAAAAGCTGTTGAAGATTATGAATTTGAATTTGTTGAAGAAACTATTTCTCATTCTGTTTGTCAAAGTAATGATGTGATTTATTTATTTAGAGTTGACCCGAACGGAAATTTGTTTTTTAGAACTTTTGATAATAACAATGAAATATTTATCTCTAACAATGTGAGCAAGGTTTCATGTTGCAGTTTTGGCAATTTGATAATTTACAATTATATTTCAAATGGTGATTGCCACTATGGCGAAATCAAAAATAGTGTCGTTATTTCTAACAAAATTTTAACAACTAAACTTGGTAAATTTTCAAATTGTTATCTATATTACAACAGCTACAACGATAGGGTTTATATGATTTTAACCAAGGAAGATGGAAGCAATTATCTCTTGGAAAACATAACCGAAAACTTCAGCTCAAGCGAAAACATTAGTTCAGAGATAAGTTTAACAATTGAAGTTCAAGAAGGTGAATCATGATATTTTCTTTTCACAACAAATTAACAGTTAGTGCATCAAATAAAGAATATTCATTTTATAACACACTTTTATCGAGCACACTACAACAACTTTCAACATTCGGAAAAATCAATGAATATATATCAATTGGAAATGGCTTGCCGAACTCTGAGTCACAAAACGCATTCCATTTAACAAGTCACATTGCAACAGCAAAACTTATTTTTAAATCTATTCAAAGTGATATATCAAAAGGTTCACTATTTGCAAAATATCAGTACAAACTGCAAAAATCTGATGTTTTAGCAACTCACATAACTGAAGTTGGATTGAGCAATAATGAAACTACACCAACCATTTATAATTATTTTTCACTAATCACAGATGAAACACCAAACGGAATTGATATAACAAACTTTGATGAAATTTTACTGGAAGTCACTCTAAATCTTACAATTAGTGAAAACAACCAAACAATCTTAACTTCTGGAAATAATCCACTTATTGAATTTTTGCTTGGCAATGGCTTGGGAGATGTTTATGCTTGTTCTGGTTCAAACTTTGCAGAAAATACAAGAATGAATCGCCAAATTCCAACAAACAAGGAAAAGTATATTTGCACAAAAACAGCTTCTATCCAAAATAATTCACTCAAAATTGCTTTTGAATGTAACTTAAATATAGGCGAGCTTGATGAAATTTTATTTATTTCTGCAGATAAGGTCTTTGCCAGAAATAATTTAAAAGAGCATCTAGCCTTATCAAGCGAAACTTTAAATTTAACACCAAAAGCAAATTATGTTATCAAAATTGACAGCGACATAAAGTCGGTTACTTCGGTCACAAAACAATCAGATCAAACAGTCGAGTCGAATTATTTTGTATCAAAATATGCAAACTCTTTTGGCGATGAAATTAGCTTGCCATTTAACAATATTTTTGATTCAACCACAAGCAGATTTTTATCAAAAGACGGAAAGTTTATATTTTTTGTTTCAAACACCAAAGTATATGCATATAAAAATGAAGACTTTAAAATAACAGAAATTAACACAAAAGAAATAGTTGAAGACTATATAACAAAAATAATCTCTTTTGATAAATTTGTGTTTATTATCTCAAAAGTTGCGCCTTACATTTCAACTTACATTATTGAAGGTAACATGATAAAAAGCACAAGCAATAATTTGAAAAGTTTTGAAAAATATTCAGATTTTGAAACAATACAACAAGCAGATGTAACTTGGTGTAACAACGAAAAATTTATTATTGGTTTAATTTTAAATGATAATTCAGCTCTTTCAATCTACTTAACTTATGATGATACGAATGGATTTTTAACAAGTTCATTTTTAACAAACAGCAGGGAGTTTAATTATATAATTGCAATGTATAAAAACAATTTTTGTGACGGAAGAATGATTTATTTAAAAGAAGGCGAAACATCTTTAAAATGCAGACTCGTCACACACTCTGCCGATGGAACAGAAACTGACGTTTACTCATCACTTGCATACGCACTTGTTAAAGATGCAACAAATATTTATACAAAGGGTCGAGCAATAATTTCGGAAAAAAGCACAACGCCTTCTGTTGTTATTTATTACTATCCACAAGTTTATGAATATGACTTGCCACTTATTTCAACAGAACTAAAAAATTATATTTCTCAAGACATGAACTATATTATTCAAAAAACTGAAACAAACGAATATAAAATTTACAATTTGGTTGGATATGACACACCTGAAGAATTTAGCGATGGTTTCTTATCAATTTTGCCTTACGACCAAATTGTTGATTTTGAATTTATGAAAGACTCTCTCTTGATTTTTACAAATCTTTCAGACAAACCAGTTGTGGCTTTCAACTTAAAACTTAACAAAACACAAATAGAAAATCTATCTGATAAAGATGCCGAATATTTGGTTGCAGTGGAAAAATATAACAAGCTTGGAAGTGATGGAAAACAGATTAAATTCAAACTAGAAACGAAGGTGAATTTATGATATTTTCAGACAGAATTCAAAAAGTAATTAGCGGCAGAGATGCAACACTTTTTGCAAGTGATAGCAACACATTAAATTTATTTATTTGTGATAAAGTGCTTAAAAAATATAGAATTTCAATAAATATAAACAAGAATTGCGTTTTTTCTAAAATGTATAATTACAAAAAAATAATCCAACTTAATCAAAACACCATTTGTCCTTGTAGTAATGGATACATAACCATTTCAAATGAAAACAACACATAATTTGATTTATTCAAATAACATTATAAACTTAATTATCTCTCTATTTAAGTTTAACAAAAGGAGGGTAAATGAAATTAAAAGATAAAATCAAATCTTATAGTTTTTGGGTGAGCATTGCCAGTGCCGTTATCTTAATATTAAAAGTGCTTGGCAATCGATTTGGATTTGTTGTTGACGAAAGCATGGTGAGTGATATTTTCACCGCACTTTGCAGTATTCTTGTTTTGATGGGCATAATTGTTGTGCCATCAGCACAAGGTGGACAAGAACAACTTAACAACAAATTAGCTTCCAAAAATACAAAACAGAATAATTTAATTCAAGACATAAATAATCAAAAAAATGAATTAACACAAGATGAGACTTTTGACACCAACAAAACAAAATCAAACAATGAAAATCAAAATGGTTTTGAAAACACTTCATACGAAAATTTAAAATCTTCAAAAACTAAATCCAGCGAAGACAATGAAATAAAAGATGAAAGTTCAAATGCTAATTTGATTTCAAATCCAATCGAACAAAATGAAAATTTAACAGAAGAAAACAATCAAAATGATGGTATGCTATCGGTTAATGATGATAGTTTATCAGTTTCTGAAAACCAACCAGAAATCATGCAGGCTGAAAACCATAACTCTTCACAAATCTCGGATGAGAAAAAATTTATCTTTGCGCAGACGCAAGAAGACTCTTTTATAAATGACGAAGCCAAGCTTAATGACATGATTGAAGAAGATAAAGCAAATTCTCAACCATTAGCAAACAATCAAGTTTGTGATGCGAATGAAAGTGAAACAAAATTTACTGAAGCTGACAATTTGTCAATTGTATACACGCAAGATACCACCGAACAAAACAATCTAAACTTGTCAGATGAAAACAATAATGTCACAAATCATGACACTGATGAAAATTTAAAGCAGACAAACATTTTAAACTTAAAAGCAATGTTTGATATTGCGCGCGAAAAGTTTACAGGTGACATCAATGATTATATTTTTGAGCTTCAAGAAGAAATCAGAAAAACTCGCGAAAGAATGTAATAATTTACAAAAATAGGGAAAGCATTTATTTGCTTTCTCTTTTTATTTGCCATAAAATACTTGATTTTATTTTATTTGTATAATATAATAACCTCAACAATTAAAGTTTTTTTGAATATTTTAATTCGTAATGAATGATAGTGAGGTATTATGTCTTACAAGAACACAATGAAACTCTTTGTTTCTAATTTTACACTTGCATGGAAACAGCTCGTATATCTTCTTTTGTGCGGATTTTTGTTTGCACTTTGCTCATATACACTTGTTTCGCCAGTTATCACTGTTTTGAAAAATGCTGGCATTTCTGCAGAAATTAAAAATCTTATCACTTTGGTTTATAATAATCCAAAAGACATTGCTATAACTTTAAGTGAGCTTGTTAAACTGATTTTTAATTCACTGATTGAAAATTTTTCTAAAATTTATTTGAACATTTTTGCGACACTTATATTATGTATTATTTTGCCATATATTTTATATGAAGCATCAACTTATAATATTTCGTCAATTCTTTATCAAAAGTTCACAATGAATATGGAAGTGGGTTATTGCCAAAATTTTATCAGTCATCTTGGAAAGGCTATTAAATTTGGTTTGACATCGCTTTTGTTTTCATTGCCATTTTTTATAGTCAATATTGCTTTGGTCGTAACTTATATTCTCGTCGCAAACACTGTTTTAAAAGCTATCATTGGGCTTGTGATTTTGTCACTAATTTCACTGATAATAAATTCGTGCAAGCTTACATTGTTTTCACATTTCACAGGAAGCGTTGTTGCAAACGACTCAAACTCATTCCATACATTTTTAAAGAGTTTTCCAATCGAAATTAAACATTTCTGGAAAATTATGGGTTCAAGTGTTGTTACAATTTTAACCGCAATTTTAATCAATGGCGTTATTGCAATCTTCACATTCTTTGCAGGTCTTTTATTTACAATTCCTGCAACATGTGTGCTTATCAGTATTTTTAAAGTCGTAACATTCTTAAACATTAACGGAAATAGATACTATTTGAGCAATTATGTTATTTTCAATCCACAAAAATATGTGGTTAAAAAAGACGATTTTGTTTCAACATTTGTTCCACCAGAAGAGACAAAAGAAATCACTACAACAAAAATGAAAAAGAAATATAAAACAAAAACTTTAGATGAAAAGCCAACAACTGGCAAAACTAAAAAAAATAAAATAAAGAAAGGATAATATGGAAGAAAATTTTAACAATCAAAATTTAAACAATAATCAAAATTCAAATAATCCTGCAGTTAAGAAAAGAACATTTACTGAAACTGAACAAAATTCTGGATCATATAATGTAGGCTTGAAAAAGAATACAAAACCAGCAGCTCCAGTAACTGCAGGAATCACACAAAAGCAAAAACAAAAAATTTTAAATCATTTAAAGGATGTTAATCCAGATATAAATCTTGAAAATATGGCTCAAGAAGAGCTTTTGACAAGCAATGCTGGAAACATGCATAGACAAAAACAAGGAAAGGGCGCTGGCAACAAAGTGAAAATCATTTTCCTTGGTGGCGTTGGAGAAATTGGAAAAAATATCACAGCAATTGAATACGGCAACGATATTATCGTTATCGACTGCGGTCTTGCATTTCCAAGCGAAGACATGCCGGGCGTCGACCTTGTTATACCGGATTTCACATATTTAAAAGAAAATGCAAGCAAAGTTAAAGGCATTTTAATCACACACGGACACGAAGACCACATAGGAAGTTTGCCATACTTGCTCCGCGATATTAAAGCACCAATCTATGGAAGTCAAATGTCACTTACACTCATTGACAACAAAATTCGTGAACACAAACTCACTGGAATTAAAGGCATTTGCGTTAAACCAGGCTATGTTGTAAAAGTTGGATGTTTCACAGTTGAGTTTGTTAAAGTAAACCACTCAATTCCTGGAGCTTTTGCTCTTTCAATCGATACACCAGCCGGAACAATTTTTCACACAGGTGACTTTAAAATTGACTTTGAGCCAATTGACGGCGAAGTTATTGATCTTGCAAGAATTGCGGAAATCGGCAGAAAAGGCGTAACACTTATGCTTGGCGAAAGCACAAATGTTGAGCGTCCTGGATACACAATTTCAGAAAAGAGAGTAGGCGAAAATCTTGAAAAAGTTTTCCTTGAAAACTCAACCAGAAGAATTTTCGTTGCAACATTCTCAAGTAACATTTATAGAGTTGAACAAATCATTGACCTTGCAATCAAATATAACAGAAGAGTTGCCGTTGTTGGAAGAAGTATGATAAACAACATTGACGCAGGCATGAAAATTGGTGCGTTCAAATTCAACAAGAGTGTGTTTATTGACATTGAAAAAATCGGTATGCTTGAAGATAAAAATGTTTTGGTTTTATCAACAGGAAGTCAAGGTGAACCAACAAGCGCACTTTCAAGACTTGCAAATGGTGAATTTACTAAAGTCGAAATCGGTGATAACGATACTGTAATTTTTTCAAGTTCGCCAATTCCTGGCAACGAAAATATGATCAATGCCGTTATCAATAACCTTTATAAAAAAGGCGCAATTGTTGTTACTGAAAATGTGCACTCATCAGGCCACGCTTGCCAAGAAGAAATCAAAACAATTCATAACTTGGTGAATCCAAAATTCTTTATTCCTGTTCACGGTGAATATAGACATTTGAAAGAACACATTTTGCTTTCAGAAAAAATCGGATTGCCAAAAACAAATTCACTTATTCCTGAAATTGGAAATGTTGTTGAACTCACAAAAAACACAATGGTGCTTAAAGGTAACGTTCAAGCAGGTGAACAACTCGTTGACGGTCTTGGCATTGGTGATGTTGGAAGCGTCGTTCTTCGTGATAGAAAACTTCTTTCTGAAGACGGACTTGTTATTGTGGTTCTCGGTGTTTCAGACTCAACAGGTGAGCTTGTGAGCGAACCATACTTAATCACTCGTGGTTTTGTTTACACTGGCGAAGCTGAAAAACTTAACGAAGAAGCAAAGCTTGTGCTTCATGACACAATTGCAACAATGAACTTTAGAGAAAATCATGATTGGAATGAAATCAGAAACCAAATCAGAAAACCACTTCGCAATTTCTTCTACAAAAAGACAATGCGTACTCCAATGATTTTGCCAATCGTGTTCAGAGTGTAAAAACATGTATGAAAATATAAAACAGTATGCTGAAAAATATTCGGTTCCAATTTTAAGACCTCAAACAAGCGACTTGATTGCAGAGTTTGTAGCCAAAGAAAATCCAAAAAATATTCTTGAAATTGGAACTGCAATTGGCTACAGCGGAATCATTATGCTAAACAGCTGCGGGGCAAATCTCACAACCATTGAACATAATAAGCAATACATAAGGCAAGCCAAGAAAAATTTTAAAGAGCAACACCTCCAAAACAGAGTAAAGATTCTTGACGGCGATTGTTTGGTGATTTTAGCAAACCTAGCATCACAAGAAAAATTTAGAAACAGCTTTGACATCATATTCCTTGACGGTCCAAAAGCGCAGTATGGCAACATGCTCGAACTTATCATTTTGCTACTAAAAAAAGGTGGAACACTGATTGTTGATGATGTTTTGTTTCATCAAAATTTAAACGATTCAAAAAAAGTTTCAAGACGCTTTAAAACGATTGAAAACAGATTAAATAATTTTATAGAAAACTGCAAAAATCATCCAAAAATTTCGAAATTTGAGCTAAAAACCATTGAAGACGGCATAATTTTTGCACAAAAAGGATAAAATGAAAAATACAAAAGTTGAATTACTTGCGCCAGCTGGCGACTTTGAAAGACTAAAAACAGCAATCCACTTTGGAGCAGATGCTGTTTATTTTGCTGGAAAAAATTATGGACTTCGCGCTTATGGAACAAACTTCGACACCATGTCAATAAAAGACACAATGGACTATATCCACAGCCATGGAAAGCGCGGATATGTCACACTGAATGTTTATGCAAGACACAATGATTTCGACGGACTAAAAGACTATGTTCAATCACTTGTTGATGCAAAAGTTGATGCCGTTATCATTTCGGACTTGGGTATATTTTCATTTGTTCATTCAAATTTTCCAGACCTTGAAATTCATGTTTCAACACAAGCCAACACAACAAACAGTTATGCAGCAAAAATGTGGAAACAGCTTGGTGCAACAAGAGTTGTGCTTGCCAGAGAACTTGATATTGATGAAATCAAAAAGATTTCTTCAGACAATCCTGGACTTGAAATTGAAGCATTTGTTCACGGTGCAATGTGCATCAGTTACAGCGGAAGATGTTTGCTTTCAAACTACTTGACAGGTCGTGATTCAAATCATGGCGAATGCGTTCAAGCTTGTAGATGGAAATATTCAGTAACCGAAGAAAGCAGACCTGATGAAAAACTTGATTTGGAAGAAGATGAAAGGGGAACATACATTTTCAACAGCAAAGATCTTTGTTTAATTGACTATTTGGATAAAATTATTGATAGCGGAGTTTACAGCTTGAAAGTTGAAGGCAGAATGAAGTCTTCATATTATGTTGCAACAGTAATCAATGCTTATAGAAGAGCACTTGACTATTTGGAAAAATGTAAAAAAGAAAACAAACCTTATGTTGTGCCTGAATATTTAAAAGCTGAACTTGAAAAAGCAAGTCACAGAAAATATACAACTGGATTTATGTTTAACGACGGCAATGTGAGACAAAACTATGAATCTTCAATTCAAGAACAAAGCAGCAAATTTATGGCAATTGTTTTAGAGAAACAAAAAGACAGAATTTTGGTTGAGCAGAGAAATAAATTTGCTATTGGTGACTGCCTTGAAATTCTCTCACCAAGCAATGAATTTAACAAGATATTAAAAATTGAAAAAATGACCGATGAAGACGGCAATGAACTAACTGAAGCAAAGAATGTTCAACAGAAAATCTGGATTTATACAAATCAAAACATTTCAGAAGGCGACATTTTAAGAAAATAACCAAGGAGAAAACTTATGAATTTTGATATCAAAAAAGTAAAAATTATTGTATTTATTCCTGAAGAAAAAGTTAGTGAACTTCGCGATGCAGTTTGCAATGCAGGTGCTGGTGCACTGGAAAAATATAGCTATTGCACATCATGTGCAAAAGTAAACGGAACATATATTCCAAATGAAAATGCACAGCCTTATGTCGGCACACAAAACACTCTTGAGTTTGTTGAAGAAATCAAACTTGAGTTTATTTGTGATATAAAACTCGTTAAAAAAGTTATGAAAGTTATTAGAGAAATTCATCCTTATGAAGAGCCAACCATTGACATTATTCCACTTTTGGATGAAAAATCTTTCAAATAGAAGAGTATTAACATAGATATAAAAATTACATTGTCAATTTGAATTAAACTAAAAATTAAAATGGTTAAAAATACAATTCAAATTTGATAGTGTTTTTTTTTGCAAAATTTTATAAATAAGCAAGTTAGTTTTGTTTGCAAAATAAATTAAATAAAGTCATAAATCTACAAAATACATCATAGGTTTAAGTAATGGGGGATTTATGATTTTTAGTGGACTGTTTAAATTATTATCTAGACTTTTAGGAAAACTTTTGTTCTGGACTGGGCGAATTGATAATAGCGTTGCGTTTGAAAAACCACTCTCTGCAGAAGAAGAAAAAGAAACCTTCTTGCAAATGAAACAGGGAGACAAAAAAGCAGAAGAAAAACTAATCAAACACAACATGAGACTTGTTGCCCATATTTCAAAAAAATATAAAAATTCAGGAACCGAACAAGAAGACTTGATTTCAATTGGAACCATAGGTTTGATGAAGGCAATCAAAACCTTTGACTATAGCAAAGGCAACAGTTTTTCAACTTATGCGTCAAGGTGTATTGATAATGAAATTTTGATGAATTTTAGATCAGACAAAAAGAATGCACAGGCAGTGTTTTTGGACGACATTATTTCTACAGATAAAGACGGCAACAATCTGTCACTTTATGAAATTTTATGTGATAATTCACCAAGTGTTGACATGCAAATTGAAAATAAAATTCTATACAAAAAAATTGAAAAGATCGTTTTAAACAAACTTGATGAAAGAGAAAAAGAAATCATCATTAAAAGATTTGGACTGTTTGGAGAACAACCAAAAACACAATTTGAGCTTGCAAGTGAATTAAATATTTCAAGATCTTATATTTCAAGACTTGAGAAAAAAGCAATTAAAACAATACAAAATAGCATTATTTTATAATTTATTAACATGTTTTGCGCTTTTTAATTTTTTAAGTAATTATTTATTTAATTATTTATGGCGATAAAAAAAGAAACAAAACTTGACAAAAGAATTGTTTAAGGCTATAATACTTTTGTTAGTTGGGCGAACGCGCAAAGCAATTTGTGAGGAAAGTCCGAGCACCATAGAGCAATCACGCTTGATAACATCAAGCCAGGGTGACTTGAGGAAAAGTGCAACAGAAAGATACCGCCAGTTTTGGTAAGGGTGAAAAGGTGAGGTAAGAGCTCACCCGAAACATTGGTGACAATGATTCGCTGTAAACTCCGTGAGGTGCAAGGTGTGGAACATATAGGCTGCTCGTCTGTTCCCATGACCGCTTGAGTATGGTAGCAATATCATATCGAGATTGATGTTCGTCTTCAATGACAGAACTCGGCTTACAGACTAACTAAAAGGGTGACGCAAGTCGCCTTTTTATTTTGCTATTTAACTTTATACTTTCATTCTACTTTTTTATTTTGTCATTTGATTTTATTTTTTAATTCTAATTTTTATTTTGCCGTTTGATTTTATAGTTTTATTCTATTTTTATATTTTGTAATTTGATTTTGTTTTTTATCTTGTCATTTTTAATTTCATTTTTTGTTTTTATGCTTTATCTTTATCATGCCATTTATCATAAATCTATCGTCATGTTTTATTGCAAAACAAATTTCCCTTTACAAGCAAAAATGATTGTGCTATAATCTTAAAGATTATAAGGGGGCAGTATGGAAAATCTTTTTGAAAATAATTCAAAAAAACTTGCACCACTTGCTGATCGTATGCGTCCAAAAACTCTTGATGATTTTTTAGGACAAGAGCATATTGTTAGCAAAAATTCTTTTTTGCGCCGAGCAATAACTTTTGATAAACTTGGAAGTTGTATTTTTTATGGCCCACCAGGAACAGGAAAGACAACACTGGCTGGAATTATTGCAAATCAGACCAATAGTCTTTTTGTTTCGTTAAACGCTGTTTCGTGTGGTGTTGCGGATGTTAAACAAGTTATTGCTGATGCAAAACAAAATATTGAACTTTACGGCAAAAAAACATATCTGCTTCTTGACGAGTGTCATCGTTGGAACAAAGCTCAATCAGACTCCATGCTTGAAGCCATTGAAAAAGGCTATATAATTTTTATTGGTTCAACAACTGAAAATCCTTTCATTTCAATGACGAGAGCTATTGTTTCAAGATGTCGTGTTTTTGAATTTAAACCACTATCAAAACAAAATATAATTTCTGCAATAAAAAGAGCACTTTCTGATAAAGAAAATGGTTATGGTAATTTGGAAATTGATATTTCGGATGATGCCATCAATCATTTTGCGGTAACGAGTGGTGGCGATGCAAGAATTGCGCTCGGAAACCTTGAGCTTGCAGTTTTGTCAAGTGAAAAGAAAAACGGTATTTCAACCATTACACTTGAAGACGCAAAAGAAGTGTGTGCACATAACACAAACAGTATTGATGAAGATATATACTATGACATGCTTTCAGCTTTTTGCAAAAGCTTGCGCGGAAGCGATGCAGATGCTGCACTTTACTGGGCGCACAGATTGATTGCGGCAGGCTGCGACCCATTACTTGTTTTCAGAAGAATGCTCGCTCATTCAAGCGAAGATGTTGGGCTTGCCAATTCCAGTGCCTTGGTGGTTGCAAATTCTGCAATGCAAGCATATTTGCAAATGGGCAAACCTGAAGGGCTTTTGCCAATGTCGCACGCAATCATTTATATTTGCATGAGCCCAAAATCAAACTCGGTTGTAGTTGCAATGAACAAGGCTAAAGAAGATGTCGAAAAAACATTCGTTGGTTCTGTTCCAAATCATTTGAAAAATTATAATTACTTAAATGAAAAAAGGGCACACTATAAATATCCACATGATTACGGTGGCTATGTTGATCAACAATATTTGCCAGATGAAATCAAAGATCATGTTTATTATGTTCCTTCTAAAAATGGCAACGAAGCGTCAATAAAATTGCCAGAAAATAAACTTAAAAATTTAAAAGACTAACTCAAAAATAAACCCATTTACAAACACTAGGAGTTATATGATTACAGCAGAAGAACTAGAAAAAGAGAAACAATATTTAAAAACCGTATGCAGAGTTCTTGCAGAAGAAATTGAAAATTATGATTCTAAAGTCAAGGCTCTTTCAAATAATATTCAAGAACAAATGACTTATGCTTGGGATAAAACAAATCGTCTTTCTGACACTGAATTTATTTATGCCGTAGCAAACATTCAAAAGCGTTCAGTTTATGCTGAAAATGCAAACAAAAAAGTGACAAGCTATAAAAAAATGCTTAACAATGCCTATTTTGCACGCATTGATTTTGATGATGGTGAAGAAGTTTTGCCAGTTTACATCGGCATTGCGTCTCTTCAACAGGATGATGATTTTTATGTTTATGACTGGCGTGCACCAATTTCAAGTATGTTTTATAATAGTGAAATTGGAGATGCCAGCTACACAATTTCGTCAGGCGATAAAATCACAGGAAAAATAACACTTAAAAGACAATACAAAATTAGCAATGGCGAACTTATTGAAGTGTTTGACACAGACATGCAAATTATTGACAGCATTTTAAAGCGTATGCTTTCAGAAAATGCATCAAACAAAATGAAAAACATTGTAAACACAATTCAAAAAGAACAAAATGAAATCATCAGAAAAAACAATGTTGATATTTTGGTTGTTCAAGGTCCTGCTGGTTCTGGAAAAACAAGCATTGCTATGCACAAAATTGCATATCTTCTTTATGCAGAACGCGACAAAATCAACAACTCAAATGTTATGATTTTATCACCAAATGAAATTTTTAACAACTACATTTCTGATGTTCTTCCAGACATTGGCGAAGACAATGTTGTTCAAGCAACTTTCTTTGAATTTGCAAAAGCATACATCAGCGAATTTTCAATAAGCTCAAAAATTGAAGATATTTATGAAATTGTTTACGGCGACAAATCAGAAGAAAATAAACTCAAATTTCAAGAACTTCAATTCAAGCACAGCCAAATGTATATTAACATTTTGCTAGACTACATCGAGAAAAACAAAATGTCGCTTTTTGGACTTGAACCAATTGAAATAAATGACCAAGTTATAATGACTCTTGATGAAATGGAACAACAGGCAAATTCTGTTAAACCATCAGGCGAAAGTTTGTATAATCGTGGAAAGAAAATCATTGAAAGAATTTTTCTTGCTGCCAGCCTAAAAACGCAAAAACATTTAACTTTAGACAAAATTAAGGCTCAATTCCTTGAAAATTTGACAAAAATTAAATCTAAAATAGCTCCGCTTTATGAATCGCTTTATGAAAACATGGATTCTTTTAAGGCGTTTGTAACTGAAGAATTTAAAAAATATAAGCAAGAAAAAGAACTTGAAAAATATAATCTTGACTATATTTTTAACGAAACAAAAACAGCGATTGATGACGGAAGACTTGAATATCAAGATGTGACACCATTCATGTTTTTAAAATCAAAAATCATCGGCATTTCTGCAAACAAAAATATAAAGTATGTCATGATTGATGAAGCTCAAGACTATTCACTAACACAATACAAAATTATTTCAATGCTGTTTAAAAATGCAAACATTTCGCTTTTAGGTGATATCAATCAATGCATTTCGCCATTCAATGCTATTACAAATTATGATGAGATTGTTTCAATTTTAAAAGCACAAAAACAGGGTGCAATAAGCGATTACAAGGAGCTTTCAAAAACATACAGATCAACCTATGAAATCAATAATTTCGCGAAGCAAATTTTCCCAGAAACTGCAAAATATTCACAAGTTGACCGTCATGGCGACAAGGTTACAATCACAAAACAAACATCTTTTGACGCCGAAGCCATTATAAAAAGGGCTGAAGAATTAAAAAAATCATATAATACAGTAGCAATTATTTGCAAAAATATTGCCGAAACACTATTATATAAAGAGATAGTTCAAAAACGCGAAAACCAAAACATCTTTAGAATGGTTACAAAAAATGATAACATTTTTGTGTCTGACAAAATTATGATTATTCCTTCATATTTGTCTAAAGGTTTGGAATTTGACGCTGTTATTGTCAGCAATGCATCAAGCAAAAACTACACCGAAGATGAGAAAAATCTTTTGTATGTCGTTTTGACTCGTGCTCTTCACAAGCTTGAGCTGTTTTATACTGACAAGTTTACAAAACTCATAACAGGAGAAACAAATGAAAAATAATGATAGATCAGAGTTATATCAAAACTATCAGCGAAATTTAATCAAAGCAACTGTTACAACAAATGTTGGAATCAACAATCCTGAAAGAATTGTTAAAATGTATGGTGCTAGCGCAAATCGTGTGGAATTGCTCACAAGACTGCGCAAGTATTCAAAATTCACAATTGTTTGGTATATCACATTTTTCCTTTTGGGACTTGTGTGCTTGGCAATAAATCCTTCAGGCTGGTTTTATGTTCTTGACCTTTATGTTGTTATGCTTAACATCGACTTGGTGGCTAGGGGAAAACTGGTTGGAATGTATATCGGAATTTTGGAATGTTTCCTTTACTCATTCAACTGTATGCAAACTAGGCTTTGGGGCGAAGTTATAAAAATGCTGTGCATTTGCGTGCCACTCAATATTGCTTCGATTATTAACTGGACAAAATCTTTAAAACAACAAAAATACGAAAAATATTCATCAAAAGAAGATGAAGACATTGTTGTTAGAAGATTATCAAAAAAAGAAATCTTCAAGTTTTCAGTTATCGGTGTGTTTGTTGGTCTTGCTTGCTACGCGCTTTTAAAATTTGGCTTGCCACTGATTGGCATAAAGCAAGATACCGCATTGGAGCTTGGCGCAATATCGCTCACAATTTCAATCATAAGTAAAATTCTCACCGCAAGAAAAAATATGGAAGCCTGGGTGCTTTGCATTGCAGGTGATATAATTTGTTTGTTAATGTGGGTTCAATCAATCATTTTTGGTGGTTTTGATTTGACTCAAATTTCCATGATTGTTTATTATCTCGCATGTTTCACAAACGATGTTTATGCATTCTCGCTCTGGAAAAGCATGTATCGAAAAATCGCTGTCAATGGCGGAAAATTGCTTGCTATGCGCAAGGTGAACATTAGAAGAATTATCAAACTTAAAAGACAATTTAAAAACTTGCACTGGAACAAAAAAGTTGATATGGAAAAAAATAGTTAGTCAATAAAAATTAAAAGAAACATTGCAAAAAATGTTTCTTTTTTTATTGCGGAAAATAGGAAATGTTTTCGCAAAATTTAAAAATCACAGAAATTATTTTGTGATTTTAGACATAAAAAAACACACCCAAAAGTGCTGGCTTGCGACTTTGTTGGATGTGTTTTAATTTTATTCTTCGTCTTTTGATTTATCTTTATTTTTTTGAAGAGCGAGTGGAGTGTAGCTGTCAAACAAAAAGTTATCACAAAAACCTTTAAGTCTGATTTCTTCGCCTTCGCTTTTCATTGTATAGGCAAGAATAGGGATAACACCATAATATTTTTTCAAGAATTTGTTTGGCATGTCTGCGCCGTCATAAACAATAAAGTTTGGCTCACTTATTTTTTTGTTGAGCAACATTCTCTTTAGTGCAAACTTTTTAATGCCAGAAATGTCTTTGTTTCTAAAGAAGCTAGAAAGTTGACCCCTTTTGATTTTTGGTGCATTGTTTTTGAACCATTCCAAAGTGTATGGGTTGAATGATTCAACGGCATATTCGCCATCATACTTAATAAGTTCTTTCCAGACAGCTTTTTCAAGTGGCCCAACTTTGTCAAAATTTTTGATTTCAATCAAAACTGGAACTTTGCCATCAATAGCTTCCAAAGCTTCAGCAAGAGTAGGAATTTTTTCCTTTGTGCCTTGAAGTCTGAAATCTGAAATGTCAGAAAGTGACAAGCTTGAAATGAAACCATCTCTGCCGGTCATTCTTGCAAGTTTTTCATCGTGGAAAACAACTGGTGTGCCGTCTGCAAGAGCTGTTACATCAAGCTCAATTGGCAATTTGCTTTTTACTGCTTGTTTAAAAGCTGCAATTGAATTTTCAGGTATTTTGTCACCAAACAAACCCCTGTGAGCTATTGGTGATTTAACAATCCAAGATTCATAAATATTCATATAAAACTCTCCAAAATCTAATACAACAATTATACAATTAAAAAATTGCCTTGTCAATATTTAAAGACGGCCAATGGTCAATAAAATTGTTAGTTTTTAACAATATTTTGCTAGATGATTGATTTATTTAAGAATTTTGTTTAAAATGATTGTGAGGTTATATATGAAACGCAAACTAGACAACATTAGAAATTTCTCAATCATCGCTCACATTGACCACGGCAAAAGCACATTGGCAGATAGACTTATGGAGTTTACTGGAACCGTTGCAGAACGCGACAGCAAACAACAATTGCTTGACTCTATGGACATTGAACGCGAAAGGGGAATAACCATAAAACTAGCCCCTGTAACAATGAAATACACCAAAGACGGCAAAGAATATTTGCTCAATTTGATTGACACTCCAGGACATGTTGACTTTACCTATGAAGTTTCAAGGTCGCTGGCAGCATGTGAAGGTGCACTTTTGATTGTTGACGCAACACAAGGTGTGCAAGCTCAAACACTAGCAAACTTTTATCTTGCTTTTGAAAACAATCTTGAAGTTTTGCCTGTTATAAATAAAATGGATCTTCCTTCAGCAAGACCTGAAGAAGCAAAAAAAGACATTGAAACCATTATTGGCATTCCTGCTGACGATGCACCATGTATTTCTGCAAAAACTGGCTTGAACATAAAGCAAGTTCTCGACCAAATTGTTGATAAAATTCCTGCACCAATTGGTGATGATGATGCACCACTTCAAGCTTTGATTTTTGATAGTTATTATGACAACTACAAAGGCGCTGTTTGTTTGGTTAGAATCATGAACGGTCAAGTTAAAACTGGAAGCAAAATCAAAATGCTTCAAACAGGAAAAGAGTTTGAAGTTGTTGAAGTTGGTGTGTTTAAACCAAAAATTGAAAGAACAGACATTTTGACATCAGGCGATGTTGGCTACATTTCCGCCAGCATAAAGACTGTTTCAGATATTAGTGTTGGTGACACAATAACAGAAATTGACCGTCAGGCTGAAGCCTTGCCAGGCTATAAGAAAATTCAGCCGGTTGTGTATTCCGGAATCTTCCCAATTGACGGCGAAAAATATAATGCGCTTAAAGATGCTCTTGAAAAAATCAAGTTGTCTGACGCATCGCTCGTTTTCACTCCTGAAACATCAAATGCTTTGGGCTATGGTTTCAGATGTGGATTTCTTGGGCTATTGCACCTTGAAATTATCAGCGAAAGACTTGAACGCGAGTTTAACTTGGATGTTATCACAACAATGCCAAGCGTAACATATAGAGTGTTTAACAGAAAGGGCGAGATGACAGAAATTTCAAACCCAAGCGATATGCCTGATCCTGATTCAATTGAACATATTGAAGAGCCTTACATTAAAGCTGAAATCTTTTCGCCACCAGAATATGTTGGTGCGATTATGGATCTTGGAATTGGCAAGCGCGGAGTTTATAAAGATATGCAATACCTTTCAGAAAGCCGAGTTCGTCTTGATTTTGATTTTCCACTTTGTGAAGTTGTTTATGATTTCTTTGACAAGCTTAAATCCGCCACCCATGGCTATGCTAGTTTTGACTATGAAATGGCTGGATATCAAAAGAGCGACATGGTTAAGGTTGACATGCTATTAAACGGCGAGCCTTGCGACGCTCTATCACTTATTGCGCACAGAACAAGAGCTTATGACAGGTCAAGAGCTATCACTGAAAAGCTTAAAGAAGTTGTGCCTAGACAATTGTTTGAAATTCCTATTCAAGCAGCCATTGGTGGAAAGATTATTGCCAGAGAAACTGTAAAAGCGCTTCGAAAAGATGTTATTGCTAAATGTTATGGCGGTGATGTCACAAGAAAGAGAAAACTTCTTGAAAAACAAAAAGAAGGTAAAAAGAAAATGAAGAAACTTGGCTCGGTAGAATTGCCAAGTGAAGCATTCTTAAGTATACTAAAAATAGATAGTTAATTTATTACAATAATTTAAAGGAAAGAGTTATGTCTATCAATAATTTAAGTTTAAGTATTTATGACACTGGACGAAAAAGTTTGAGCATTTATGTTCATATTCCTTTTTGCAATTCAAAATGCAAATATTGTGCGTTTGTGTCAATGGTTGCAAGTGAAGACGATAAAAAGAGATATTTCGTTGACCTTATGAATGAAATCAAACTGCAAGCAAAAAAATATGCTGGGTTTTATTCTGTTTCAAGTATCTATATTGGCGGGGGAACTCCTTCATGCTTGGACTATTATTATGTTAGAGATTTGCTTTCTTGTCTTTACAAGAACTTTGCTGTTAAAAATACTGCTGAAATCACTATTGAAATCAATCCAAACTCTGCCGACAAAACAAAAATTCGTGAATATGTTTTGTCTGGTGTGAACAGATTTAGCATTGGTCTTCAATCGGTTAATCCAAAAATATTAAAAGAAATGGGCAGAACACACACTGTTCAAGATTTTGAAAATGTCGTTGCTGAAATCCGTGAATATGGAGTCAAGAACATTAGCGCCGATATGATTATCGGGTATCCAGGGCAAAAACTTTCAGATATCAAAGATACTATTGCACTCTTACTTAAACTCCAAATTCCACACATTTCAACATATATGCTTCAAATTGAGCAGGGAACAAAGCTTAAAGCGTTGGTTGATAATGGTTCAGTATCGCTTCCAAACGAAGACCTTGTTATTGACATGTATAACTATGTTTTCGATACGCTTTCAAAAGAAGGTTACAATCGTTATGAGCTTTCCAACTTCGCTAAACCAACATTTGAATCTTTCCATAATTCTGTTTACTGGAAGCGCAAAGACTATTTGGGCATTGGTTTGGCTGCACACTCATATATTGAAGGCACAAGATTTGCAAACACCGAAAACATAACAAAATATGCTTCAAAAATTGAAAACGAACAGGAAATTCCTGTTGAAATTTCAAAGACACTTTCAAAGGAAGAGCAAAAAGAAGAATTCATTATGCTTTCGCTCCGCACAAAAGAAGGCATTGACCTTGAAGCTTATAAACAAGAGTTCGGTGAAAACCTTGCAGCGAAAAAGAAAGACACAATCGCAACTCTTATCAAGCTTGGCTTTATCATTCTCACCAACGACAACCATTTGATTTGTTCAAACAAAGGCTTCCTAGTTCTAAACCGCTTGATTTTGGAGCTTGTTGACGGTGACGATGTTGTTCAATAAAACCTGTCTGTTTATTTAATCACAAAACACACAACACTTTTACAGCTTGACACAACGCAAAATGCTTTCATTGTTTGACATGATGTAAAATCAAAATACTCACACTGATTGCATGCTATAAGCTTGGTGCATTAAGTTGCGAATTATAAGTTTCGTGCTGTAGGTTGCATGTTATAAGTTGCAAATTTTGAGATTTGAACTATAAGTTGCGTGTTATTGTTTATAAAGGTTTATCTATTATATTATTTATAATACATTTAAAAGAAAAGGCTTGCGAATTAAATTTGAGTTTAACTTGCAAGTCTTTTTATTTGCAAAAATTTGCAAAACCGCCTGTTTGTCACAGTTTGTTTTAGCTAAATTTCTGATAAAAGGATAATTAGAATTTGCACTAAAAAATTTATTAAAATATTTTAAAATTTTGTCATAAATCTGTTGACAAAATGTTTTAGCAGTAATATTATATACACTGTTAGCACTCATATAGATTGATTGCTAATTTATTGCATAAGATTATTGAAAATTGTATATACTTATGAAGGAGGCGGATTTATGGATTTAAGCGATAGAAAAAAGAAAATCTTAAGCGCCGTTATTGAAACGAATATTAAAAACAAAAACGCCGAAGCTGTTTCAAGCAAACAACTTCAAGAAGATTATCTTCCAACTCTTTCTTCTGCAACAATCAGAAACGAACTTAATGCGCTTGAAGAAATGGGGTATCTCACACACCTGCACACTTCTTCTGGAAGAGTTCCTACAAGAGTCGGCTATGAAAAATACATAAACGAGCTTATGCATGAAAAAAAGTTGACAGCTAGAGAAAAGGAAACAATCCAATCAAACTTTGCAAAAAAACTTGTTGGCATTCGTGATGTGATTGAGCGTTCAGCAAAAACCATTTCAAAAGTCACAAACTATGCTTCAGTTGTTTACTCTGGTCCAAGTAGAAATGCTATTATTGAAGACATCAAGCTTTATCCAGTCAGCCAAACAACACAGCTTATTGTTGTGGTTACTGATGAAAAAGTTATAAACGAACTTGCAAATCTCGGAACGAACGATGAAAACAATCTAAAGTCTGCCGCAGATGTTTTAAAAGAATTATTTGTCGGCAAGCCATTATCACTAATCAAAGATAGAGAGTTTAGAGACAAAGTTGTGAACAAGCAACTCAAAAAATACAAGGACGTATTTGATAAAGTTCTTGACGCAATCCAAGCAAGTGAAGAGCATTTGTCAAATGAAATCACAATTGCTGGAAAAGACAAACTTCTCGATTATCCTGAATTTAATGATATTGACAGACTTAAAAAGACAGTGTCAGCGCTAGAGAAAAACGAAACAATCATTCCAATCATGTCTAACGGCGAAGATTTGGAACTTTCAATCAATCTCTGCGATGATAATTCTGGTCTTGAAGATTGTTCAGTTATCACAGTTTCTTGCAATGTTGAAGGAAAACCAAAAATTACTGCTGGTGTTATCGGTCCAATGAGAATGGATTATCCAAAAGCAATATCCGTTTTAAAGGAAGTTGCCGAAACGATAGAAAATTCACTAAAAGAAGGAGATTACTAATGGACGAGAAAAATGAAAACGCAAAACCAGATGAAAAGATAAATAATAATCATGAAGAAAACCATGAACACCATGAAGGTCATCATGATGACAAACATCACGAAAACTGGAAAGAAAAAGAACACGAAAAGTTCAAAGAACTAAACGAAAAAATCGAAAATCTTACCAAGGATTTGGATGTTGCTAAAAAAACGATTGAAGAACAAAAATCAACAATCAACAATTATTTATCAACCGCATCTTACTATAAAAATGAGCTAGATAATCAAAAGAAAGATTTTGATAGATACAAGGAAAGAAATAAAAACATTGAGCTTGAAGCAAAGACCAAAGCAAGCGAAACCATTGCAAAAAAGATTTTGCCAATCATTGACAATTTTGATCAAGCAATTGCACATGTTGATGCTGAAGTTATGAAAGGTTTTGCAATGATTTATGGCTCACTGAACAATATTTTAACCGACCTTGGTGTTGCTGAAATCAAAGCAGAAAATGAAAAACTTGACCCAGAAATGCACAACTGCATTTCAACGGAAGAGACTGATGAGCAAGACAAAGACAACACCGTTGCAACCGTCTATCAAAAAGGATATATGTTTGCTGAAAGCAAAAAAGTTATCAGACCTGCAACAGTCTCTGTTTACAAAGCAAACAGTTAATCGGTCTAGTTTTTGGGCATAAGGCTAACCAAGCATACAAAAAAAATTATTAAACTAACTACGCTAAAAAGCTATTAAATAAAAGGAGAATTTATTATGGGAAAAATTATAGGTATTGACCTTGGAACAACAAACTCATGTGTTGCTGTTATGGAAGGTGGCGAACCAACCGTCATCACAAATGCAGAAGGAAGCAGAACAACACCTTCTGTTGTTGGTTTTACTAAAGAAGGGGAAAGACTTGTTGGTCAAGTTGCAAAAAGACAAGCAGTTGCTAACCCTGAAAACACAATCCGTTCAATCAAATCAAAAATGGGCGAAAATGTGACAGTTACTGCTGGCGGAAAGAGTTACACTCCACCAGAAATTTCTGCTATGATTTTGTCTAAACTTAAAGCTGATGCTGAAAAATATCTCGGCGAACCTGTTACAGAAGCTGTCATCACAGTTCCTGCATACTTCAACGACTCACAAAGACAAGCTACAAAAGATGCTGGTAAAATCGCTGGTCTTGATGTAAAGAGAATTATCAACGAGCCAACAGCCGCAGCTCTTTCTTATGGACTTGACAAAGTTAAAGATCAAGATGGTCAAAAAATCTTGGTTTACGACCTTGGTGGTGGTACATTCGATATTTCTGTTCTTGAAATCGCTGATGGCGTTTTCCAAGTTCTTGCTACTGGTGGTAACACACACCTTGGTGGTGATAACTTCGATGAATGCATCATAAATTATTTGGTAGAAGAATTCAAAAAGAGCGACGGCATTGATCTTTCAAAAGATAAAATGGCTATGCAAAGACTTAAAGAAGCTGCTGAAAAAACAAAAATTGAGCTTTCAACACTCAACCAAAGCACAGTTTCTCTTCCATTCATTTCTGCTGATAGCACTGGCCCAAAACACTTGGAAGTCAACATCACTCGTGCAAAATTTGAATCTATGATTGAAAATTATATCAACGAAACAATTGATTTAACCAAAAAGGCTCTTGCTGATGCAAAACTTACTGTTAATGATATTGCAAAAATCATCATGGTAGGTGGTTCAACCAGAATCCCTATGGTTCTTGATAAGGTTGAAAAATATATCGGCAAAAAACCATTCACTGGCATCAACCCTGATGAATGTGTTGCTATCGGTGCAGCTATTCAAGGTGGTGTGCTTGCTGGTGATGTTAAAGATGTGCTTCTTTTGGATGTAACTCCACTTTCACTTGGTATTGAAACCATGGGTGGTGTGTTCACAAAACTTATTGAAAAGAACACAACAATCCCTACAACAAAAACTCAAATTTTCTCAACCGCTGCTGATAACCAACCAGGCGTTGACATTCATGTATTGCAAGGTGAAAGAGAGTTTGCTGCAGACAACAAAACACTCGGAAGATTTGAACTTACAGGTATTCCACCAGCTCCAAGAGGCGTTCCACAAATCGAAGTTAAATTTGATATTGATGCAAACGGTATTGTTCATGTTTCTGCAAAAGACCTTGGAACAGGCAAATCACAAGACATAACAATCACTGCTTCATCAAACCTTTCTGATGCTGATATTGACAAAGCTATCAAAGAAGCTGAACAATATGCTGAAGAAGATAAGAAGAGAAAGGAAGTTGTTGATAACAAAAACAGCCTTGACCAACTTATCGCTGGCATTGAAAAAGTTTTGAGAGAAAGCGGAGACAAACTTTCTGCTGAAGATAAAACAAAACTTGAAGAAGCAACAAACAAAGCTAAAGAGACCTACAAAACAGCAAATGATGTTGAAACTCTCAAAGCTGCAGTTGAAGAACTTTCAAAAGTTTCAAACGAAATTTTCTCTAAACTTTATCAAAATGCTAATCCAAATGGCGGAGCTCAAGGTGGCGCTGGTGATGCTGGAAACGGCAACACAGATCCAAACAACTTTGGTGACTTCACAACAAAATAAAATTTTATAAGATCTACACTCGCTTGAAACTCAGGCGAGTGTAATCTATTCAATTTAGAAAAAGGAAATAACAATGGCTGATAAAAATTATTATGACATTTTGGGTGTTAATAAAAATGCTTCAGATGACGAAATCAAAAAAGCATACAGGTCACTAGCAAAAAAATATCATCCAGACCTAAACCCAGGAAATGCAGAAGCAGCTGAAAAACTAAAACAAGTCAACGAAGCTTATAGTGTTCTTTCTGATAAAACAAAAAGACAAAACTATGACACTTACGGCAACGAGAATGGCCCACAAGGCTTTGGCGGATTCGGTGGAAGTGGCTTTGGTGGCAGCGGTTTCAGCGGATTCTCAACCGAAGACTTTGGCGGATTTGGCGACATTTTCAGCAATATTTTTGGTGGGTTCGGTGGCGGAAGCAGCCGTTCTTCAAGAAAATCATCTGGCGCTATGCAGGGTGCTGACATTCAAGTTAAGCTAAAGTTATCATTTGTTGAAGCTGCTTTCGGTTGCAAAAAAACAATCAATTTAACTAGAAGTGAAACCTGTAAAGTCTGCAACGGAACTGGTGCTAAAAACGGAACAGAGCTTGCCACTTGCACAAGATGTAAAGGCACTGGTGTTGTTCGCCAAACTCAAAACTCGCTTTTTGGTCAAATGATTTCTGAATCAGTTTGTCCAGACTGTCATGGAACCGGCAAAATGATTAAAGAGAAATGTCCAAACTGTTCTGGCGCTGGAATCACTCGTGAAAACAGAAGCATTGAACTTAATATTCCTGGTGGTATTGACAACAACCAAGTCTTGACACTTCGCGGTCAAGGTGAAGCTGGACAAAACGGCGGACCTGCTGGTGACATTCAAATTTTGATTCAAGTTGACAACCACAAAACATTGAAACGTGAAGGTTTTGATGTTTATGAAGATGTTCCAATCACTTTTGCTGAAGCTATGCTTGGCGGAAAAGTTAAAATTCCTGGCATTGATGAAACACTTGAACTAACAATTCCAGAAGGTTCACAAACCGGAACAATCGTTTCAATGAAAGGCAAAGGAACAAAGATTTTAAACAAGAATGGCTATGGTGATTTGTTTGCAAAACTCGTCATTGAAATTCCAAAATCACTTGATAAAAACCAAAAGAAAATGCTTCAAGATTTGAGCGATAGTATTTCTGCTAGTCAATACACAAAAAAGAAAGCATTTAATGACAAACTATAAAAAATAGTCCACGAAAAATAATTCGTGGGCTTTTTTAGTCTTTGATAACGGACTTATTTTTTTATTTTGCTTGTAACTAACATTTCTAAATTGTTTTATTAAAATTGCAGCTAAAATTGTTTTAAACTGACTTTAATTTACTTTTGCCGATAATAATCAAATCAATCATTTGCCTTAAATCACGCAAAAACTAATCACGAAAAAGATGAATTTGTTTTTATTGACAAACTTGCAAAATCAAATATAATATATACTTATGAAAGAAAAGAGATTTTATATAAATGAAGAGCTTTTTGAAGGCAAAAATGTGTGTTTGGAAGGTGAAGAATTTCATCATTTAGCAAATGTAATGAGAGCCAGAATTGGTGACAGTGTTTGTCTTTTTAATGGAAATGGAAAATTCTATTTTGGAAAAATAACGCAAATTAACAAAAAAAATGCTGAAATTTTGATTCAAAACGAGCAAATTTCGCAAAATGAGCCAAAAATTAAATTAACAATTTACCAGGCTCTTGCCAAAGGCGACAAGCTTAGTTTGGTTATGCAAAAGATAACAGAAATTGGGGCAAGCAATCTATGTTTGTTTGAAAGTGAGTTTTGCGATGTCAAATCCAACACCGGAAAGCAAGAGAGACTTGACAATATTTCCATCTCGGCGGCAAAGCAATGTGGAAGAGCAAGTCTAGTGCAAACTTCGGGAATTTTTAACATAAAACAGATTGCAGAGCAAATAAAAGACTATGATGCATTTTATGTGGCTTATGAAGCTGAAGACGGAGCAACACTTTCAAATTCATTGATTTTAAATAAAGGGAAACTTCAAAACATTGCAATAATGATTGGCGCGGAAGGTGGTTTTTCAGAAAAAGAAATCGAACTTTTAAAGTCTAGTGGAGCAAAAATTGTTTCACTTGGAAATAGAATTTTAAGAACAGAAACAGCTTCAATTGTTTGTGCAGGACTTGCCATGCAAATTTTGGAGCAATAAGGAAAAAATGAAAAAAGTATCAATTGTTACACTTGGTTGCAAAGTTAACCAATATGAAAGCGAAGAGCTTGCGGAAAGACTTGAAACCGATGGTTACGAAACAACCATGGGTTTAGTTTTTGCTGACATTTATGTTATAAACACCTGTGCAGTCACCAACGAAGCTGAAAGAAAATCAAGAAACATCATAACAAAACTTTTAAAACTCAACCCTAACGCAAAAATTTATATCTGCGGTTGTGCATCAGAACATAACACCGAAAAATTCAATAAAGGTGAATTCGTAAAAGCAATTGTTGGAAACAACAATAAAACGAAACTTGCCGAACAAATTGAAAATGATGACGAAGAATTTTTAAACAATAAAAAACTCACATCTTATAAGAGAATAACAGACAGAACTAGAGCAGTTTTGTGGGTTCAAAATGGTTGCAATAACTTCTGTTCATACTGCATCATTCCTTATTTAAGGGGAAGAGAACAAAGTTTTCCACTTGAAGAAATTGAACAAAAGGTTCGCGTTTTAGAGAAACAAGCAAATGAAATTGTTATTGCTGGCATCAATCTTTCGGCTTATGGAAGAGATGTAAAAGGCAGTGACGGACTCATTGAAATTGCAAGGCTCTTTAGAAACAGCCCATCAAGATTTAGATTTTCATCAATCCATGTCGATGTTATAAACGAAAACTTTTTGAAGGAGCTTTTAACTTTTGACAATTTCTGCGACCAATTTCACCTAAGTTTGCAGAGCGGTTCAAACAACACTTTAAAGGCAATGAATCGTCACTACACAAAGGAAGAATTTTTGGAAAAGGTGAACCTGATCAGACAATATTTTCCAAATGCCGGAATCACAACCGATATCATTATTGGTTTTCCAAGCGAAACTGAAGCCGACTTTGAAGAGTCTCTTGAATTTGCAAAACAAGCAAACTTTTCAGAAATGCACATTTTCCCATTTTCTTCAAGGCAAGGAACTGTTGCTGAAAAAATGAAAAATGTGGCAACCAATGTCGCTGAAAGAGTAAAGAGAATGAGCGAACTTGAGAAATCTATGAAACTAGAGTTCATAAACAAAAATCTTGGACTCACTCATGAAGTGATTATTGAAAATAATAAGAATGGCTACTATCTTGCACACACAAAAAACTATATTTTGTGCTATATAGAATCAGACAAGCCAATCGAACATAACAAAAAAGTTTTTGTGAAACTTACTCAAGCTTTTGAAGATGGCGCAAAGGCTGAAATTGTCAAAATGTAAAAATATCAAAAATTCAACATAAAAAATACAAGATAAATAATTTTTGCAATTTATCAGCTAAAATGTAAAATTTCAATCAAAAATCACAATTCTATACATTTTAACATTAAAAATGGCTACTTTTTAAGCTTAAATTTAATTATTTCAAGAATCTGATAGTTTTTGGCTATTAAATGAAAAATCATTGACAAACACTTGTGTTTGTGTTATCATTTATTCAGTTTTTATTGAAAGGAGGTGAAACAGAACATGACAACAGTTAAAGTTGGCGATAATGAAAGCCTTGACAGCGCTCTCAAAAGATGGAAGAGAAAATGTCAAAAAGACGGTATCATTGGTGATATCAGAAAGAAAGAGGCTTATGTTAAACCTTCAGTTGCTAAAAAATTAAAAAGTGAAGCAGCTAGAAAAAGAGCTAGAAAAGGCTAAACAATTAAAAGCAGGTTTCAATTTGGAACCTGTTTTTCTTTTGCTTAATTTAGTTTAAAATAAATAAATTACTAATTTTGTTACCACACCAAATAACAAGCACTTTATTTCAACACCTAAAAGGTTTACTTTCATAAAAATCACTTAACTAAAATGGGTGGACGAGTGAGTAGATTTGTTTTCTCATCTTTCACAAATTTTACACATAAAAAATTTGTTTAAGCCAGCGTAAGTTCAGTATTTCATTCAGATGAAATTTATTTGACTTAATTTGTTATAATTTGTCTTATTTTGAAGAATGCAACATTTCTTTAACAATAAGAAATAAAATGTTTCTAGACTTTTTTGTGAAGGAGATTGTTATGTCAAATAACACACTAAAACAACTCGCACTAAAGGCAAAAAAAAGATTAAGCACAGTAGGACAAACAATATCTCAAAAGCAAACAACGGCATACTTAAGCCAAACAACTTATGCTTTGGTTGCTAACTTGCAAGATATAAAAGACGACCCACTATACGAAAAAGTTAAAAAATTGGTTACCAGAGATGATTTTTATAGTCCAATTGCAGAACTAACAGATCACAAAATTTATGACAAATTATCTCAAACGGAAAAAGAAAGATATGTCATTGACTTATCAAAAAGATATGTTGAGCTAAAGGAACATTTTTTAAAGAATGGAATCTGATAGCAATAAAAAATGGTGCAAATTGCATCGTTTTTTTATTTTGATATAAGGAAGTGTTATGCTAAAATAGTGTGGTAAGGAAACACTAATGGAAGACGAAATTTTATCAAACTTAAATGAAGAACAAAAACTGCCTGCATCAACCATAAATGGGCCGGTGTTAGTTACTGCTGGAGCGGGTAGTGGAAAAACCAGAATGCTCACGCATAGAATTGCATACATGGTTAAATCTTTGGGAATCAGTCCATCGAATATTTTGGCGATAACTTTTACAAACAAAGCCGCAAATGAAATGAAAGAAAGACTCTCAAACATGATTGACGACCTTGGCGACATGTGGGTTTGCACTTTCCACGCAATGTGCTCAAAAATTTTGAGATACAACATCTCACTTTTGGGTTACACAAGCAGTTTTTCGATTTATGGCGACACAGAAAAATCAAGAACTATCAAGAGAATTTTGGAGAATAAAAAAACTGAAATCAATGCCGAAACATTCGCTTGGCACATTTCTAATGCAAAAAATAATTTATTCTCACCAGAAAAATATTCAACCTTTATTAGAGATAAAAAGAAATGTGAAATAATCACATCGGTTTATGAAGAATATGAACAAGAACTAAAGAAAGCAAACGCGCTTGATTTTGATGATTTACTCTGCAAAACCTATGAACTTCTCGTTAAAAATCCAGACACTCTAAACTATTATCAAAACAAATTTAGATATATTCATGTTGACGAGTTTCAAGACACAAACACCGCTCAATATCAGCTGATTAAACTCCTTGCGGGCGACAATAACAATGTGTTTGCGGTTGGTGATGAAGATCAATGTATTTATTCTTGGCGTGGGGCAGAAGTTGCCAATGTGAAGCAATTTACAATTGATTTTAAGGGTTGCAAAATCTTTAAACTTGAACAAAACTACAGATCCACAAAAAAGATTATTGGTCTTGCTAACAAACTAATCAAAAACAATGTTTCAAGAATTGAAAAAAATCTTTGGACAAGCAATGAAGATGGTGCGGAAGTTGAACTGAAGCAAACTTACAACGATATTGAAGAAGCCGAATTTGTTGCTGAAAAAATAAGCAGTCTTGTTGCACATGGCGCACAGTTTAAAGATTTCGCAATATTGATGCGTGTAAACGCGCTATCCAGAATTTTGGAAGAAAAACTTTTAACCTACAACATTCCATATAAAATTTATGGTGGCTTCAAGTTTTTTGAAAGAAAAGAAATCAAAGACACTGTTGCATATCTTCATTTGCTAACAAACCCAAATGACACTGACGCAACAATCAGAATGCTGGGGTTCCCTAAAAAGGGCATTGGCGATGTAACAATCGCAGAAATTCAAAAACTTGCTGAAGCAAACAGCGTTTCAATGATGGATATCATCAATAATCCAGAGCAATTTGGAGTGACAAACGCGCTTGCTAAAAAGCTTTTGCCAATTCAAGATTTGTTTGTTGACTTAAATCAAAAAATGAGTGAAATGCCACTCGATGAATTTGCAAGCTACATGATTGAAAAGGTGCAAATTAAAGAGTCTATTGGAACAAAAACAGAAGAAGATGAAAACAAGTGTTTGAACATTGATGACTTTGTGAAATCTGTAACCGAATTTACTGAAGCAAACGAAGGGGCTGGCATTGATGAATTTTTGCAAAGTATAACACTCATGCGCGACATTGATAGCCTAGATGATGAAGAAAACTATGTCACGCTCATGACAATTCACTCGGCAAAAGGGCTTGAATTTAACACTGTATTTTTGATTGGTTTAAATGACGGATTGTTTCCACTTTCAAGAGCAATCAATAGCGCGGACACAAACGAGCTTGAAGAAGAGCGCAGACTTATGTATGTTGCAATAACCAGAGCAAAGAAAAAGTTATATTTGTCAAGACCACGAGTTAAGTTTAATTATGAGTCAAAACGAATGGACTACACAATGCAATCGAGATTTTTGGAAGAAATGTTTGACGACCTTAAAAACAAAAAGCAAGCAAGTTCCGTCTTTAAAACAACACTTGATGAAAGCGGATTTGGAAATGCAATTTCAAAGAGAGAGTCAAGAGAATCACTATCTGAAAACATGGCTTCGCACATCAACATTGTCAATGTTTCTGGAACAAAAACAAACTCTGTTTCAAGCGCAAGCGCAAACAAAATTAGTCCGTCAGAATACTCGAAATTTAAAACTGGCGTGAAGGTAAAACATCCACACTTTGGATATGGTATCATAACTTTAGGTGTAACAGATTTTGCCAGTGCATTTGTCACAATCAAGTTTGATTCAGTCGGAATTAAAACACTATCACTAAAATATGCAAATTTGGAAATAATAGAATAAAAAACGCAAAATAGGTGCAAAATGGTTGAAAAAAGTAGTGAAATCACTCAAAAAATGGAAAATTTAATTGAAAAAATCAATAAGGCAAGCTATTCATATTATGTTCTTGACAACCCAATTATCTCTGATAAAGAGTGGGATGAAATGTATTATGAACTTTTGGATCTTGAAAAAGAATCGGGGATAGTTTTGCCAAATTCTCCGTCATTAAAGGTTGGTGGAGATGTTCTTGAAGGTTTTAAAAAGATAACTCACACAAAAAAACTTATGAGCCTTGGAAAAGCACAAACCATTGAAGAAATTATTGACTGGAACAACCGCAATCAAAACATTTTTGAATTCAAGCCAGAGTTTTCAGTTGAGTATAAATTTGACGGACTTTCTCTCGCAATCACTTACGACGGTGGCAAACTCGTTCAAGCTGCAACTCGTGGCAATGGCGAGATTGGTGAAGATGTCACCGCGCAGGTGAAAACAATTAGAACTGTTCCGCTTGAAATAGCTTATAAAGGACTTGTTGTAGTTCAAGGTGAAGGCATAATAAAATTATCGGAACTCGAAAAATATAATAGAACTACTGACGAGAAACTTAAAAATGCTCGAAACGCTGTTGCTGGGGCAATCAGGAACCTTGACCCAAAAGTTACTGCAAAAAGAAAGCTCGATTTCTTCGCATACAACATAAACTTTGCGCCAGAACTCGAATTTAAAACACAAGTGGAAATGTTCGACTTTTTAAAAAAGCAAGGTTTTCTTGTTGGAAAGTTTTTCCACATTGTTCATTCAATTGATGAAATCATTTCGCTCATCAAACAAACTGAAAAGGTTAGAGATTCGCTCGACTACTTAATTGACGGAATGGTTATTAAGGTTAATAACACAAACATCAGAGAGCGTTTGGGTGTCACCGAAAAAGTGCCAAGATGGGCAGTGGCTTACAAATTTGAAGCAGAAGAAACTTCAACCATTTTAAACTCAATCACATGGCAAGTTGGCAGAACCGGAAAAATCACACCTGTTGCAGAACTTGAACCAACAGAGCTTTGCGGTGTAACAATAAAAAGAGCAACACTTAATAACTATAACGATATTTTAAGAAAGCGTGTGAAGATTGGTGATCGTGTTTTCATCAGACGAAGCAACGATGTTATCCCTGAAATTTTGTCTGTTGCGGAAAGCTACGACACTTCAAAAGCAATTGAAAAGCCAACAAATTGTCCTTGTTGTGGGGCGGTTTTGGAAGACACTGAAACAGAGCTTTATTGTCCAAATCATTTAGGTTGCAGAACACAAATTGTTTTGAAACTCACGCAATTTTCAAGCAGAAACGCAATGAATATTGAAGGATTGTCAATCAAAACCTTTGAACAGCTTTATGACAACTTTGGCATTTGCTCATTTTCGGATATCTATAAACTTACCAGTGAAAAACTTGCATCGCTTGAAGGTTTTAAGGATAAGAAAATTTCAAACATATTGTCTAGCATTGAAAAAAGTAAGCACAGCAAGCTTCCAGCATTTATCTTCGCGCTGGGCATTGACGGGATTGGAATAAAAACTGCAAAACAGCTTGCAAAACACTATAAATCAATAGAAAATCTGCAAAAGGCAAGCATTGAAGAACTTGTCACTCTTGACGATATTGCAGAAATCACTGCAACAGATATTCATCACTATTTTGCTGATGAACAGAATAAAAAAGAGCTTGACGAACTATTAAATAATTTCGTGCATATTGAAGAGCAGGTTGCAACCACAACTGGCGGATTCTTTGCAGGGAAAAAAGTTGTTTTAACTGGAACACTTGCAAAATTTTCAAGAAGCAAGGCAGAAGAAATTATTGAATCGCAGGGCGGAAGCACATCATCATCTGTAACTGGAGCAACAGACATTGTGCTTGTGGGTGAAAACCCTGGAAGCAAGTTCGACAAGGCAAAAAAGCTTGGCATTTACATTATGAGTGAAGAAGAATTTGTTTCACACCTAAAATAAAAACCAGTAAAAAATCAATTTTTGGCAGGGCTAAAACAAATTTTTATTACAAAGCAATGACAAAAAAACAATAAAAATTAAAACAAACCGCAATCAAGCTGATTTATTAAAACAAATTTATTTTTAAAAAGTTGTTAAAAACTATTGCATTTTGGGTGGTGTGTTGTGTTATAATACCACTGACAAAATGAAAAGGAGTGACATCTATGTCTTGGTTAAATCCACCTATTGAAAAAGTTATTGAAGAAGCAGGAAACAAATACATTTTGTGTTCTTTGGTTGCAAAAAGATCAAAAGAGCTTTTGCTTAACAAAGGCGAGTTTTTTAAAGACCACCAAAGAGTTAAACCTGTTGAATACGCTAGTCGCGAATATTACAGAGGATATTTTTCTATCGCTAAACAAAACAACGATTAGTTAAAATTTATTAGACAGACTTGTCAAGTTAGTATATAATTTATATATACTAACTTTTTTTATGGGGTTTTATGATTATTGGCAAAATTATTATTGATATAGCTAGCAGTTTGGTCGACAAGGTGTTCGACTATATTTTGCCTGACGAAACTTACCAAATCGGCATGCGCGTTTATGTGCCTTTTGGAAAAATTGTCAAAGAAGGCTATATTGTTGACATTTCAAATGAATCAAGCTACGACGACAAGAAACTTAAAACCGTCATTTCTAAAATTGATAACTTTCCAGTAATTTTAAAAGAACAGCTCGAGCTCGCGTCTTTCATGAAGCAAAAATTTCACACAGGACTTTGCGATGCAATCAGATTGTTTTTGCCAAGCGAAATGCGACTTGGGAAAGTAAAAGAGCTTATCAAAATTGACTGCTACATTGAAGATGAAGACAAAGCTAAAGAATATTTGTCTAGCACACGAAAAAATGCAACCGGCATCATTGGAATTATAAACGAGCTTTTAAGCAAGGGGACAGTCAGTCAAGCAGAGCTGAACAAAAAATTTAACAGTGCATCACTAAAAAAGCTTATCAGCGATAAAATTGTGAAAACAAGGGAAGTAAAAGTTAATCGAAAACCTTATGAAAACATAACTACAAACTTAACTGTTGTAACGCTCACAAAAACACAACAAGAAGTTGCAGACAGAATCACCAGCGAAAACAATGTTTATCTTTTGCATGGCGTTACTGGAAGCGGAAAAACCGAAGTTTACATGCACTGCATGCAAGAAATTTTAAAGCGTGGAAAAACCGGCATTATGCTTGTGCCAGAAATTTCGCTAACACCGCAAGTGCTTTCAAATTTCCGTTCAAGATTTGGTGGAGATGTTGCACTTTTGCACTCTGGTTTGTCGGCTGGCGAAAGATTTGACGAGTGGAAACGAATTCTGTTTGGAGATGCAAAAATTGTTATTGGTGCAAGGTCTGCAATTTTTGCGCCACTTAAAAATATTGGACTTATTGTTATTGATGAAGAGCATGATAATTCATATAACAGTGACAGCAACCCGAGATATAGCACCATTGAAGTTGCAAAAAAGCGTGCGGAACTTGACGGCGCATCGCTGGTTCTTGGAAGCGCAACGCCGTCGCTCGTTAGCTATCACAATGCAATGACTGGCGCATATCAACTTTTGGAAATGAAAGAAAGAATCAACAAACGCGAACTTCCACCAATCACAATTGTGGACATGGGTGAAGAAATCAGGCAGGGCAACAACGGAATATTCTCGCTGGCGCTAAAAGAAGCACTTCATAAAACACTTTCAGAAGGCAACCAAGCAATGCTGTTTATAAACCGTCGTGGTTTTGCATCATTTTTGATGTGCAAAAAATGCGGATGGGTGGCAAAATGCGATGCTTGCGATGTCTCGCTGGTTTACCATAAATATGAAAGAGCTTTGAAATGCCACTATTGTGGAAACAGATTCAGAGTTTTAACCGAGTGCCCTGAATGTCACAACACCGAACTTTCGACTGGTGCAACAGGAACAGAAAAAGTTGTTCAAGAGCTTCAAGAGCTTTTCCCAGACATAAAAATCGGCAGAATGGACAACGACACCACAAAGACAAAGGATTCACATTTGAAAATCCTTTCAGATTTCAGGGCTGGAAAAACAAAAATTTTGGTTGGCACGCAAATGATTGCGAAAGGTCACGATTTTCCAAGTGTTACGCTGGTTGGGATTATTGATGCAGACATAAGCTTGTATCAATCGTCATATTCCGCCACCGAGCAAACATTCCAGTTGATTACCCAAGTTGCTGGGCGTGCAGGGCGTGCGGACAAGTCTGGCGAAATTATTTTGCAGACCTATGTTCCAAAGCATTATGTTTACAGGCTTGCAAGTTTCTATGATTATCCAGCATTCTATAAAAAGGAAATCAACTTAAGGCAAGTCACAATGTATCCGCCTTTTGCGACAATTGTGCGCATTTTGTGCTCATCAGGCGATGAAAATCTTGCAAAAGAACAAGCAAAGGTGTATTATGATGAAGTTAAGAAAATTCAGAGCGAGTTTTCAAAAGACTTTATTTATTTTGGGGTTATGAAATCGCCAATCGGAAAAATTCAAAACAAATATCGAATTCAGATTCTGCTTCGACTCAAGCGCGACCACGAAGACGAAATCATTTCAAGGTTATTTGAACTTCTTGACACGAATAAAAATAGTAATGTCAATGCATTTATTGAAATCAACCCACAAAATTTAAGTTAGGAGATATTATGGCAATTAGAAAAATTATAAAAGAAGGCGACGATATTTTAAGAAAGGTTTCAAAACCTGTTACTGACTTTGACGAAAATCTCGGCGCATTGCTTGATGATATGTTTGAGACAATGAAAAAGAACGAAGGTGCTGGACTTGCTGGCGTTCAAGTTGGGGTGTTAAAGCGTTTGTTTGTTATGAAAGCTGGCAAAGAGCCTTATGAATGCATAAACCCAACCATTCTCAAACAAGAAGGCGAAAACAACATTCAAGTTGAAGGATGCTTGTCTATTCCTGGAAAATGCGGACTTGTTGACAGACCAAGAAAAGTTTGGGTTGAATTTCAAGACAGAACCGGCAAAAAAATCAGCAAAAAATTCACTGGTTTTGAAGCAAGATGTTTTTGTCATGAATCTGACCACCTTGACGGAATTTTATATTCAGACAAGGCAACCGAAATGTTTAAAGACAGAAATGAATATGTGAAATATGAACAAAAGAAACAAAATGGGGGAAACTAATGAGAATTGTATTTTTAGGAACACCAATCTTTTCTGTGAAGTGTCTTGATAGACTCATTCACTCTAACCATGAAGTGGTTGCAGTTGTAACTCAACCAGACAAGCCAAGCGAACGCGGAAACAAAATCGAATTTTCTGAAGTCAAAAAATATGCAATTGCAAACAATATTCCATTGTTTCAGTTTAACAAAATTTCAAGAGACGGACTTATTGACCTTAAGGCTTTGAATCCAGACATTATGGTTACTGCTGCTTATGGACAAATTTTGTCTCAAGATGTTTTAAATATTCCAAAATATGGCGTTATAAATGTGCACGCGTCAATCTTGCCAAAATATAGGGGCGCTTCACCAATTCAAACCGCCATCATCAACGGCGACACTGAAACTGGCGTAACCATTATGAAAACCGAAACTGGTCTTGACACTGGCGACATCATTGATATTGTTAAAACTCCAATCTTTGAAAATGAAACCGCTGGCGAACTCACTGACAGACTTGCAGACCTCGGCTCAAATCTTTTAATGGAAGTTTTGTTTAATATTGAGCATGGAACTGCGAAATTTGTTCCACAAGAACATTTCAATGCAACAGTTACATCAAAAATCAAAAAAGATGACTGCGTTATCAACTGGCAAAAATCTACAAAAGAAATCAAGTGTCTTATTCTTGGCACAAACCCAAATCCAATTGCAAGAACACTTTTGGGCGACCAAATTGTTAAAATCTACAGAGCAAAAATTGCAAACATTGAACTTACTGAAGAAGACAAGAAACTTGCAAATGGCACAATTTTGCCAAGAAGTTCAATAAAGGCTGGCGTTTTTGTTAAAACTGTAGATGGAGCACTTGAAATTATTGACATGCAAATGCCTGGCGGAAAAATCTTGCCAGCAAAAGTGCTTATCAATGGCAGAAAAATCAATCCTTATGATGCTTTTAAAACAGTAATACAAATTTTTTAGGAGAACAAATGAAAATTTTACAGGATTTATCCTTAACAGAGCTCAAGAGAGAACTTGAAACCTTGACACCAAAAATGCCAAGATACAGGGCGGAGCAAATCTTTGAGTGGGCAAACAACTATACACCTTTTGACGAAATGACAAACCTTCCACAAGAACTTCGCGAAAGCTTGAAAACAGAATTTATTGACATTCCAGCAAAGATTGAAAAGGAACTTGTTTCAAAAGACGGAACAAAAAAATATCTTTTGTCACTCACTGACGGAAACATTGTTGAATGTGTGCTAATGAGTTATAAATATGGCAACACCATTTGCATTTCAACCCAGGTTGGATGTCGTATGGGTTGTCAGTTTTGTGCAACAGGTATTGACGGACTGGTTAGAAACTTAACCGCTGGCGAAATGCTTGCAGAAGTTATGGCAATAAACAAAGCCAATGGCGGAACAAAAGCTGACAGACAAATCACAAACATCGTGCTTATGGGCTGCGGTGAACCACTCGACAACTATGACAATGTTGTTAAGTTCATAAGGCTCATCTCAAGCAAAGAAGGGCTTAATATTTCGCAAAGAAACATCTCACTTTCAACATGCGGACTTGCTGACAAAATAAAGAAATTGGCAGATGAAGATTTAGGCATAACCTTGACAATTTCTCTTCACGCAACCACTGACGAGCAACGCAAAAAGATTATGAATATTGCAAAAGCGGTTTCTCTCAAAGAGCTTTTCTTTGCAATTAAGTATTATTTTGAAAAGACAAAAAGGCGAATCGTTTTTGAATACATTGAGCTTGACATGAACACAAACCCAGATGACGCAAAAAGAATCAAGGAGCTTTGCAAAGGGTTGTCTTATCACATGAACCTTATTCCAATCAACACAACACCACACACCGTTGAAGAAAACCCAGCATTAAAGCCACCAACAAAAGAAAAGAGTGCAGAATTTTGGGAAGAACTGAAAAAACTCGATATTTCTGCAACCACAAGAAGAACACTTGGCAGTGATATTGCAGGCGCTTGCGGACAGCTGCGCAGATCAACAATAAAATCACAAGGGGGAAAATAATATGAAACCAAGACTTATCCGCGTTTCACCATCAATTCTTTGCATTGACTATAATAATGACATTGTTTTAAAACTTGCGCTCGACAAAATTGAGCAATCAGGCGCAAACATGGTGCATCTTGATGTTATGGACGGAAAATTCGTTGAAAACAAGACTTTTGACTATAAACTTGTTGACAAAATTAAGGACATGACAAGCTTGCTTTTGGATGTGCATTTGATGGTTGAAAATCCAATTGGTCAAATTGATAATTACGCAAAAGCCGGTGCAGACCTTATCACAGTGCACTACGAAGCATGCGACGACCTTGTTGCCACACTCAAAGCCATAAAATCTAAAAATGTGCTTGCTGGTGTTGCAATCAATCCAAAAACTCCTGCTCTTAAACTTAAAGACATTTTAGCAACAGGTCTTGTTGATGTTGTTAATGTTATGGGCGTAAAGCCTGGCGCAAGCGGTCAAACAATCATTCCTGGCTCTGCAGAAAAGATTGCAGAAATCAGGGAAATGGACAGAAAAGTCTATATTGAAATCGACGGCGGTGTCACACTTAAAAATGTTTCAATCTTGCGCAGAATGGGCGCAGACATCATTGTTAGCTCAAAAGCAATTTTTGAAGCTAAAAACATGAAAAAAGCAATAAAAACTTTAAAAGGTGGCGGATTTATCAACCGTATTTTTACAGATATTTAATCCAAACCAAATTCATTAAAAACTCTTTATATAAGTTTTAAAATCATAACTTATTAAATTAAAAGACTGTCTTTTTGTTTGATTATCACATTGCGTTTTTTGCGCTATAAAGTGGTAATAAAACAACGAGCAGTCTTTTTTATTGTTTTTGTTGTCTTCTTTATTTTTTTATTACTTCTTATTTTATTTTTTATTGTTTCTCATTTCGTTTTCTCCAAGAAAGGTGCTGTATTTTACCAGCAATATAAAGTAATAATTTTATAACAATGAAAACAAATCAGAACAGCAATTGAAATAAATCAGAACAGTAATAGAAACAAGCCAGAACAGCAATAGAAAATTGTTTTTAATTTTGGCAAATTATTTTGCACACAAATTTTTTATTGACATACTATGTATTATCAAAGGGGGAATGATTATGACAATCGTTTGCATCAAAGCGCCAAAACTTATTGGAAAATTTTTGAGTTTATTTGTGAAGAAAAGCAAATAAACGCGTCACTTTTAAGTATAAAAAAGTTATTAAAAAATCACTATTTGCTAGTGATTTTTATTTTTGTTTAATTTTCGTTTTAGTATTGAAATTTGTAAATAATTATGTTATAATTTAATCACCAAAAACAAGGGGTGTGTTATGGCAAATTATTCATCAAATCTCGATAAATATATCGAAAATTTAATCACTGATGTGCTTCCAATGAGCGACCTTAGTCTTTACAACGTCAATTCAAGCGGGCTTGTTCCAATTGATCAAGACACTGCAATAAACATGCGAGTTGAGCTTCCAGATTCCGTTAAAGCCGGAATTTATACTCATGAGAAATGTTCAACAACAAGATATGGTGTGCTTACAAACAGAGAAAATTCTTCACTCGGAAGAACCTTCCATTCATATTATTTTAGACCTTTCAAGGGCAATGTTTTGAGCGCGTTCCAAAAACTTATTGCTCAAAGTGTTTTGGAACTTTATCCAACACCACTTCAAACTTATGCAGTTGTAACAAACCCAGTCGTTGAGCCTGTTTTGTGCGGGGCAGTTGTTGACCTAAACCATTTGAAAACACCAGGCGACAAATTGAATGTTGAAGCTATAAGGTTTGATATTTTGCTAAACTCTTTAGGTTTTAATAAAGACATAAACTCTTTTATTGAACTTCAAGCCTTTATGAAAGATGAAAACGTGAAAAAGCTTTTGTCAGAACGCGCAATCGTTCAGATTGGTCTTTGCTCATATTTCATTCCAAATGCCATTGGCGAAGTTGATGCAAACTCAAGAAATATCATTCTTTTGAAAGACCCAAGAACTCAAAAATATGAATATGTTGCAAGAATTGATGCCGAAAGCAACACCTATTTCAATGCGCTAAACGGTGAACGATCAGGCAAAAAGATTTTACCAAAGGGCATCTATTCAGCAAATGAATATTTAAACGAAGAATTTTTAAAAACAATAAAACAAAAAGATGCGTCAATTGACTGGCAATTATTCTCTGAAATGATGAACATAACATCAATTTTCACGAAACGATCAAGGATTGACGAATCAATATTTAATGGCTATAAACGAAACTATTTTAGAGTGCCATACGATGAAAAGAGACCAGCTTCTGCAGCCGCAAACCATTTTGGACTACTAAGCTATGGCGACTTTTCAAACGAAACAATTTTAAGAGCAAAAAGATTTACTGACAATGTTATGTCGGCTCTTGGCGGTCCGTTGTTTTCAGATAATGTTCCATTCGAGAAAATGGAAGTTAAAAAACCAGAGCGCTTTGAAATGAAACTTTTCAACGCTCAAGGCGAAGAAATTGAAAGGGAAATGTAGTTTTGAATAATGTTGGCTTTTAGCCAAACAAAGCTTTCTGTATAAAATAGTCTAACATCTTCCGCCACCAGTAAATTTATATTTTAGTTAATTGGTGTGTTAATTACATAAAAATATCTAGCAAAAAACAGCCACAATTTGGAGAAAATCCGCTTGTGGCTGTTTTTGTTTTGATTTTTTTGTTATCAATTTATTCAATTTCATTAAAAATGCTAAAAAATTTGCTTGTGTTTATCAACTTTGATTTATTTCAAAAAGCCCCTGATAATTTCTTGTTCAGCTTCTTGCTCGGTTAAACCTAATGTTTGAAGTTTTATAATCTGTTCGCCAGCAATTTTGCCGATGGCGGCTTCATGGATAAGTGAAGCTTCGGTTGATTTTGCGGTGAGTTCTGGCTTAGCAATAATGTTTGCTTTATCCATAATAATCGCGTCACATTCGGTGTGACCGAAACATTTATTGTTTCCGTTGACAACTGACTTATATGTTTGGTGGCTGTTGCCTTTTGCGACAGATCTTGACACAACATGGGTTGATGAATCTTTGCCGTTAAGCTCAACATTAAAGTTGGTTTCAGCTGTTTCGTTCTTTTCTGTCATAATTTTTTCATTGATTTCAAGTTTTGCGCCGTCATCAAGAGTTGCATTTGTTGTTCTTATTGCACTTGTAACACCGCTGATTTGCACTGTTTCCATTTTCATGTATGAATTTTTCTTCATTTCAACATTTGTAACAGGGTTCAAAACACGATTTCCTGTGCCTTTGCCTGAAGCGTAGTGCTTTTCAATATAAACAACTTTTGCGCCTTCTTCTAGATGGAAAGTGTGGATGCCGTCGTGACCTTCATCTTTTTCGGTTCCGCAAGAAATTCCGCAACCCGCAACGATTGT
The DNA here is from genome assembly GCA_934746515.1 of uncultured Clostridia bacterium. Lineage (GTDB taxonomy): Bacteria > Bacillota > Clostridia > Christensenellales > UBA1242 > RGIG1681. Next base: position 152,058 of record CAKVFH010000001.1, read on the forward strand.
TACATCAGCGTTTTTGCCAACATAGAAATCATTATAAACCAAATCTTTTAAACCAGCTTCTGTGACAATAACAGGAATGTGAACGCTTTCATTTTTTGTGTTCGCCTTGATTTTTATATCAATGCCAGGTTTGTCGGTTTTGGTTGAAATTTCAATGTTTGCGCTTGAACTTCTTGAAACAAGTTTTCCGTCTTTTCTGATATTATATGCACCAAGGGGAGTTTCATGTATATCTGCAATTTCCGCAAGCAAGTCTTTATCAATTTTTGTTAAATTTTCCATTATTGAGCCTCCTCTAAAGCGGTGCAAGTTGAGTATATTTCAGAAAGGTGTGGGAGAACTTGCTCTTTTGTGCCAACTTTTTTAATTTCGCCAGCTGACAAAATTATAATTTCATCGGCAATATCCAAAATTCTTTCTTGGTGGGAGATTATTATAAATCCGCATTTATATTTCGTTTTAAGATTTTTAAAGGTCTTAATCAAACTGTTAAATGACCACAAATCAATGCCAGCTTCTGGCTCGTCAAAAATTGTGAGTTTGCTTTTTCTTGCAACAGTTGTTGCAATTTCAATACGCTTTAGCTCACCGCCAGAAAGCGAACCATCAACCTCACGATCAATATAGTCTCTTGCGCAAAGCCCAACATCAGAAAGATATTTGCAAGCATCGCCAACAGCAATATTTGTGCCTGTTGCAAGCTCAATCATTCTTTTGACTGTTATGCCTTTAAATTTCACTGGTTGTTGGAATGCAAAGCTGATTCCAAGTTTTGACCTTTCGGTTATGTTTAGGTTGGTGATATCTTCGCCGTCAAGCAAAATTTGTCCGCTTGTTGGTTTATTGATGCCCATAATCACTTTTGCAAGTGTAGATTTTCCAGAGCCGTTTGGCCCAGTTATAACAAAGAACTTATCGTCTTCAATTTTTAAATTAACATTTTTAAGAATTTCTTTTACTTTTCCTTTTTCCTTTACAGAAAAGCAAATGTCTTTGAGTTCTAACATTTCCGCCTCCTAAAATTTATTATAACCAACCAAAGATTTTTTTGCAATGTTTTTAATTTAATTTATATTTGTAGATTTTTAATAATTATATTGTTTATATTTCCACATCTATAATAAATAGGGTGGGCGAAGTTTTGGTGGGATTGTTTATGAAAAAAACAATAAAAAAACTAGCAGGGAACTGCTAGTTTAATTTAAAATAAAACTATTTATCTTTTTTTGAACCTTTCATACATTTTGTGCAAACATAAGCACTTTTAACTTCACCATCAACTTCAACAGTTGTTTTATGAATGTTTGGTCTGAAAGTTCTTTTTGATATATTCAATGCGTGGCTGCGTGAATTTCCTGAAGCAGTTCCTTTTCCACAAATACTACAAACTCTGCTCATTGTATACCTCCTCGGCTTTGATTATTAAATTACCTTGTAAATAATAACATAGATATTTGTTTTTTGCAAGTGCTTGAATGAAATATTTTAATTTTTTTAAATATATTCGCTTTTTAATCACATAAAGTGTTGATTTTTTTTGAAATATAGTTTATTATTAGTGTAAGTTTGTAGGCAAACTATATTTTATTTATGCTTGCTTCAAACAATAAAAGGAGATATTATGTCAGTTACAACGGTTAATTCCTATGGTAAAATTTCTGTTACAGACAACTCTATAGCGCTTATTGTTGCTCACTCAACACTTGATGTTTATGGTGTTGTTGATTTGGCAGGAAATAAATTTTCTGATTCAATTCGTGAACTTTTCAGAAAAGCATATAAGCCTCGTGGCATCAAAATCACAACCATCAGCGATAGAATTAACATTGATCTTGACATTATCTTGAAATATGGTGTCAGCATCAATGCGGTTGCTGAATCTGTTAGAAGAGTTGTTAAATACAATGTTGAACAGTTTTCAGGCATGCTTGTTGACTCAATAAATATCAATGTTGTCGGTGTAAAAGTTTAGGCAAAATAGCTTTTGCTCTTTTGTCATGCTTTTCCGTTTTTATAATTATTGTTTATATTTAGGAGAATTATGGATAAAGTTATTACAGGCGCCTTACTCAGAAAAATGGTGATTTCAGGTGCAAATTATTTGGAAGAAAACAGTGAATATGTTAACTCGCTTAATGTATTCCCAGTGCCAGACGGAGACACTGGAACTAATATGTCGCTCACAATGAAGTCTTCAGTAAAAGAACTCAACATGTGTGCAAACAACGATATGGAAACAGTTTGTGATGCCATTTCTAAAGGTGCTCTTAAAGGTGCTAGGGGAAATTCAGGCGTTATTTTGTCACAAATTTTAAAAGGTTTCACTTCATATTTTACTAACATGAAGGAAATCAAATCTATTGATTTTGCAAACGCTTTGATCGAAGGTGCAAATGTTGCATACAAAGCCGTTACAAAACCAAAGGAAGGAACAATCCTTACAGTCATTCGTGCAATGGCTGATGCTTCTGTTAAAATCGCTAAAAAGGAAAGCGATCTTGAACCATTCTTAAAGCAAGTTATTGATATTGGTGAAGATGCCTTGGCAATGACTCCAGAACTTTTGCCAGTACTAAAAAAAGCTGGTGTTGTTGATGCTGGTGGTCGTGGACTTCTTATCATTTTAAATGGTTTCCTTAAAATTGTTGCTGGTGACGAAAGCGAACTTAAACTTCAAGCTGACACCGACAAAATTAGCAACGGAACAATCAAGATGACAAACAGTGAAGTTATTGACTATAACTCACTTGCTGATATTGAATTTGCATACTGCACAGAATTTTTCATTATAAACATCAACAAAAAAACAACAGTTGCCGATATTGACAAACTTCGTGAAACTTTGATGACTCTTGGTGATTCAGTTATTTGTATTGGTGACTTAAGTTTAATTAAAGTGCATGTTCACACAAACCAACCAGGCATTGCACTTACACATGCTTTAAAACTTGGTGAACTCAATGGCGTTAAAATTGAAAACATGCTTGAACAATTCAGAGCTTTAAAAGTTAAATCAGAGCCTGAAGAACTCAAGAAAATTGGTATTGTTTCTGTTTGCGCAGGTGAAGGACTTGCAACACTCTTCAAAGATCTCAATGTTGACTATGTAATTGAAGGCGGTCAAACAATGAACCCTTCAGCTGAAGATATTGCTGCCGCTTGCGACAAGGTTTATGCTGAAAATGTATTTGTGCTTCCAAATAACAAAAACATTGTTCTTGCTGCACAACTAGCAAACGATTTGTCAAAACGCAACATTTTCGTTCTTCCAACAACATCTATCCCACAAGGTATTTCTGCTGCAATTTCAATCAACCCAGAACTTTCTGTTGATGAAAATAAAGCTTATGTTGAAGAAACAATCAAAGGTGTTGTTTCTGGTTCAGTTACTTATGCTGTTCGTTCAACATCAATTGATGGTTTCAAACTTAAAGAAGGCGACATCATTGGTCTTGGCGAAAAGAAGATTGTAACAAAGGGTAACGATATCAGCAAAGTTACTGAAGACACAATCGAAAAGCTTATGAATGACGATATTTCAACAATTTCGCTCTTCTATGGCAACGATGTTAATCCAGTTGATGCTGGTGCACTCATTGATAGACTTAAAGAAAAATATCCTGATATGGAAATTGATTGTCATGAAGGCGGTCAACCACTTTATTACTATTTAATTTCTCTTGAATAATAAAAACAAACAAAAAGCCAACCGTAAAGGTTGGTTTTTTTATGTAAAAAAATGTTTTATTTTAACCATTCAGAAAATAACAATCTGTTAAAAATAAAATCAAATTCATATCTAATAAAAATTTTAATGTTTTTTATTTGAAAATTCCGCTAAATTGTTATATCATTTTTATATGAATAAAATAAATTTAACATTTCCTGAAATATTGCAGGAAATTATGATAGAGAAATCACTAAATCAAGTTCAGCTAGCTCAACTATTAAACATCAAACAAAGCCAAATTAGTGAATGGCTAAAAGGCAAGAGCAAACCTGGTTATGACAACATCAAGCTGATTTGCGAAACTTTGAATATTTCTGCTGATAGAATTTTGGGGCTTGATAGATAGTTGTGAATATTAAATTTAAACAACAATGATAATCTTGAATTTCAGATTGCGCCCTAAACAGTGATTTGATTTTCAAAATTATATCACAAAATTTGCTAGCACACCATTTTAAAAAGCTTTGTTTTAATTATGCCAACCGCAAAGGTTGGTTTTTTTGATAATTTCAAGTTTTAGTTGGGTTTTCGTTGTGTTATTTTGTTTTAGTTGCTATAATTTTTTTATGGATTTAACTCAAATTAAAGGAATTGGTGAAGCCCGCAAAAAGTCATTTGAAGAAAGTGGTATTTTTTCTTGTGAAGATTTAATCAACTATTTTCCATATAAATACTACGATTTCACAAAAACAGAGCCATTTGCCGATGACGGAAATGTCAGACTCATCAAGGCAACCGCAATAGAAAATCCAAAAATCATCAAGGCACGCAAAAATCTCACATTTGTTTCATGCAAAATGAACGATGAACTAGGGCACACATTTTCAGCAATTTGGTTTAATCAAACATTTATAAAAAGCCAACTTTATCTTGGACTGACTGTATTTTTATATGGTAAAAATAGCCCTAAAAAGAAAAATACTTTCAATGTTTTAATAATGAAAAAAGAAGACAAATTGACAAAATTTGGACTTCTTCCGGTTTATCATTCAGTTGACAAAGTGGGTCAAGCAACCATTTCAGACTGCATTAACAAATCTTTAGAAATGCTGGAAATTTCAGATATTATACCTGATAATTTATTATTAAAATATAACATTCTAAAACTTAAAAATGCCTATAATTTCGTGCATAACCCTGAAAATGGCGATTCGGTGGTTAAAGCAAAAAATTCAATTGAAACAAACAAACTTTTATGCACAATTGCAGCAAACGAAGATCAACGCATCTGCAGTAAAGAAATTAAACAACAAAATTATAAAAACATAACCAAATTAAAAGAAGATTTTATTTCGATTTTACCATTTTCACTAACAAGCGATCAGATGAATGCCATTCAAGATATTGAAAATGATTTTGGCGGAAAATATTCAATGAACAGACTTTTGCAGGGTGATGTTGGTTCTGGAAAAACAATTGTTTCATTTTTTGGAGCGTTTGTTGCTAGCAAAAACAGCTATCAATCGGCAATCATTGCACCAACAGAAATTTTGGCTAGACAACACTTTGAGACCGCCACCAAACTTTTTGAAAAATGTGGCATTCAGATTGCGCTTTTGACAAGCTCAACTTCTGCGCTCGAAAGACGAATGATATTAAATAAGCTTGAAAATGGTGAAATACAAATTTTGATTGGCACACACTCGATTCTTTCAAAAGAGATATGTTTTAATAACTTAACCTATGCCGTTTTTGATGAACAGCACCGCTTTGGTGTTGAACAGAGAGCCGAAATTAAGCAAAAAGGCAAGACAATTGATATTTTGGTTATGAGCGCAACGCCAATTCCAAGGTCACTAGCGCTTGTTGTTTACGGCAATCTCGACTTTTCAACGATTTTGTCAAGACCAAAGCAAGCAAATATCACAACCAATATTATAACAAAACAAAAACAAGCAGATATGTGGAACTATATAAAAAGTAAGATTTCAGCTGGCTCAAAGGTTTATGTTGTATGTTCAAAAATTGATGAAGAAAATGAAAATGACTCGATGATGAAATTTTCTGCAAAAAATGTTTATGATAGTTTATGCAAATTCTTTGATGAAAGCCAAGTGGGGCTTATTCACGGAAAACTTAAAAAGGAATCACAAGACAGAGTTATAGAAAAGTTCAAAATGGGCAAAATAAAGGTGTTGGTGTCGACAACAATTGTTGAAGTTGGTGTCGATATCCCTGACAGCGACCTTATGGTTATTGTTTCACCGGAAAGGTTTGGGCTTGCCACACTTCATCAGTTAAGGGGAAGAATTGGCAGAAACGGCGAAGAAGCGCATTGTTTTTGCATTGCTGACAACCTTAACGAAAAATCTTACAAACGCGTTAATTTCTTTAAAAATCATTTGAATGGCTTTGAAATCGCCGAATTTGACTTAAGCACACGTGGTGCAGGAACCATGTTTGGAACAAGCCAGCATGGTCAAGGCTCTGACCTTGTGTCAAACTTTTCAGTCGAAACATACAAGCTTGCAAGACAAATTTTTGATGAAATTAAAACCAACCATGAAATCACTCAAAAGCTTATTGAAAAATACAGCATGCTTTGTGGGCAGGAAAGTATAAAAAATATTATCCTTAACTAAATTATTAAAAATTTTAATTTTTTTTGTAAAAACACTTGCATTTAATCTTAAGATTTGATATAGTTATATCGTTCGTTAAGGACATGGGGGTTTAGCTCAGCTGGGAGAGCATCTGCCTTACAAGCAGGCGGTCATAGGTTCGAGCCCTATAGTCCCCACCATTTGTTTCTCGCTACTTTCACTTCGTAGTGGGGGTAGTGAGAAATTTTATTTTATGCGGGAATGGCTCAGTGGTAGAGCGCTGCCTTGCCAAGGCAGATGCCGCGAGTTCGAATCTCGTTTCCCGCTCCAATAGGGAAACGGCAGGTTGAAAGACTTGCCGTTTACTTTATAAACAATATTTATAATCATTATAAATTTCATTTATAATGGCGACATAGCCAAGCGGTAAGGCACGAGTCTGCAAAACTCCCATTCCTCAGTTCGATTCTGAGTGTCGCCTCCAATAAAAACTCATCAACAATAGTTGGTGAGTTTTTTTTGGCGACCAAAGAATCAACTTGCCGAGCTAACTAGCACTTTTAGAAGAAAATGTGTAACAGAAACATTTTGTGGCTCACTTACATTTGTTGGCGAGCTAGTTCGCATGGTGCAAGCCCACGAGCCAGGTTTAGAATGATTACAAAAAAATCTATTAAAGGTTAAGGTCTATTTTAACCATTATAATTTGTGCGAGTATACTGAGTGTCGCCTCCAATAAAAAGACCATAGGGCAAACCCTATGGTCTTTTTTTGGCGACCAAAGAATCAACTTGCCGAGCCAACATACACATTGAGTAAGAAAAGTGTGTAAACAAAACCTTTTGTGCCACACTTACACTTGTTGGCGAGCTAGTTCGCATGGCGCAAGCCCACGAGCTAGGTTTAGAATGATTACAAGTAAACATCTATTAAAGGTTAAACTTTATTTTAGCCGTTATAGCTTGTGCGAGCATACTGAGTATCGCTAACATATAATTTTCAACGAAGAATTTGAAGGCTAGTGAGTTTTTTTTGGCGACCAAAGAATCAACTTGCCGAGAAAATATATGCATTAACTGAAAGAAATGTAAACAAAATATTTTATAACACATTGTTACTGCCAATACGACCAATTTAATTGCGTAAACAATATAAATATGATATAATAATTTTAGGTGAAGATTATGGAAAAAAAGAAATTAAGCATTGTAAACTTTTTATGGATTATTCCTTTAGTTTTAGGCGTTATAGTTGGAATTGTCGGAATTAACAAAATTGCTGCGGCAAACAGCATGGTTGTTCCACCAATGACTGATGAAGGCTGGTTTGATGCAAGCAGCGCACAATCTGATTTAAGGTTCGCGGGAATTTTTATGTGTATTTTTGGATTTGCTTTTATTGGTTTTTTCGGCACATTTATTACTGCCATGGCTCCAAAAATTATTAGAGAAGCTAAAAATAAATCTATGCTAATCAACAATTTTGAAACTCAAGTTCAAGAAAAAACAACATCTGAACCAAAGCAAAAGAAATGTGCTTACTGCGGTTCTCTTATTAAACCAGGAGAGACAAAATGTCCTTCTTGCGGTGGAAAAGATTTTGTTGATTAGTGTCACAGTAAGAAAATAAATAAAAAGGTTCTATTGAAAGTTGATAGAACCTTTTTTTGTGAAAATAACAAATTTTTCTTTACAAACCCAAATTTATGTGTATAATTGTTTTTGTTTAGAATATGCTGATGTGGCGAAATAGGCAGACGCAAGGGACTTAAAATCCCTCGAGGAGAAATCTTCGTGCCGGTTCAAGTCCGGCCATCAGCACCAGCTAAACTTAACAGAGCGGTAACGCTCTTTTTTTGTTTCCGGCATTTTTATTTTTAGGCTTTTGCCGATAAAAATAAAAAATCGTGCCTTGTGACGCTCACTACACCGGTCGGGAATGTAACGAGTAATATTATTAGTTATTTAAAAATTCAATATTTAAGCAAAAAAAAGACTTTATAAAAAAGTCTTTTTTACATTTCAAATTCTAATCCGTCGTAAGCTGGTTTATATCCATATTTGCTCAAGATTTGCTCTAAATCATCATGTGGCGGATTTCCATCATGAGTTATATGAGTGGCATAAATTAAACAATTGTCGTTAAGTAATTTTTTCTGTTTTAAAGTCTTAATATACTCGTCAAATGCTTTTATATTAAGATGCGAAAATGTATGTTCTTGCAATCCAAATGATTCATCCAAAAAGATGCAATCAATTTTTTCTCCATTTAATTCTTGAACTGCAAAATCGGTTATTGGGGGAGTGTCTGTGGCATACAATAATGATTTTCCATTATTTTTAATTAAGTATAGTTGTGCACCAATTTTTTCATCGTGTGAGCAATGAATTGCCTTGATTGAATATTCATTTAATTGCAAAGATTCTCCATGATTGATTGTTTTTACATCCAATTTTATTTTGCTTAAGTAATCTTTATTATATAAATCCATTCTATCAAACTGCGATGCTTTCTTTTGTATGTCACTTAAACATAAATCTGAACATACCAATGTCAAATTATCCTTTCTTTGGGTTCCATATTTATTATCTAGCGATGTAAAATGATTTATATCAAAATGGTCTAAATGGGTATGTGTTTGCAAAAGATACTTAACTTTTCCCATATCTTTATTGTACATATTCATCGATGACGAGCAATCTGGCGTTAAATCAATTATCATTTCGTCATTGATTAACAGGGAAGCTCTTTTTCTTAAATTTTTACCGCCGAGAATTCTTGCTTTATTGCAATATTCGCACTCACAAAAAACAAGTGGATACCCGAACCCTCCAGAACCTAAAACTAAAACCTTCATATTTTCTCCTTTTTGTTAACACCATGGCACTGATTTTAACAAACTCCACTTGTTGTTAAATTTCGAATTTCTTGAATTCGGCGTTAGCGAAGCAATTGATTTGATCATGGTCATTTAGGTTGATTTGCTCGCCGTTTAAAATAAGTTTTAAAAAGGAACAAATGTTGTTATGTGAAACAATCAAGATGTTTTTGTTTGGATTGTTCTTTATCACTGTTTCATAAAACTCTTTAGCTCTTGCAAGGGCATGGTCGAGCTGTTCCATTTTCGTGCTTGGGTCGCGTTGACGCTTAAGCTGTTTTTCTTCGTCGGTGAGCGTTCTATAAAGTCTGCCAGAAAACACGCCTTGGTCGACTTCTGTCAAAAGTTCAGATCTTTCAATTTTAACGCCATGAAATTTATTAACGATATTTGCGGTTTGCATTGTTCGCATGAGTGGGGAACAATAAATCACATCAAATGGAACATTTTTAAGTTCTTCCGCAGCTTTTTGCGCTACTATTTTTCCATTTTCACTCAATTTGTTTTGGCGTCTGCCTTGGGTGCGTCCTGTTTCATTCCAAACAGTTGTGCCATGTCTCAAAATATAAACATTCATAATTGCGTCCTTTTTGTTAGATTGACTTCATTTTAAACTAATAAGTAGCAAAAATCAAACTATTTTGTGCCGAAAATTCTGTCACCTGCATCGCCGAGACCTGGCAAAATATAACCGTTTTCGTTAAGACATCTATCAACTGACAAAACATAGATTTCAACATCTGGATGATCTTCGGCAACTCTCTTGATGCCTTCAGGCGCAGCGATAATGCACATGAGTTTGATGTTTTTGCAGCCACGATTCTTTAAAAGAGTGATGGCGGCACTGGCTGAACCACCAGTTGCGAGCATTGGGTCGGTCACCATAACAACTTTTTCTTCGATATGTTTTGGGAGTTTGCAATAATATTCATGTGGCTCAAGAGTTTCTTCGTCACGATACAAGCCAATATGCCCAACCTTTGCGGCAGGGAAAAGTGTCAAGACACCTTCAACCATTCCAAGACCTGCACGAAGTATTGGCACAATTGCTATTGAATTTTCTTTGATAACAGTTTGTTTTGTTGTTTCAAGTGGTGTTTCAACTTCAATTTCTTGGGTTGGAACATCCTTAAAACTCTCATAAGCTTCAATCATCGCGAGTTCTGAAATGATTTCTCTAAACTGCTTTGTGTTAGTGTTTTTGTCTCTGATGAGCGCAATCTTGTGGTCGATTAGTGGGTGCTTTAAAACATGAACATTTTTTAAATCTTTAATTTCCATAATTTCTCCTTTTTGTGCTTTAAAAAAAAGAACCAACAAAAATATTGGTTCTCTTTTTACAAAATAAACAAACTTTGACCAGCTTGGTCAATAACAAAAATAGAATCTTGCTTAATTACAATTTTCTTTATAGCCATTAAGAAAAGTATATTAGATAAAAAAATAAAAAGCAACTGTTTTCACACTGCAAAGTAAAAATTCATAATCTAGCAGTATGGGGGAAATATGATTTTTAAAGGCAGTGGAGTGGCACTTGTTACGCCATTTAATTCAAAAAATGAAGTTGATTTCTATGAGCTTAAAAAACTCATTGAGTTTCAGATTGCATCGCGAACAAAGGCAATCATAATTTTGGGGACAACTGGCGAATCGGCGACAATTTCAGCTGAAGAACGCACTAAAATAATCAAATTTTGCGTGGGGCAAGTGTCAAATCGTGTGCCAGTGATTGTTGGGACAGGTTCAAATTCAACAAAACTTGCAATTTCACAGACAAAAGAAGCCGAAAAACTGGGAGCAGATGGTGTTTTGGTCGTGACTCCATATTACAACAAAACAAGTCAAGAAGGCTTGTTTTTGCACTACAAGGCAATTGCAAAGGCAACGAAACTTCCAATAATAGTTTACAATGTTCCGTCAAGAACTGGGCTTAATATTTCACCAGAAACACTCTACAAACTTACAAAACTAAAAAACATCGTTGGATTCAAAGATGCTGGCGGAAACATCTCGCAAAGCATCAAACTTTTGTCAATGATGCCAAAGGGATTTGCTCTATATTCTGGTGATGATTTGATAACTTATCCACTGATGTGCATGGGCTATTCTGGAGTCATTTCTGTCACGGCGAATGCCTATCCAACACTGGTGTCGTCGCTCACCGAAAGCGTGCTTGACCGAAACTTTGAAAACGCTCTCCGCATTCACAAATACCTTTACAAAATCAACACTGCGCTGTTTCTGGAAGTCAACCCAATGTGCATCAAGTTTTACATGAACCTAATCGGAAAAAATGTTGGTCAGCCAAGATTGCCACTAACAAATCTATCAAAAGAAACCCAGAAAATTTTAACAGAATTAAGGAAAGAATATGAAAACTAATATTGGTATCATTGGCTATGGAAATCTTGGCAAGGCTGTGGAGCAGGTGATTTTGTCGAGAAATGACTGCAACTTGATTGCGATTTTTTCAAGACGACTTGTTAAATCCAAATTCAATACAGCTGTGGAAAGTTATGAGAATATATCTTTATATGCAAACAAAATTGACATAATGCTTCTGTGCGGCGGTTCATTTGGTGACCTTGAAAAACAAACAACAGATGCAATTTTAAACTTTGATTGCATAAATACATTCGATAATCACAAAAAACTTTTAAGCGAACTTGACAGACTTGACAAACTTGCAAAAAATTCGAAGCATATTTTGATTATGGCTTGCGGTTGGGACCCAGGGATATTTAGCAACATTAGAGCGATGAGCTTTAGCATTTCTAAAGAAAAACCGGTCGTTTTTTGGGGTAAAGGTATAAGCATGGGGCATAGTGAAGCAATTAGAAAAACTAATCATGTGCTTGACGGACTTGAATTTACAATTCCGAACACTTTGGCAATTAAGCTAGCCAAAAAAGGCAAACTAAACGGCAATGAATGTCTGCATTTTAGAGACTGTTATGTGGTGGCGGATAAAAAATATCACAAGAGCATAACGAACAATATTTTAAATATTCCAGACTATTTTAAAGGTCAGCCGACAAAAATAAATTTTGTGTCTAGCAAAGAGCTTTTGAAACTTCGCTCAAAAATCTCACACAAAGGCGAGATTATTTCAAAATTTAAGACAATACATGGCTCAAAATGTCTGCTGGATTTTAAACTAAAAATTGAATCAAATCCAAACTTTACCGCCACCATTATGGTGGGTTACATTGATGCAGTTTTAAACTTGAGAGCAGGGAAAAACACGGGAGCATTCACTCCGCTTGACATTCCAGCAATTTTCATGTTCAAGCCAAGTTCAAGAAAAAACATTATTGAGAGCCTTTGCTAAAATATTATTATTTTATAACTAAAATTTTTGGACGCAAAAAAAAACATTACTCTAAAAGCGCGTTAAATAGGAAGGCTTTAAAAGTAATGTTTTTAATTTATTTCTATGCTAATAAATTTGGTTTTTTGTAGCAGATTGTGCAAACAAAATCAACAAGCCAACAAATCACAGCACCAGGGATAATCCACAAAATGCCCGCAACAAGAGTTGGTGTGTTCTTTTCTTGCACACCCTTAACAATTCTGTAAATTGCCCAAGCAATATCCAAAACAGGCAAACACAAAATAAGTTTAGCAATCCATGGCAAGTTATCAAAAGCTTTAACAATATCTTTCATTTTATTTCTCCTTATGGTTTAAGTTTATTCAGTTTACTATTAGTTTAGAATAAATTTTCAAAAATTATTTATTTTTTATAAATTTAGCATTTTTGTGCAATTCTTATTTGTGTTTGTGTGGCTTTTGGTATATAATGAGCATATCAATTCATAGGAGGAAGAGTTATGGCAAAGAGAAAATCTGATTACTTTGGTTTGAGTTGGGTTGTAAGCCTTATCTTGGCAATCATTCCTGTAACATCATGGATTTGTGGTGCTGTAACAAGATTTGCTGAAGGCAAAATTGTTGCTGGTATTATCAGACTTGTATTCGGTTTCACAATCGTTTGGATTCTTGACCTTATCTACATGATTATGGGCAAGAGCATTTGCAGACTTTTGAATGTTTAATAAAATTCACCTTTATTTGACTTATGTCAAGTAAGGGTGTTTTTATTTTTGACAAAATTTTGCTTTTAATTGATTTTTTAGATCTGTTGTTATATAATACAAAATGTATTATTATTGAATATAAAGGAAAAATTATGATTACTGACAAACAATTAAAACAATTATGGAAAAAATTTTTTACTAAACATGGATTTACACAAATTCAAAATAGTTCAGTTATTCCCGAAAACGACCCAACTGTTTTGTTTACAACCGCCGGAATGCACCCACTTGTGCCTTATCTTCTTGGTGAAAAACACCCAGCAGGCAACAGACTTTTTGACACACAAAGATGCATCAGAACTGGCGATATTGATGATGTTGGCGACTACAACCACAACACATTTTTTGAAATGCTTGGAAACTGGTTCCTTGGAACTTGCCCAAAAGATGAGATGATTAAACTTTCTTATGAATTTTTGACAAGCAAAGACTATCTTGGAATTGACCCTGCAAGACTTTCTGTTACAGTTTTTGAAGGCGATGAAACAGCGCCAAGAGATGATCTTGCTGCTAACACTTGGAAAACTTGCGGAATCAGCGAAGACCACATTTTCTTTAACCCTAAAGAAGATAACTGGTGGGGACTTGGAAGCGGTGTTGGTCCTTGTGGCCCTGACACTGAAATGTTTTATGATTCAGGAAAAGAAAAATGCTCACCAGAGTGCCGCCCAGGCTGTCATTGTGGAAAATATAACGAAATTTGGAACGATGTTTTCATGCAATATAAAATTGACAATGTTGGCGAAAAAGCAAAGCCACTTGCAAACCCAAACATTGATACAGGCATGGGCGTTGAAAGAACAATCTGCGTTCTAAACGGCGCAAAATCAAGCTATGATGTTGGTATTTTCAAAAGTGTTATTGATTTCATGAACGAAAAAGCAGAAATCAAAAACAGCGATGAGACTGTAAAATCATACAGAATCTTGGCAGACCACCTTCGTTCATCAGTGTTTATTTTGGGTGACGAAAAGGCTATCAAACCATCAAATGTTGGGCAGGGTTATATCCTTCGTAGATTTATTCGTCGTTCAGTAAACCACGCTAGAAACATTGGTCTCGACACAGCATTATTTGCTGATATTGCCGACCTTTACATTGACTATTATAGCGACGACTATGAAATTTTGGTTAAGAATAGAGATGTTATTAAATCAGAACTTCATGCAGAAGTTGAAAAATTCTCAAAAGCAATCGACCAAGGCTACAAAGAATTTGAAAAGGTGATTTCTGGAATTGAGAGACACAAACAATTTGCAAAAGAAGGTGAAGTTGTTGAAAACATCATTTCTGGAAAAGCTGCATTCAGACTTTTTGATACATTTGGTTTCCCACTAGAGCTCACTGAAGAAATTGCAAAAGAAAAAGGTTACAGCGTTGACAAGGCTGGCTATGAAGAAGCATTCAAAGCACACCAAGAACTTTCGCGTTCTGCATCAGCTGGAACTTTTAAAGGCGGACTTGCTGATTCATCTTATGAAACAGCAAAACTTCACACCGCCACCCATATTATGCTTGCTGGCTTAAAGAAAATGTTTGGAGACCAAGTTATTCAAAAAGGCTCAAACATCACTCCTGAAAGACTTCGTTTTGATTTCAATCATGACAGCAAAATGACTGAAGAAGAAATCAAACAACTTGAAGATTTCGTAAACAAGGCAATTGAAAGAAATCTTGATGTAACTTGCGAAGAGCTCACACTTGACGAAGCAAAAAAAGCCGGTGCACATGGTATATTCGATTCAAAATATGGCGACAAAGTCAAGGTGTACACCATTGGTGATGTTGACAAACAAATTTGTGGTGGACCACATGCAAAAAACACTGGCGATCTTCACCACTTCAAAATCATTAAAGAAGAAAGCTCTTCTTCTGGCATTCGCAGAATAAAAGCTATCTTGGATTAAAGGAGAACCT
>CAKVFH010000002.1 GCA_934746515.1 uncultured Clostridia bacterium
GTTCAAGTCCTGTCATCAGCACCAAAAAATGCTCCGTTTATATGCGGAGTATTTTTTTGATGTAAAGGACTTGAAAAAAAAGAATGCCAATATAGACATTCTCCTTTATTTAATCATTATCAATAAACATCAATATACCAGCAATGATATTTACAAACAATAAAGTACAAATCTTAAAACTGGTTCCAACAGGTTCATTATTTCTTATACTTTCACTATATTTGCTTACCATTGGGATACACCACAAAAGTGGAATAATCCAAAGTCCCATAACTATGGTTGATAAAATCATAAAAAACTTTATAGCACCTTTTAGTCCGGATGGCTTTACATTTTGGTTAAGTTTTTTGTTATCAACCAAACAACCACACTTTGGACACACCACAGCATCATCATTTATCTCTGAACCACATTTTGAACAAAACATACATCTCTCTCCTTTTCATTTATTATGCATTATTGTATACGAGTATTTCTCGTAAGTCAATTATTTAACGAAAATTATTCGTATAATAAAAATATGAGTATTGGAGAAATTATTAAGAGTTTAAGGATTGAAAGCAAAATGACGCAAACAGAACTTGCATCATTGCTTTTCACAAGCCAAGACACGGTTTCTCTTTGGGAGCGAGATAAAAGCCTGCCCGATGTTAAATCCGTAATAAAAATGGCTTCAATTTTTAAAGTGACAACCGACTACATCCTTGGAGTTGAAAAATAAAAAGCATTGCATAAAATTGCAGTGCTTTTGTTTTTAAAATTACATATTTAATTTATCATAAGCCGGTTAAGTCGATTTTTGTTACCTAACATTCACATTTTGACAGTAAAAAAAATAGGTATCAAAAAATTTTATTTCTAACCTTTTATAAAATTTAATCACATTAAATCACGACTAGAACTATCAAAAAGTAAAGCCAACTTACACATTTTTAATTACCCCAATTGTCCAGACAATATTAGTTTTTGTTTTGGTGGAAATGACTTGTCGAATTCTTCAACCGCTTCATCAGTCACCATATAAATGGCAGGCGTTGCATACTCGCCCTTTATGTTTTTTAGATAGCCAAGTTTTAATTCTTTACACAAAAAGAATGAATCATCCATTCCTTCTGGAAGATCATGATAGCGTATGCCAAAATTTCTTGCAAATTGAAACCCGCTTTTTCCATAAAAATCAATATTACCTTCAAAACAAACTGCACCAAATCCAAGTTCAGTCGCCTTTTTAAGTGAATGATCAAGCAGAATTTTACCATAACCTTTTCTTTTATATTCTGGCGCAATGCAAATTGGACCCATTGTCAAAATTGGATAATTCTCTCCAGAATCAGTTTTGATTGAAGTTTTATAAAAAACATTTTGCCCAATAATTTTACCATCAAGCTTTAAAACAAAATCTAGTTCTTTTACAAAATTTTTATCATCTCTCATCAAGTGCAAAACCAAATGTTCAGAGCAACCAGGTTTGTAAACATTCCAAAATGATTCACGCACAAGATTTTCAACTTCTCTTTGCTCTTCTTGCTTTTCATTTTCGATAATTAAATTTTCCATTTTAGTCTCCATAAAAAGATTATACCAACATAATAAACAATTATTAAAAATAAGCAATAAAATTAAATGTAATTTAAAATAGAATTGCAACAAAGAAAAGATTGTGATAAAATTATAAAAAACAAAAGAAGAAGACCATGAAAAATTTTAAAGCAATAATTTTGATAATCATTTCAATTATTTTAACTCCCCTTGCATCTGCTTGCTCAAAAAATGACAGTGGCATTGATGATTCTTATGGTGATTTTGTTGGTGTTGCTTTTTATCAAAAGACCAGCGACAATCATTACGAGCGATATAGAAAATCACCAGCCCAAGCAAACAATTTAATTGTCACCAAAGACAACAAAATTTCATACACAGAAAAAACTGAATCATTATTTTATATTTATAGTACAGATAAAATTACATCAAGCACAAACTCTGAAAATTTAATAACAAATACAATAAGTGAAAACTTTAAAATAGAAAGTCAAAAAATTTATTTCAACCTTGAAAGAATTAGTGAAAATACAAACATCTTAATTTATTACATTTACAAAACATCTGATTCAACATACATGCTTTTGTTTCAAAAAGAAGTATCTGGAATTGAAAATGAAGAAACAACAATTGAACTTACAATTAAATCTGATGAGTTTAATCAAGTTGTTTTAACTTTAAGCACCAATTTAGCAAGCAGAGAAAAATACTAGGTTATTGCCTAGTATTTTTATTTTTCACCATTCACAAAAACAGAATCAATTGAGCCTGCGGAAGTAAAATTTTCGCTAAAAAAATCTGAATTTAAAATCATAAATGAAGCTTGTTTTTGTGTTTCAATCGACCCTTTTGTTTCTTGATCAAAACAAACATAAGAAGGATTTATAAAAATCAATTTCTGCAATAATTTTAAATATTTTAACCTAAAATCATTATTTTTCAGCATTTTTGAATATAATTTGCGCTTTTTATTTTTCAAATCAATTATAGCCGAATCTAAATTTTGAATATCATAAGACCTGTTTATGCAGAAAAATCTAATATCACTTTTAATTAAATCTTTGTAGTTATGAAAATATTTTTGCCTAAAAATTCCAATATATTTTTTAATATATGAGTTCGTTCTCAAGTCATAGTTTTCAAACAAAAGTGTAACATCAAAATGTTTTAATTTTGAATAAATATTTTTTCTAACAATACTTGCACCAAAAAATATTGGTCTAAAAAATGATGTAACTTTATCTTTATTTTCAATCTCTTCAAAAACAGTCAAAACTTCTTCAATCGCCTTGTCACCATTCACATCAAACAAAACTTGTTTCTTTTCATCAAGCGCTGTTTTTATCAAAAAGTTTAATTGCTCACCATAAAATTCACTTGATCCATAATGTGATTTCGTTCCAGTATATGATTTTTTTAACCATGCTTTGAGCTCATGAACCTTGCCGTCAATCCTTAAATAATACCCGCCAAGTCTGAAATGATTTCTATATTTTCGATATGTAACACAATTGTCATCCATAACTTGTTTAGAATGAACCAAATCAACATACGCCAAAACATCAATTTTTAAAAGTTTATCTTCAGACATTTTTTTCCAAAAAGCAAATTCTCTTTTATCAATTTTTGTTTCAATTATGGTTGTTATACCATTTCTAACATACTCTTTTTCAAGCTCAAGATATTCATTTTTGTAAATTTCAAAATCTTGAAAATTATCATAATTTTCACCAATTTCGCTTGAATTTTGGAATTTTTTATCATGATTTGCGTTTTTTATTTTATTATCAATTTTATCAAAAACATTAGCATTAAAATCAAAAAGCGTCGGATAAACAAACTTACCATTCAAGTCATTTGTTTTGGTATCTTTATTTTTTAATTCCAAAACTTCATCATTTCCACCAACAAAAACAACACTGCCATCGTTAACAAGCATTGCTTCACACATTTCATTATTTTCATTGTTAGTCACAATATTTCCGTTATAAAAAATCTCTTGCATGACTCCACCTTATTTAATTTCAAAATATACTCTTGAACAATTAGCCAGTCTGTAGTAATTTATTTCATCATCTGCGCAATGATTAAAATATTCTTCAATTGCATAAAATGTGCAACTGTGCGCAACCAAAATTACATTCTCGTTTTTATCTTTATGACTGGCAATAAATTTGTCAAAAATTTCAAAATTTCTCTTCAAAAAATCTGCACACCCTTCTGGATTTTTATGCGAAAATGATTTATTCAAATAATTGTCATACCATAGTTGTTCATCTGCATTTTCAGGATCATGACCCAAAAGTTCCCTATCCTTTAACTTATCCAAATATTCAATATCAAGTCCCAGTTTCTTTTTATAATACTCTGCAGTTTCTTTGCATCTATTTGTTGTTGAGCAATAAATTTTAGAGAACTGATAATCTTCATTTTGCTGAATCATAAGTTCACATTGTTTTTTGCCCAGTTCAGTAAGCTCATCATTTTTTGCTTCACCATGTCTAACAAACATTATAATCATAATATCACCTGATTTTATTTTAATAGTATTTTTATTTATTGTCAAACCATACATCAATTTTAAACTTAATACATATTTTATTTAGTTTTTCGCAAACTAACATTAGGGTGAATTTATGATAAATTATTTTAGATCGTGGTCTCCATTCAAAAAGAGATACATACCAATTATTATTTCCGTTTCGGTACTTTATTTAATATCAATTATTTTAATTTTTACAATGCCAGCAATCTCCCACGATATGCTAACAAACAAAAACAAAACATCAAAAAGTGGTTGGCCTATTAGACTTTCAGCACCTTATATAGACATGTCTTCATGGGTCGACACAGCAAATGCTTACTCAATCAACGGCGCACCAAACCTAGCAAAACTCTATGATGATTCTGGATTTGCTTATTACAATCTTGGCTTTATTCAACCAGATTCAACAAAACCACTTGAAGATGATGGAACAATTCGTTGGGGCTGGGGCGGATATTATTCGTTAAGTAAAAATGGAACAGACACATATCAATATCAAGGAATCGTCACTTCCCTTCAAAACTTAAGAAAGAAAGGTGGCGACTACGCAATTTCCATAGGCGGACAACTTGGTGATGCTCCATGGGTTGTAACACAAAACCAAAATGCACTTGAAAAATTCTATATCGATGTAATTGACACTTACGATTTAAAACGCATGGA
Organism: uncultured Clostridia bacterium; assembly: GCA_934746515.1. Lineage (GTDB taxonomy): Bacteria > Bacillota > Clostridia > Christensenellales > UBA1242 > RGIG1681. Next base: position 4,748 of record CAKVFH010000002.1, read on the forward strand.
TTTAGATATTGAAGAATCAAACCAAGACTATGGTCAAAACATTGCAAATGCAAAAGCAATCAAGGCTGTTCAAGATAAAACCAATATCGAAATCACTTTAACAATTCCAATTATGCCTAGCGGTTGGGAAACAAAACAAATCAATATTATCAAGGCATATCTTGAAAACGGCGTAAGCGTGAAACTTATCAACTCAATGACGATGTGTTATGGAACTGGCGTAAACAGCGATGAAGACTATGGCACAGCATCAGTTCGAGCAATTAAAAATTCTGTTAAACAATTAAAAAATATTTATTCAAATCTTGGCATTTTGCTTTCTGACGATCAAGCATATTTAAAAACAGGTGCAACTTTCTCAATTGGTTATGAAAGCAATCTCTATCCTGTTTTCACAACTTCAATGGCAGCAACTATCATTGAAGATGCGAAAAAACATAATTATGGTTTAGTTTCATTCTGGTCTATGGGCAGAGATGCTCAACTTGAAACAAACAAGGCAATTTCCGAAAAGTTTACATTTTCAAAAGAACTCAAAAAATATGAAAATATCTACGAATAAAGATTTTGCTTGACAACAGCAAAAAAAACAAACATAATTAAAACACAAAGGAGAAACTTATGATAAATTTACTATACTGCGGAAATGATAAAGTTTTTGATGGTTTGATGATTTCACTTTTATCAGCATCTAAACACACTTCCGATGCAATTAGAACATATATTTTAACAATGGATTTAAGCGATGTTGATGAAAAATATCAACCTATCACAGAAAAACATAGAAAGTTTTTGGAAGATATGGTCAAGGAACAAAACAGCGAAAGCACAGTTACTTTGATTGATATCACAGATATTTACAAATCAAGCATGCTTAATTCTAAAAATTTGAAAAATCATTTCACACCTTATGCGCAACTTCGTCTTTTTGCTGACATGATTCCTGAAATTCCATACAAAATCATTTATCTTGACACAGACACAATTTGTAATGGTGATTTGAAAGAACTTTTCAAAATTGATATTACAGACTATGAGCTTGCTTGTGTTGACGACCTTTACAACTGGCTCAATCCATATAGATGGAAAGTTAAACACTATTTCAATTCAGGCGTGCTTTTATTGAACATGAAAGCAATCAGAAAAACAAAACTTTTCAAAAAATCAAGAGAAATGGTTGCCACAAAAAAGATGTTCTCGCCTGATCAAGATGCATTGAACTTTTTGGTTGAAAAGAAGCTTGTGCTTCCAAACAAATTTAACGCTAAAGACAAATACTATAAAGAAATCGTTGTTCACCACTTCTGCAATGTTAGAAAAAAACATCATTTCTTCTTCAGAGTTAAACCATGGATGGTTGACTTGGTAAAAGAAAAAATGGATGCATACAATGATCTACTTGACGAATTTGTTGAAAGAAAAAAGAAATTTGAAGAACAATAACAACAAAAAAGAACTGAAATTTTCAGTTCTTTTTTTATTGAAGATAATATTCGGGATTTGTGCAGAAAAAATATTAAAGCAAAATACAGATAATTCCACCCTTTCTCTCATTAACAATTTTTGTGAGAGTTTTACGCATTTTTGTTTGAACATCAACAGGAAGTCCAGCAATCTTTGAGTCGATAGATTCTTTAACAAGTTCATTCATTGGTTTGCCAAACATATTCTTGTTCCAAATTTCTTGTTTGTTTGATTCAAACTCATTCATCATGTATGTTACAAGTGAACCACCTTGTTCACCACTTCCAACAGCTGGACAAATTTCAGACTCAACATCAACTTTAATAATGTGCAAGCTTGATGCTTTTGCTTTAAGTTTCAAACTTGAATTGCCACCTTTTGTAACAATCTCTGGTTCCATCAACTCAAGATCATCAATTGTTGGACTAACAACACCATAACCAGTCTCTTTAACATTTTGAAGTGCAAGCTTAATTTTATCATATTCTTTTTTAGCAGAAACAAGCTCTTTCAAATAAGCCATTAAGTGGAAATCATCTTGAATTTCAATGCCACAAGCAGAACTTAATGTTTTGTAATAAAGCTCACCACTTACAGGAATGTCAAAAGTAATTGTCCCGTTTGAAAGATTCATATCACTTAACACTGGCGCTTTGAAATCATCATTTTCATCAAACATGTCAAACATTGATTGATATTCGCTAATTTTTGAGATATTTTGCGTTTTTTCTTTAATGTTATTCATGAGCTTAACAATAAGTTCATCAGTGTAAGGAAGTGCGCGAACCCATTTTGGAAGATTGAATCTGATTTCACCAATTGGAAATTCCATTAAAACATTTCTAATAATTTCATTGATTTGTTCACCTGAAAGTTTTGCAATATCATAGTTTAGCACTGGTGAATTATATTTTTCTTGAAGACTTCTAGCAAGTTCTAAATTTTGTTCGCTTGTTGGATTTGTTGAGTTAAGCACAATAACAAATGGTTTATTTGCCGCCTTAAGTTCACTAACTATTCTCTCTTCTGCCTTAACATAAGATTCTCTTGGAATGTTTGTGATACTTCCATCTGTTGTCACCAAAACAGCGATTGTTGAATGTTCTGTGATAACCTTTTTAGTGCCAATTTCTGCAGCTTGTTCGAAAGGCATTTCTTCTTCACTCCATGGTGTTTTAACAAGTCTTGGCTCACCGTCATCCGTGAATCCACCCGCACCATCAATAGCATATCCAACACAGTCAATCAAGCGAACTCTCGCCTTTGCGCCTTCACCAAACTTTACTTCAACCGCTTCGTTTGGAATAAATTTTGGTTGCATAGTCATGATAGTTTTGCCAGAACCTGATTGTGGCATTTCGTCAATTGTTCTGATTTTTTCATTTTCATTTGTAATATTATCCAAAATACCAGATTGCATGAATTTTGTTATAAATGTTGATTTGCCGGTTCTAACTGGTCCAACCACACCTATATAAATATCACCATTGGTTCTTTTGGCAATGTCGTTATAAATTTCAAAATCTTTCATATAAATTCTTTCTCCTACCAAATTTATATGAGCCTTATATCTCAAATATTCAAAAATTTTAAATATGTTTTTTATTTTTAGCTCAAAAATCAGCCATCTTTTTAATCATCTGTCTACACAAAAAAATTGAGTTTTTCGCTCGCATAAAAAAATACTGATTAAAAATAATCAGTACTTTTTATCATTTTATTTTAAAGTTTAAAGCTTTTATTTTTTATCTTCATCACCAAACATTTGGTTTTTTGCCATTTCAAATTCTTCTTCAGTTATAATATTCTTATCTCTAAAATTGCGAAGCTTCTCAAGTTTTTCTAATTTTTCGGCGATTGTTTCAGCAACTGTTTCACTTTCTTGATTAGAATTTTCTTGAGTCATTTTAGATTGATTTGATTCTGAACTATCTTGGACACTATCAGATTTTACATTTACTTCTGATTCGCTATTTTGAATTTTTACATTATTGCCATACACCGATAAATAAGCAATTATTGAAAGAAGCCCAAATGGAAAGCATGCAATTGATGCAAAAGTAGTGTAAGCTTTCATAACTTTTTTATCAACTGAATAGTTATCCATCAAGTGATCAGCTTTATAAGAAAACTTCTTTCCAGCAATAAAACAATAAATTCCAATCGGAATAAACACAAGTGAAAAAATATAAATTGCCCCATAGATAAAGCAAAACACCGAAGTAATGTTTAACAATACTTTATTCTTCTTCATAATTACCCCTTCACGCTTGTTGATTTTAATTTCTTTTTTGTCTTTTTTATAATGCTCGCCTTATTTTCTTTTCCAAGAAGCAACCTTTCAATGTTCTTTCTATGTGCATACCAAGTGCACAAGAACAAACCAAACAAAATCAAGCAAACAATTTTTCTGTCGGTTTCTGGCAAATTTGTTTTTGCTCTGATTCCTTCAATAATTGTTAGCGAAGTCATAAGCAAAAAGCTTACAACCGAGCCATATTCAAAAATCATCCAGATTATTGCACCAATAACCAAACAAATTAAAGTTGCAACTGGGTTTGCTGCAAGAAACATTCCCATTGTGCTTGAAACACCCTTGCCACCTTTAAACCCATAAACAACTGGAAACATGTGTCCCAAAATGCTTGAGATTCCAGCAATATAGAGCATCACATAGCTATGATTAAAAATATAAAAACTTGCAAGTGCTGGCGCAAACGACTTCAGCATATCCAAAAGCAAGTTTAATGCACCAAACTTAAATCCATAATTTCGCAGAGTGTTGGTCATGCCCGGATTTCCGCTGCCAAGTTTTGTTATGTCTTGATGTTTACTTTTTGAAATTATGCGCGCAAATGAAATGTTACCACAAAGGTACGAGATTAAAATAACCAATAAAACTTGCCACCAAACCATATTTGCCCCCTTATAAATCTTCTTCTTTTTTGCACTTTAATGTGATTCTGATTGGCGTGCCTTCAAAATTGAACGCTTTTCTAATGTTATTTTCAAGATATCTTAAATAATTGTTTTCCATTAAATTGATATCATTAACAAAAAGAACAAATGTTGGTGGAACAACACCACTTTGTGTCGCATAAAAAACACGAAGTTTTTTGCCTTTTTTGTATGCAGGAGTGTTTAACAAATATGCGTCTTGCAAAACATCATTAAGATCACCGGATGTGACAGTTCTGTGTGCATTTACCAAAACACTGTTTATTGCAGGCATAAGTTTTTCAGTTCTTTTGCCAGTGAGCGCTGACAAATAAACTGACTTAAAATAAGACATAAATGCAAGTTCTTTTGAAAGTTTTTCTTCAAACTTATGCATTGTGTTTGTGTCTTTTTCAACCAAATCCCATTTATTTAACACGATTAGTGATGGCTTATTTTCTTCATTTATAAAGCTTGCAATCTTCAAATCTTGATCTGAAATTTCAGTTGTAACATCAATAACAAGCAACACAATGTCTGCATTTCTAATTGAATCAAGCGAACGAATTATTGAATATCTTTCAACGGTGTTATCTTCAATCTTGCTTTTTCTGCGCATTCCTGCAGTGTCAATCAATGAATATTTTTTGCCATTATATTTAAAAGGAATATTAACTGAATCACGAGTTGTTCCGGCAATGCTTGAAACAATAACTCTTTCTTCACCAACAAGTCTATTGATTAAACTAGACTTTCCAGCGTTTGGCTTTCCAACAATTGCAATTTTAACAACATCATCTTCTTCGGTTTTATTTGTATCTTTTGGGAAATATGTGACAACTTTATCCAAAAGGTCACCGACACCTTTTCCATGCAAACTTGAAATCAAGATTGGTTCACCAAGCCCAAGTTCATAGTATTCATATACTAAATTCTCGTCATAATTATCAATTTTATTAACAGCGAGAACAATTTTCTTTTTAGATTTTCTCAACACTTCAACAACATCTCTGTCGCTGCTTGTGAGACCAGTTTTTCCATCAACCACAAAAATTATAACATCTGCAGTGTCAATTGCAACTTTAGCCTGCTTCACAATATTAACAGAAATTTCGTCTTGGTTTTCAAAATCCAAACCACCAGTGTCAACCAAAATAAAATTATTATCAAGCCAATTTGCACGATAAAAAATCCTGTCACGCGTAACGCCAGGCTCATCATTAACAATAGAAATTCGTTTTCCGACAATGCGATTAAACAAAGTTGACTTTCCAACATTAGGCCTACCAACAATCGCAACAAGTGGTTCTCTCATATAAACTCCTTAATAACAAGTGTATTATACTAAAAATATTGAAATTAAGCAATATATTTTTAGTTTAAAATTTTATAAATAATCTCTGACAGCTATTTGCAATTTTAAAACATCAAAACAAAAATAAGGAGCAATGCAAATTAAAAGCAATGTTCCTTATTTTTTATTATTTTCCAGAATAACTAACCAGATATGGCTAATATTTAATAAATTCACATTAGTTTAATAGAACCAAATATTTTTGATTTAGCATTTAGCGACTATGCGATTTTTTATAGCCGCGCTTTGCACCACACAGTGAAAACTTAACAATTTTTAAACAAGACAAATATCTAAAATTCTATTCATGCTCTTGCGTCAGCCTATTAAATACATGCCACACTCATGCGTAGTTTTTAATTCAACTTATGCTTTTGCGCAAGCTGTAATTTTTATTACTAATCCATTTTCTTCTTTTTGCCAAAAATGCCAGCAAACATTTCAGAGAAAAATCTTCCAACCTTATATCTAGCCTTTTTAGAAAAAATCAAAACAATTGCAAGTGTCACGACAACAACGCCAACAATTGAAAGCACAACAATAAGTGTTTCATTTGAATTTACTTTTGTGTTTGCTGATGAAGTGCTTGCAATGCCGGTGATTACCGATTGTTCGCCATTCGAGCCAGTTAAAGAAACATCGTTTAATGAATATTCACTCGCATTGTCACTGCCATATAAAACGACATCCAAAGTTTTTGCTAAATATTCGGTTGATGTTTGTGCTAAATCTTTTTCAATATTTTCACAACCAAATTCAAAAAGCATGGCTTTTGTTGATAATTGTTGATTATAATTTCCTTTGCCAATATAAATGTCTTTTATAAGACCTTTGTAAACAGAATCAGCATAAGATTTTATTGAATAAGCAAACTTTTTATTTTCTTCAAAGTTGGCACTTGATCTTCCAACAACCATACGAATAGCACTCATCTGTTTGCCATTAACTTTTGTGATATAATAATCTCTTTTTGTTGAGTCTCTATGAATATCAAAAATGGCTTGTGCTCCAGAATTAAGAAGAGCCGAAGCTGTGACTTGACTTCTTGTGTAAGCGCCCGAGTTGTGTGGCAAGTGCAAGTCTTCTCTATAGATTGTTTCAATGCCAAGTTTGTTTAAATTTGAAACTAGGCTTTTACCTACATCATGGATACCGCCCTTTCCGTAAACAGAATCCACGCCGTCTGGTGTGTAATAGCTTTCATCATTGTGTGTGTGATACACCCCAACTTTCTTTTTTGTGGCTGCACTTGCAAGTTTAGCCTTTCCACCAGCCATGGTTGTTTTTGCTGGAGAAACATTATATTCTGGCAATTTTTCATCAGAAATAAATTTTGCCTTTGCCGTTTTGTTATCATTATCAACACTGTAAATCTCATATAATTTATTATCACCTGACAAATAATTGTCACCAACTGTTATGTCATCACCTTTCAAAAATAACACCTTTTTGTTTTCATCATAAACTGTATAATACTTTTTATTAGTATCTGCAAAAGCCAAAGAAGAGTTCGAAAAAGGAAAAATAATCAATGCAAAAAAACTAAATACTGATGCTAAAAACAAACTAATCTTTTTCATTTTTATTCTCCTTTTTATCTGTTTTTGTGCTATTTTGCGATGCTTTTGTTGTTTTTTGTCTTTTTTTGACCTGATTTGCGTTTTTTAAATCATCAATTCTTTTATCTTCAGTGTGTGTTGGTTCTTCTAATTTTCCATTTTTCTCAGAATCATAGGTGTGTGTTTTATAGTTATAGACTTTCTTTTCTTTGTCAATTGTTGCCGACTCAATGCATCTTCCAATAAACTCACTAACCGCAACAGAAATGATAATAGCAACAATGTAAGTTGAAAATGCACCACCAACACCGAGTCCTAAAATTGATTTGTGATTCGTGCAAAGATTCACAATCCACTGAACAAGTTGAGCAAGTGTTATTCCAAACAAACATGAAACAAAAGCATTTCTTCTGCTTCTTCCAAGAGCATAAGCCACGATGCCAGCAACAATACCATAGATGTACATGTTGTCCATAACAACACTTTCTGGATCTGCTGGAAGAATCCATTCAAGACCATAAATAATACCAGCAACCAAAATCGTTCCAATGACAGCCCTAACCAAATCTCTTGTTCCGCAAGAAATCAATAAATAAATTGAGAGAGCAAGCGGAATTAAAAATCCACCTATTGAGAAGCAGAAATATTGTCCAATCCATATTGGTGGAATAACTAAACCAATACAGATTGCAACCAAAATAATCAGCGCCGCTTTATCTGAAAGTCGCAGGTCATCTAAAATCCTTTGACCTACACCAAACATAACTAGCACAATAATAATTAACACAATCCATAAACTAACCGACATAAAAAATCTCCTTTACATGTAGTATGTAAAAGAGATTGCTTTTTTATTTATAAACATACAAATTTTATTTTGTTTTAATTTTATAACCTATATTGATAATTAAGCCTAATTTTATAAAACAAATTTATAATAAGTTTCCATTAGCAAAAATCTATTTCAGATTGATTAAGTTCAATTTTTTGTCCATTCATATATGACAAATAATCACCTTTTTCAAAATGAAATATAAGTTTATAGGCGCACAAGCATTGATATTTTTTATTGAATTTTTTATTTATCTCGCTGTTGCCATATTTTTCATCACCCAAAATCGGATAGCCAATATGGCTTAAATGTGCACGAATCTGATGAGTTTTCCCTGTAACAAGTTCCACTTCCAAGATTGAAAAATCATCATCATGAGAAATAACTTGATAATTTGTTTTTATCTGCTCAAAGCCCGGCAATTGCTCATCACTCACAAAAACCATGCTTTTTTTGTCATCTTTTTTCAAGTATGCAACAAGCTCTTCATGTGCATTCTTTGGAACACCCACAACCTTTGCAAGATAAAATTTTTCAAGTTCCCTGTTTTTTATTGCCTTATCTAGCGACTCTTTTGATTTTTCATTTTTTGCAAAAATAATCAATCCCTGTGTGTTTCTGTCTAGTCTGTGAACAGCAAACAAGTCAATACCAATTTGTTTTTCTAGTTTGGTTATCAAATCATCACCTTGCTCAGAAATAGTTTCAATATTTCTTGGCTTAAATACAACAACCAAATCATCGTTTTCAAAAATGATTTTGATTTTATTTTCAAAAGTGTAAACCTCAACTTTGTCACCAATTTGCAAATCAATATCTTTTGAAACTCTTTTGCCATTTAATTTTATATCTTTATTTCTAATGAGTTTTTGAATTTGGTTGTATCCAAGTTTTAACTCATTCTCAACGAGTTTAGAAAGCTTTTGTTCTCTTTTATTTTCAATATATTTAATTTCCATAAATTGCTCTTTTACTAAAAAAATCCACTTGTTTGTGGATTATTTTTTATCGCTTTTTGTTTGCTTTTTAGTACCTGTAAGTTTTTCAACTTCTTCAGTTCGACCGTCTTTTAGCATTGATTCAAACTCGTTCACAAAGTCAAAGAATGTTGAAATATCTTTAAATTTTTTGTAGACAGAAGCAAATCTGATATAAGAAACTTCATCTAGATTTTTAAGCCCTTCCATAACATACTCACCAATTGTTTTTGATGAAATTTCTTCTTCCAAAGTTCCATAAACTTTTTTATCAATATTTGACACAAGCAAATCAATATCTGCAATTGAAACAGGTCTTTTTTCACAAGCCTTTAAAATTCCAGTTCTAACTTTGTCGGTCGAATATCTTTCTCTGTTACCATTGCTTTTAACAACCATGATTGGTGTGACTTCAATTGTTTCATAAGTATTAAACCTTCTTCCACAACCAAGACATTCTCTTCGTCTTCTAATTGCATTCAATTCTTCACTCGCCCTTGAATCAATAACCTTGCTCTCTTCAGAACCGCAATAAACACATTTCATAAATTTTCCTCTAGCACTATCATACACATTTTTAAAAAAGATTGCAAGTTATTTATATTTTTTATTATCAAGCTTTCTATATCTTATAAACGACCCATTTTCGCCCTTTACACTGTTTGGATAATATTTATTTAGCACTTTTTGTTTTTTATCAAGTTTTGTCATGTTTTTCCCGTAAGGTTCTGTAAACTCAAACCTTATCAGAATCACATCATCGCCAATTCTTCTAATCTTTTCAATTGGCACAAAAATATCGTCAGATTTTTTAAAAATTCGCTTTTCGCCTGGAACAAGAAAACCATTGATTTTTCCAGTGTCACTTTCAAAAATAATATCCATAATATGACCCATTTTCGAGCCGTCCGCCAAATTTATTATTTCTTTATTTCTTAGTTCATTGTACGAAATATCCATATTTTAATTATATTCAATGAAAAAATCTTGTAGCACAACTTGCATAAAAAAATGAAGTTTTGGGAAAGTTAAAAGTAAATTTAAGGAGAATTTTATGGCAAATAAGGTTATAATTTGTGGTGTTGACACATCATCTCTTCCAAGATGCAACAAAGAGACTTTGAATAATCTCATGGCTAAAATCAAGCAAGGCGACGACTCCGCCAGAGACGAATTTATTTTTTACAATATTCGTCTCGTGCTGTCTATCGTGCAAAGATTTTCATCAAGCAAAGACAATACCGACGATATTTTTCAGGTCGGAATCATCGGACTGATTAAGTCAATTGACAACTTTGATATTAACCTTGGCGTAAGATTTTCCACTTATGCAGTTCCTATGATTATCGGCGAAATTCGCAAATTTTTAAGGGACTCAAACTCAATAAAAGTCACAAGAAGCACGAGAGACATTGCATACAAAGCACTTCAAGCAAAAGAAAAAATTCTGCGCGAAACCAACAAAGAAGCCACCGTAAAAGAAATTGCTTTAGAAACTGGACTTTCTGAAAACAAAATCGCCGATGCCATGAATGCAATCAGCGAACCGCTTTCACTATACGACACAGTGTTTCATGATAATGGCGACTCCATGCTCATTATGGATCAAATAAAAGACTCATCAAGCGATGAGTCTATACTCGAAAAAACCGTTTTAAAACAAGCTTTAAAATCGCTTGGAAAACGCGAACAACAAATTCTTTTTTTAAGATATTTTGCGGGCAAAACACAAATGGAAATTTCTGATGAAATTGGCATAAGTCAAGCGCAAGTTTCCAGACTTGAAAAAGATGCTTTGAAAGAAATCAAGTCAAGCGTTTCAGGTTAAACTCATAAATCAAAATCAGATTAAAGCATGCGCAAATCTATTTCTAACTCGATAAACTAGATATTTGCGTATGCTTTTTATTTGCAAATATTATAGTTTTTGAAAAATAGTTATATTTTAATTACATTGTAATCAAGGCAAAAAATTTTATGCAAGTTTCATTATTGCAACTTTCATTTTGTCTAAAATTTTCTTTTCAATTCTTGAAATGTAGCTTTGTGAAATATCAAAATAGTCTGCAACTTGTTTCTGAGTCATTTCACCTTTACCATTAAAACCATAACGCATATACATTATCTCTTTTTCTTTTTTAGACAAGTGCTCCAAAACATAAGTAAGGTTCGAAAACTCGTCTTCTTTGTCTAGGTTTTTCGAAACTTCATCTTTGTCACCAGACAGCACATCACTTATGCAAAGTTCATTGCCTTCAGAATCGGTGTTAAGTGGCTCATATAGAGAAACTTCCTGTTTTTGTTTTGCAATCTTTCTTAAGTGCATCAAAATTTCGTTTTCTATGCATCTTGAAGCATAGGTTGCAAGTTTTATATTTTTTGAATTATCAAAAGATTCAACAGCTTTAATGAGACCGATTGTGCCAATAGATATTAAATCTTCAATGCTAACATTTGTGTTATCAAATTTTTGTGCAGTGTAAACCACAAGTCTTAAGTTTCTTTCAATCAACTGATTTCTAGCTTCATCACTGCCAACTTTCATTTTGTTTGTCATTTCTAACTCTGCATCACTTGAAAGTTTTTCCGGCAAGATTTCACCAGCCGTTGCAATATAAAAAACATGATTTTTAACAGCAAAAATTTTATGAAGAAATTTAAACATAAAACCTCCTACAAAAAATCTCTATGAAGCAAGCAATCGTATTTTCCATTATCAAAAGTTTTATCAACAATTCCAACAGCACACGAAACATCTTCGCACCTGTCTTTAAATTTTAGCGTTACATTTTTATTATCAAAAATTGGAATTTCAAATCCAGACCCAGACACTGTGTCGCACTTAATTTTTCGACACTTAAATTTAATGAGCCAATCAATATCTTCTGATGACAAAAATTTTTTTAGTGAATCAAGCGAAACTATGATAACTGGTTTTCGTGTGAGCGGATCAACCAAACAATTGCCACTATCAATGAGACCATAAAAAGAGATATGTTTTTCTTTGATTGTTAATGACACATTTGCCAAATGTTCTCTTAAAAATTTATTTTTATTTATATTTCTCACAAACACAAAAAGCGCAAAAATGTATAAAATTATACAAAAAATGATTAAAAACTCGTGATTTTTCGGAATTTTTTGCAAAATTGTACTTTCAATTGTAACTTTTAACCACAGAGATAAAAAGCTCATCAGTCCACCAAAAGACAGCAAAATCACAAGTTCGCTAAACGCTAAAGTTGCGACTCTTTTGGGTTTAAATGAATCAGTTAAAAAGAACAAACAAAACAACTGCGACACAACTTTTAAAAGCACGCACAAACAAAAACTTTCTATCAGTTGAACACTGACAACACTTGCGCAAATCTTTGGCACTTGCAAAAACAATAAAAATAAAAATTTGAATCTTATTTTAAAAAGCTTGCAAACAAGAAAATCTGAAACGAATTCTATAATGAATAAACTTAAAATAATATTGATTTTTTCCATGGCTTTATTATAGAAAAAACATATTGATTTCACTAAAAATAAAAATGGCTATAAAGCCATTTTTTTATCCGTTTTTACCTTTTTGTCGCTAAAAAAGTAGAACGCTATTTATTAAATTTTCTTCTCAAGAATGGTGGAATTTCTGCATTGTCAACTTTAACATTTGAATCAAGTCTTGCAGTTCTTTCAATATTAACTGGTTGGCTTGGTTTTGCTGGCGATGCTACTGGACGATTTACATTTTGCATATTTTGATTTTGTCCATCATAATTTGGCTGAGCTAAATTCACATTATTATTTGTGATACCATATTTTCTATCAAACTCTTCTTCCATGTTTTGCATTGGTTTGTTGCCATTTGGATTGCTGCTTAATTTATTCCAAAGATCAATGTCTGTGTAACTTTCCTTTTTTGGTTGCATGAATTCTGGTTGCATAATTGGCTGTTGAACTTTTGGTCCGGCTTCATTTTTTTCAAATAAAGACATCATGGTTGGCTTTCCTGCAACAAAATCATTGAATCTATTTCTATCAAAATTGCCTGTGTCTTGTGGTTTAACCATGTTTGGAATTTGCACACCAGATGGTTTTTGTGCTTGTCCAGATGCAGTTGCATTTTCAAATCTGCTTCCTTCAAAACCAGTAGCAACAATTGTAACAATCATTCTATCATTGAAATTTTCATCAATTGTTGTTCCGAAAATTGTGTTAGCATCAGGTGAAACAACTTCTTTTACAAGATTTACCGCATCATTAACTTCTTCAAGTGTTAAATCGAAGCCACCTTTGATGTTAATAATAACAGCTTTTGCGCCATTGATTGATGTTTCCAAAAGTGGACTTGCAATTGCTTGACGAACGGCAATTTCGTTTCTTTTTTCGCCCTTACCTTCACCAATGCCCATGTGCGCAAGTCCCCTGTTTTTCATAACAGTTCTAACATCTGCAAAGTCAAGATTGATAAGTGATGGTGTTGCGATAAGGTCAGAAATGCCTTGAATACCTTGTCTCAAAACTTCATCAGCATACTTGAAAGCATCAACAATACTTGTGCCTTTTGGTGCAATTGAAAGCAATCTATCATTAGGAATAACAACCAATGTATCAACACACTTGCTAAGGTTTTTTATACCAATTTCCGCATTTGATAGTCTTGTTCTTCCTTCAAATTCAAATGGTTTTGTTACAACTGCAATGGTTAAAATTCCCATTTCACGAGCAATACTTGCAATAACAGGAGCTGCGCCAGTTCCAGTTCCGCCACCCATACCAGCAGTGATGAAAACAAGGTCAACACCACGAAGGCGTTCACAGATTTGTGCTCTGCTTTCTTCAGCAGCCTTTCTACCAATTTCAGGATCAGCGCCAGCACCCAAACCTTTTGTTAATTTTTCACCCAGCTGAATTTGCATTGAAGCTTTGCTCATCATCAGAGCTTGTTTATCTGTGTTTGCAGCAACAAAAGACGCGCTTTTCAAACCTGACGCGATCATACGATTCACAGCATTGCAACCGCCGCCACCGACGCCCACAACCAAAATTTTACAAATAGGTGTAATATTATTTATTTCCATAATCTACCTCGTTAAATTTCTAACATTGAATCCATCAATTCTTCACTTTGAAGAAGCATATATAATAGCCCAACTTCCGATGAAAAATCAGGACCATTTATGTTTGGATAAGTTGGAGCAACCAAGTTTATCTTTCTTTTAAGTTTATTTGAAAGGATTGGCTTAATTCCCTTGATATAGTTAAAACCACCGCCAGTGAAATTTATTGGCAAAAAGTCTGGCAATGCATAAACACAATTATCAAAGCATTTTTGAATATAGTCGCATATCATTTCAATTCTGTCGGTCGCGATTTCATTTGCAGCACTAGCCGAATATGTTTGCATGTGTCCATCGTTTCCGTCGACTTCATAAACATCTCTTGGGCCAGCTCGCCAGCCAAGAACGATTTTATGTTTCATTTTTTCCGCTTCACTGAACGAAATTTTCAAACACTCCGCAAGGTCAGCTGTTATATATCCACCGCCGAGCGAAAAGCTGTTTAAAAACAATAGTCCATTCCCCCTGAAAATTGCAACATTGGTTGTTATGTAGCCAACATCCACCAAAATTGAATATTTATCTCTCGCCTTTGGATCAAACAAATAAAGCCCTTCAGCAAGGTTAGCGCTAATAAACCCCCTAACCATAATTTTGAGTTCTGCAAAAATTGACTTGAACATTCCGGTAAAAGATTTTCTTGCAAGCACATACGACACAACACCTGTGATAGTTTTTGCTTTAATGCCAATAGGATCAATAACTCTTTTTGCTCCGTCAATTTCATAGTAGATAACAGATTTGTTAATCACCGTAAACATTGGATCGCCTTCAAAATCATTGCCTGTTTCAAAAATATTTTCAACATCAAAAGGTGTTATTTTTTTATATTTTGGAAATGTTAGATTTATAGATTTTGTTACGCACGAACAAAACTCGCCAGGAACACCCACAAAAATTTCATAAACTTTTTTATCGCTTGAAATCTCTGCGTTTGAAATGCTGTTTGCAATAACAAGCTTCAAGTTCTCCGGCTCCAAAAATTCAGCATTTTGAAATCCAGCATAAAAAATCTCACCTTTACCACTAACATTAAAGGTGTTATTAACGCCACGCTCACCAATCATTGTAACGATTGAAGTTGAGCCCACATCAACAATGGCAACTGTATTTTTCATAGCTGAACTAATACTTCTCCTATAATAATTTAAGTATATTCGAGATGAAAATTTATGTCAAACAAAAATATTGTCAATTACTAAATTATGTGCGAAAAGTTATATTTTTATTAAAAAGGACAGCCCTATGGACTATCCTTCTTGCTTTTTTATAATACAATCATTTCCGTCAGAAATAATGATAACCTTTTTTGATAAATCAATATTTTTAAGACTATCATCTGTTCCGGTGTAAACAATCGTTGCTTTGTATGCCTTGGTTTTCAAGTTGCTTGAACCAATGATTTCAATTTCACAACCTGCTTCATAGTTTATGTCGCCAGACTTCATTGTTAATGTGAATGTGTCAGAAGTTTTGTTATAATCAATCGCACTCACTACAAAATAATCTTTCGTTTTTCCGTAAACACCAGCAGTTATTTCGTTCAGTTTTTGAAGTTCTGCACTGTTATTTAAAAAGTCACCAACATAAGTTTTTTCTGAAATGTATTTAACTTCAACTGTTTTTGTTTGCATGCTTTTTGATTCAAGTTCAGCCGTTGTTAAACATTCCAAAACTTTAAATTCATCATCTAAAACATACCATTTGTCGCTTGACTCGGAATCATGAATTCTATATTTTGGTATACGCTCTGAAATATAGATGCAAACCTTGTTTGGAAACTTTCTCAAAACCTGCTGAACCTTAACATACGGATTATTTTTTTCAATTTTGGCAACATTTGATTTCGTGTTTATGAAAAGTACAGACTTTTTATAGTCAAACTCTGCGCTTTCTTTAACCTTATCTAAAATGCCTGTTTCAAGCCTTGTTTCGTCTTGAGCAAGTCTTGTTCTAAACTCAACACTAACACTGCCAAGTTTTGTTAAAAGATACACACCACCAACAATAACAAACAAACTTGCCAGCACCGACACCAAAACTATCCAAAATTTTTTCCTTTTCATTTGATATTATTCTACCTTTTCTATATTTGCTCCTAGACTCTTTAATTTTTCATCGAAGTTATAATAACCCCTTTCAATGTGAAAAATTTCATCAACTTCAGTTTTGCCTTTTGCAACAAGACCAGCAAGCACAAGCCCCGCACCGCCACGAAGATCCGGACATTTCACTTTTGCAGGCTTAAGTTTTGATACACCCACAACAGTCGCGTAACACTCACTAACATTGATTTTTGCGCCCATTTTCAAAAGTTCTTGAACAACTTTAAACCTTGCTTCAAAAACGGTTTCATGAATAATTGATGTGCCTTTTGATATTGTTTGCATAACCAAAACCAGCGATTGCAAATCTGTTGGAAACCTTGGAAATGTTCCCGTTTCAACTTTTCCGATTGATTTTAGTCTAGAAAAATTTTCTAGCATTATTCTATCACTAAACAAATCAATCTTGCAACCAGAATTACGCAAAAAAACTATTAGTGGCAATAAAAATTTTGGGTCAATTCCTTCAACTTCAATTTTTCCGCCACACATCGCGCCAGCCACTAAAAATGTGCCTGCCATAATCCTGTCACCGATACACTTAAAATTAGTGCCATGCAGTTTTTTAACGCCATAAATCACAATAGTTTCATAGCCAGCACCAAAAATTTTTCCGCCCATTGAATTGATAAATTTCGCAAGATCAACAATCTCTGGTTCTCTGGCACAGTTTTTTATAACAGTGATTTCTCCGTCTGAAAGCACCGCCGACATCATGATATTTTCTGTTGCACCAACACTCGGAAACGAAAGCTCAACTTCCCCACAAATAGGTTTTGAAGCATCTGAATAAATCAAATCGTTTGCATAAGAAAATCTAACGCCAAGATTTTTAAGCCCCGCAATATGAATATCGATTGGTCTTTTCCCGATATCACAACCGCCCGGAGATGTGAAAATGGCTTTTCTATATCTCGCCAAAATTGGTCCCAACATAAAGATGCTGGACCTTAATGTTTTAGTTTCCGCCATAATAACTGAAGTGCTATTAAGCGAACCAGATATTATTAAATTATTATCGGAAATGTTGACCGTTTTGCCAAGTTTTTTTAGTATCGCCGACATTTCAATAACATCCAAATACATTGGAATGTCTCTTATAACACACTCTTCATCGCACATAATCGTTGCCGCAATAATTGGAAGTATTGCATTTTTTGCTAAATCAGCCTGAATTTTTCCAAAAAGTTTATTTCCACCATTAACTAAATATTTCATAATTCACCTACTAATTAGATTATTCAAACAAACAAAAAAAGTTGAGTGCCCCCAACCTTTTTGTTTTTATGAATTTAGTAGATTTTTTTACTTATAATTTTGGACTAAAAATTTTTTCTTACACCAACTTTTTGAAATAAAAATTTATGTCCAATTGTTCATTTTGTGTGTATCATCTTTTGTAAATCAAAATAGTTTACAATTTTTTTCTTTCTTCCTTTGCAATAAAGAAAACAGCCAAAGTTCCAGGTCCAGAGTGACAACCAATAACAGGGCCCAAATGTGTTATAACAGGTTTAAGTGATGTTGTAGCTTCAATCTTTTCCTTTAACATAAGAGCATCTTGCAAACAGTTTGCGTGCGAAATAAAGCAATAAGAATAGTTTCCGTCAAAAGTTTTTTCAACCAAACTTGCAATTGATGAAATTGATTTCTTTCTTGAAATAACCTTATGCATAACTTCAAGTGTTCCAATAGTGCTCATTTGCATAACTGGTTTAATATTTAAAAGGTTTCCAAAGAAAGCTTTTTTCGAATCAATTCTTCCACCATTTGCAAGATAAGTAAGCGAGTCAACAGTGAAAAAGTGCATGATTTTTAGCTTAACACTTTCAACAAACGCAACAAGCTCACCAATATCATCACATTTATTTGCATAATCTCTTGCAATAACACCCAAAAGTCCATGTCCTGAACAAGCGCAAAGTGAATCAACAATATAAATTTTGTTATCATGTTTTTTATTAAGTTCTTCTGCAACTTGCTTTGCAACTGCACCAGTTCCACTCAATCCGCTTGAAAAAGCAATATGCAAAATGGGTTTGTTTTGTTTCAAAAGCTTTTCAAAATATTTTTCATAATTAAACGCATTGATTTGAGAAGTTCCAGTCTTTTTCTTTTGAATCATTTTTTCGTAAAGTTTAGACGAAACCACACCGTCGTTTTGTGTGCTAAACTGCTCACCATCAACTTCAAAGTCCATATCAATAATAGATAAATTATATTTTTCAATTTGTTCATTTTCAAGATCGCATGTTGCTTCCAATGAAATAATAACATCCAACATAAATTTCCCTCCAAGTACAAATCTATTATATCTTTGAAGAACAAAAAAGTTGCTCTATTATATCAAAACACACTATACTAAAATAATTCTCACTATACCGACAAGAAATTACACTCCACTCACAGTAGAATGCCGATTTTTTATTGACAATATCTGTCAAATTCATATAATTATAACTATGAATAACTTAGAAAAAACATTTTCAAACAACTTAACAAAGTATAGAACTTTAATGGGATTAAAACAATCAGAACTTGCAAAAATGATCAATTATTCCGATAAATCTATCTCGAAATGGGAGCGTGGCGAAGGTCTTCCAGATCTAAAAGCAACAATAAAACTTTGCGAAATTTTCGGAATAACCGTTGACGATATGTTAAAAGAAAACGACGACCATGACAAAAAAATCACAAAAACTATCGTGGTTAAAAATAAAAAGCATACTTTGGTTAGCATCCTTTCAGCAAGTCTTGTTTGGTTTGTTGCAACAATTGTCTATATTTCACTTTTAATTACACAAACACCAGGAAATATTTGGCTTACATTTATTTATGCAATACCAGTCAGCTCAATCGTTTTGCTAGTTTTCAGTTCAATTTGGGGCAACAATGTTCACCAAGCAATTTGCGTTTCTTGCATATTATGGGGCATAATTTTATCAATCGCCTTTTCAATTTCAACTAGACTAATTTGGTTTATTGCAGTCATTGGTGCAGTCTTCCAAATCATGATTATTCTTTGGTTCATCTTGAAAAAGTTGAGAGCAAAAAAATCATTATAATTTTTTCACACAAACACAAAATAAAAACACAGACTATAAGAATCATACCTGTTTAAGGTTTTCTTAAATCTGTGTTTTATTTTTTATAAAATTACTCAAATTCTTTATACGTTATCTTTTCCAATTAAAATCTCAAAATAGTCTTTAAGTGAATCATTCTCACTTCTACCGTCGTAAATTCCACCAATTTCTTTTTCAATCTCAACAACTTTTCCGTCAATCATCATCTTGTAGCCATCATCATCTCGAAGTTCGTCAATCCATTTCGCATCTTTATAATATTGCAATAAAATTCCAAATACACCAACAATTCCGGAAAAATATCCAAATTCAGTTTTTTTGTCAATTTGCTCGCTTGAGACCGCTTGTTTAAGTTTTTGCATAATCGCATCCAAGTTTTCAAGCTCGCTTTTTTCGATTTTTTCAAGAATATTAAAAGTCTCTCTCGCCCATTTAACAAAATCAACACCATAAACCAAACATCTTGTTTCAACAAAGTTTAATTTATCTTTCTTCCCAGTCGTTATGAGTTTGTATCCTTCATCTGCTCTTTTCTCAAGTTCCTCAAAATCCAATGTCGGTTTTTTAGTTTCCTTTTTCTTTTTTAAAGCATCAAATAATCCCATCAACTTCTCCAGTTATTTCTTACTTTATTTTTAAAATCTTTTGCATGATTCTATCAACCAATTCATCATCTTTTGTTGACTGTATTTCACTTTTTGAAACTGACTCAACCTTTGTTTTATCGTCACTATCAATAACCACATTTATGTTATCGTTTTCAACCATTTTCATATCCTTTTTAAAGTGAATTTTCCGCTCTGTCAATTTGTTTTCCAACAGTATTTTCAAATTGCTTTGCAACACCACTCAAGTTTGTGGTTTTTTGAGACTTCAAACCAAGATCGTTTACTTTTGCAAGCAATTTAGCAAGCCCCACTTGCTGAGCGCTTGACAAATTAACACTTTCACCGTCTTTTGTGTAAACACCAGACCCCAAAATATAAGCCAGTTTTCTTACCGCTCTTTTATTGGCCTTCAATTCTTTTATTTCATCACTTGAAAACTCTGTTGATTCAATCATAGCGATTTCAGAATCAGACATTTCCAAATTATCTGAAATGCTACCGCTTTTCATATCAATATATTTCAGCATTTTATCGTTAATTCTTTTAAATTCTCCATTGTCTTTATCGCTATCGCTAGCTGAATTGTCACCATAGAAATTCACCATATATTTCGAAAATAACGACATAATTTTCTTGTCTTGTGTGTCGGAAGCCAAAGAAACCTTACCAAAAATGCCCTTTGAAATTCTTTTTTCATTGGACTTTAAAAGACCATCAATTTCTCCAGCATACATTTGATATCTTTCATCTTGTTTTATAGAATTTTTAATGGTTTCAAAACTTTCTTTATCTATTTGCCCAGACTCTAAAAGTTCCATCTTCCTTTCAATCTTAACTTGTGAGAATAGTGCTTTATTGAAAACTTCTCCGTTTTTTCCCAGTTTTTTAGCGATTTTTTGATAAGACATAATTGAATTCATTGAAAAATCTGAATAATCAGAAAATGTAATCAAAGACTTCGCAGTTAAAGCATCTATTTTTAATTTTTCACCTATAAGCTGTTCAAATTGTTCAGGCTTTAATATCTTTGAATAATCATTAAAAGCATACGCATATTTTGAATTAAGATTTTTTCCAGCATACTCTTTTTCGTTCAAACAATTCATAGTAAAATTAGAAACATCTTCCTTGTTTCTCTTAAAGTCAACATCATTACTAATTGAATTTGTTAAAACGTTAATAAGCCTGTTATAACCATTAAATATCGCATTTTTAAGCAAAGCTTTTTTCTGTTCAAGAGTTTTTGTTCTAACCAAAAATGCAAGAGCTTTAGAGTATTCATAAGTATTTAATTCCTTTAAAGCACCATTTTTAGATTCCACTTTTTCAACAATATCCAAAATTGTTTTTTCATCAGCAGTATAAATTTGGGCAAAATCGTTCATGAGATTTTTATTGAAATCCGTAAACCTTTTATCTTTATCCATAACATAATTTTGTTTTAATTTTTCTCTAGTTAGAAACCAACTTGAAATTTCATCTTTCTTTTTGCTAAAAAAGTTAAAAAAACTAAATAACCCACCACTCACTGGAGAGCCATTTTTTTCAAGATCATTCAACACCGACACCGAAAATGATGCACCTTCTTTTCTTGCATCGCTTTCAGATAAAATCGTGCTATATGAAGCAAAACTTACATCAGCATAATAATCATCAAGTGAACTATATCCTTTTGGGATTTCATTATCTTTTAGATATGGAGAGAGCAAATCATGCAAAACCTTAACATCTTCTTCTCTCAATTTAAAATAATTTTTGTATGCATCAACTGATTTCTTCGATTCCGAATCTATATCAGATTGTTCTTCTACAGACATTTTATCATATTCTATCAAATGCGAATTTTGATCATAATGCTCCATTTCATGTCCAAGAGTGTTAATCAAATCACCAATTCTTGCAGTTTTTCTGACCAAAACATCATCCAAAAACGACTCATTAACTTCAATGAAATTTTCATTACAATACTGTGCATGTGTGTATTTTTCCAATTCTGCAAACTTTAGTTCAGGAATCGCAAGCGAACAATCTGCATGTCTTTTTTCATGACAATAATTAACCATAAGCCCGCAAAACTCTTTTAACTGCTCTTTAGTCATTGTATTTTGTTCATACATCTTTATATAAGATTTAATTTTTTCAAGATATTCTTTATTTCTCTGTTCTTCCACTTGTTTGCCCCCTTGTTATAATTACATAATAGCATAACATCTATTTAAAATCAATCTGAAATCATTTTATTGCAATAATTTATATGATTATCTTGAGATTATTTCAAACAAAAACATTGCAGTTTAACAAACATTTTGTAAACACTTTTAAAAATTTTTTATAAAATCATAGTTATTTTTTATATTTTTTCACAAACAAAAAGTGAGATTGTGTTTCATCAAAAACAACAAAGCCAAGTCTCTTGTATAAATTTTGCGCAGGGTTTGACTTAAAACATCTCAAAACAATGTCTTGACTTTTATGTTTTTCTATAGCCTTTGTCAAAATATCCGTTCCAATTCCCTTACCCCTAAAATCCGGTTTTAAACAAATATTATTTGGTCTATAACAATCCGAACTATTTTCACCTTCACTAAAAAAGCCAACTCTTTCACCACTTACTAAAATAATATAAGAATGAGCCGCATCTTGAACCATTAGTTTTGCAAACATTTCTCGCTGTGTTTTTTCCACCCAACCGCCATAGTATTCATCTACATATTTTTGATAGCATAATTTTTTAACTTCATAAACAAATTCATAGTCTGAATCTTCATATTTTCTTAATTCATACTGCATATTTTTCGCTCCTTATTAAAATAGCCAACAAAAATTTGAACACCTTAAAATCTAATTTTACAAACTTTTACTCCAATTATTAGTTTTATGTTTTTATATCTCACAATTTCATGCTTTTAAATATTAGCTTGTTTTGTCTCCAAAAAAATCTTTCCAGCCAGTTATCATAGCTTGTAGTGTTAATGTTTTATACACCATTCCAAACAATTTCCAAAATCCGTATTATATTCTTCTATAAAATATAATACAATAATTCATCAATTTTTCAAAATAAAAAACAGAGTTTCATAGCCCTGTCTTTAATATAGAAAAAAATTCAAATCGCCTTAAACTAGCTAAAAATAAAACCTTTAATTACACCACACTTTGTTTATGCACATTTTGAACAATTCCAAGCATTGCCATAAAAATCATAATTGATGTTGAACCGGCAGAAATAAACGGAAGCGGAAGTCCCGTTGGCGGAACCAGTCCTGTCACAACCGCGATGTTGAGTAGCACTTGAATTAAAATTAGCGAACCAATGCCCGCGGAAAGAAGTGCACCAAAACGGTCTGGAGCTTTCTTTGAAATTTTTATGATGATTAAAAATAAGATTAGAAACAGTCCAATGATTGCAAGTGAACCAACAAAACCTGTTTCTTCTGCAATGATTGAGAAAATAAAATCCGATTCCGAAAATGGCAAGAACAAATATTTTTGCCTAGATTTAAAAACACCTGTTCCAAACGCACCGCCCAGAGCAATGCCCAAAATTGATTGAACAAGTTGGAACCCTTCACCTTTACTAGAAGCAAATGGATCAACAAACGCAACAAGCCTTCTAAGTCTGTATGGCTCAACCATAATCAGTAAAACAACAACAGCCAAAGCAGGCACAATCATTAAAAGAAAATGTTTTGCTCTTGCACCACCCAAAAACAACATAACAACCATAAGCGAAGCCATGCAGATTGTGATTGACATATTTGGTTCCATAATGATTAACGCACAGTAAAGCACCCCAACAATTAAAACAGGAAGAATTCCTTTGAATGATTTTACATTTTCACTTCTTTTGGAAAGAACACTTGCTGAAAAAACAATGAATGCAAGTTTTGCAATTTCAGATGGCTGAAAAGTTAAAACACGCAAATTGATCCATCTAGTTGCGCCGTAGTTTGTGAGTCCAATTCCAGGAACAAAAACCAAGGCAAGCAAAATATACGACACTATCAAAAATATCATTTTCACTTTTCCAAGTTTATGATAATCAAAAAAAGAAAAGAAAACAAAAAATATCAAACCGGCAATAATTCCAAAAAGTTGCTTTTTTAAAAAGAAAAATTTATTGCCATAAGTTATTTGTGCAGAATAAAAACTTGCGCTATAAACAAAAACACACCCAACAGTCAAAAGCACAAGCATTATAAAAAATAAATAAAAATTAAACTTTGATTTCTTCTTTAAATTCAGAGACAGAACTTTCATTTAACCCAATTTCCCTGACAATCTTTTTAAAGAAATTTCCGCGCTCTTCAAAATTTGAAAAGAAGTCAAAACTAGCACAAGCTGGTGAAAGCAAAACAACATCTCCAGGCTTTGACATCTTAAAAAGAAGATTAGTGGCGGACTCTAAATCATCACAAATATAAATATTTTGATAATTATGCTTTTTAGCAGAAAACGCAATTTTCATACGAGTTTGTCCAAAAACTGCAATTTTATCAACATTTTTAGGTAATTTTTCAAACAGTTCATCAAAATCATAGCCTTTATCACTGCCACCTAAAATCAGATTGATAGGATTTTTAAAACTAGCTACCGCAACTAATGTGCTTGCAATATTTGTCGCCTTGCTGTCATTAAAAAACTCAACACCACGAATTGTTTTTACAAATTCAATTCTATGTTCAACGCCTTCAAAGCTTAAAATGCCTTTTAGCATATTTTTGTTTTCAGTTTCCAAATAAACAGCAAGAACGGAAGCTAGTATATTTGATAAATTATGTTCACCCTTAAGTTTTATTTTTGATAACGACGCAAGTCTTATTTCTTTAACATTGTCATTAAAATATATGCTTCCATTTTTTATATAAGAACCAACAACTTTTCTTTTTGTGCTAAAGTAAAAAACTTGAGCTTTTGTCTTTGGTGGGTTTTTTCTAATTATTTCATCATCACTATTCAAAATTAAATAATCATCTTTAGTCTGGTTTTTGGTTATTTTATATTTACATTTAATATATTCTCTCATGGTACCATGGCGATTCAAGTGATCTTCAGTAATATTTAAAATCATGGCAATATGTGGTCGAAATTTTTTGATAGTCTCAAGCTGAAAACTTGAACACTCCAAAACAAAAATTTCACTATCATTAACATCGCAGATTAGTCTTGTCACAGGAACACCAATATTCCCACCAAGCTTACAGCCACCCAAATAATCTTTCAAAAGATAATGAATTAAACTCACAGTCGTCGTCTTTCCATTCGTTCCCGTCACAGCAATAATGTCATTATTTATTTTACTTGCACCAAATTCAAGTTCACCAAAAAGCGCAATTCTTCTCTTTTTTAGTTGAAATATTAACTCATTATGCGGTTTTATTCCCGGACTTATAATTGCAAGCGTAACATCACACAAAAGATTATTGATGTAATCT
This sequence comes from uncultured Clostridia bacterium, assembly GCA_934746515.1. Taxonomy (GTDB): domain Bacteria; phylum Bacillota; class Clostridia; order Christensenellales; family UBA1242; genus RGIG1681. Next base: position 30,210 of record CAKVFH010000002.1, read on the forward strand.
TCATTAAATTTCCTTGCTTCTATATCTTCTTTTTTAGCAAAAAAATGATCAATATTTCGTTCAGCCAAATAATCTGAAACAGCAAGCCCACTTACACCAGAGCCAATAATCATTACTTTCATAAATTCTCCTTAAAGGATATTTATCAAAATAACAACAACCCCCACAAGCAAACTTACAAGCGAATAACCAAAAGTTATTCTAACTTCATGCACTCCCTTCTTTTCAAAATGGTGATGTAATGGTGCCATTAAAAATATCCTTTTCTTTGTCAATTTATAATATGCAACTTGCAAGATTACCGACACCGAACTAACAACAAAAACAATTCCAAGGATTGGCAAATATAATTCCATTCCAGTAAAAATTGAAAGACTCGCAATCAAACTTCCCAGTGCAAGTGAACCAGTATCTCCCATGAATATTTTTGCAGGAAAACAATTAAACAACAAAAAGCAAAGCAGAGCTCCGCACGCAACAACACAAACCACCGATAAGTTTTTATACTCTTCAATGTTTGATACATTCGAGGCAATTACACCGCGACTGATAAATATCACCATTAACACAAAAAACGAAAGCAAATAAACAAGTGTTGTTGATGAAGCCAAGCCGTCAAGCCCGTCAGTTAAATTTACAGAATTAGTTGTCGCCAAATAAATCAAAGCAACAAATGGAATAATCCACCAACCAATATTCACAAGCTTATTTGTAAACGGAATCAAAATCGTTCCGCCCATATTTTTATAAACATAAAAACCAGCAGCCACCGAAACCAATAACTGAAAGATTATTTTTTGATAAGGTCTTAAACCTAAATTTCTTTTAAATCTAAATTTTATAAAGTCATCCAAAAAACCAACAATGCCGTAAGCTAAAAATAATAAAATCGTCATTCTAGCAAAGCCACTCTTCCCTTCAAAACAAATAAGTGAAATGATTGTTATTGAAAGAAGAAATATAATTCCACCCATAGTCGGTGTGCCATTTTTAAGTTTATGGCTATCAACATAATGAAGTATTGTCTGCTTAATTTTTTCTCTTTTCATAATAGAAATCACCAATGGTGAAACTAATAATGAAAAGAAAAACGCATATAAAAAATACTCCAATAATTTAAAATAATCAATCATCTGCTATTTCTCCAATTTTTCAATTTCATCAAAATCGCTATATTTTGTTTTCACACCTTGCTCATCAATGTAGTCTTCAGCACCTTTTCCGGCAACCAAAATTACATCACCTTCTTTTGAATTTTTATATGCAAATTTAATCGCTTCTGCTCTATCTAAAATTATGATGTAATTACTATTCGTTACACCTTTTTCAATTTCTTTAGCAATAGACTCTCTTGACTCAAATCTTGGATTATCAGTAGAAATTATCGTTAAATCAGCATATTTTGATGATATTTCACCCATTTTTGACCTTTTTTGCGTTTCTCTATTTCCACCACAACCAAAAATACAATATAATTTTTTGTCTTTTACAATAGTTTTACATAACTTCAAAACATTCTCTAATCCATCTGGTGTGTGTGCAAAATCGACAATGAATAGTTTTTTATTTATAACAATTGTATTAAGCCTTCCGGCAACCGGTTTTATTGAATTTATTAGTTTTTGACTGTCTTTGACTTTTAAGCCAATCTTTTCTATCGAAACTATAGCTGCAGTCAAATTATAGATATTAAACCCGCCTAAAAAATTAGTTTCAAAAATTTTTCCACCTAGTTTAAAGGACTGTTTAAAATTTTTTATACCTAGATTTTGTGCTTGAAAATCCGACTGGCTAATCATAGAATATGTAAATTTTGTTATATTTATACTCTCATAAAGTCTCCTTCCATACTTATCATCAACATTTATCAAAGCTGCTTTTGCATGCGAACTAACAAACAAACTTTTCTTTGCATTAAAATAATTCTCCATTGTTTTAAAATAATCAAGATGATCTTCTGTAAGGTTTGTAAAGATAACCAAATCAAAAACAAAGCCATCAAGTTTATGCAAATATATTGCATGAGCTGATGCTTCCATGCAAACATATTGAACCCCATTTTGAACCATTTTATAAAATAATTTTTGAAGCTCAATTGGATCTGGTGTTGTCATTCCTGTGTCGATTTTCTTTCCACAAAACACAGCGCCATTTGTTCCAATTACCGCACATTCCTTGCCCAAGTTTTTAAGCATATCACAAATCATATATGTTGTTGTTGTTTTACCATTTGTGCCAGTAACCCCAACAATCTTTAATTTTTTTGCTGGATTGCCGTAAAAGTTGCATGCAATTAAACTCATAGCCCGTCTAACATTATTAACTAATACTTGAGTTATTCCATGCAAATTTTTAATTTCTTTTTTTGTTACAATTGCAACAGCGCCAGACTCAACCGCGCTCTTGACAAAATTTTCACCACTTTCGTTTTTTCCGTCAATGCAAAAAAACAATCCGTCAGGCTCGACATCTTTGTCATTATGAAACAGTCCAGAAATTTCCACAAGTGCTGATCCAAACACGCGGCATTTTACATTTTTTATAAGTTGAAATAATTTCATAAACACTCCTATTCAAACAAAAGCAATATTATATCATTTTCTTGAACCATGGTTCCCGGTGCTGGAATTTGTCCAGTAACAAACTCTCCATCACCTTGAACTAAATATTGAAGTTTCGATGACGAAACTCTTGATGCTGATTGCGTCATGGTTAATCCGATGTATGTATCCAAAACAAACTTTTCTTTCTCTTCAGTGTCATTCAATTCATAATTTTTAAATTTAAAAATTCCCGAAAAAATTTCTTTTGCAACAGGCGCAGCAACCACACCACCATAATAGGCTCCTTGCGGTTCATCTATAATGACATAAACCAAATATTCTGGATTATCGTAAGGCGCAAAACCCATAAAAGATGCTATATATTTTCCTTGTGCTATTTTGCCGTTTTCATATTTTTGAGCGGTTCCCGTTTTACCACCAATGATATCATAGCCATCAACTTTTGCATATTTTCCACCACCTTTGCTAACAACAGAAAATAGCATTTTTTGCATCAAATTACTCGTATTTTCGCTGAAAATCTGTTCTTTTACGGTGTTGCCACGATTATAAACAACTATATTATCGCTCGAATAAATTCTTTTTATGAAGTGCGGTGAAACGATTTTGCCACCATTGATAACAGCCGAAAAACCAGTCATCAATTGCATTGCCGAAAGTGCTATGGTTTGTCCAAAACCCATTCTAGCTAAATCCGCATCAGTAACTGACGGCATAGGCATTAGCACAGCCAAAGCTTCACCCGGAAAATCAATTCCAACACTTGATGTAAAGCCAAACCTATCAAGATAATCATAAAATTTTTTTACGCCAATTTTTGCAATCAAGTCCATAAAAACACAGTTGCATGAATTCATTAAACCTTGTTCAAGCGACTGACTGCCATGGCCTGATCTTCTTGCACACCTAATTGTCACGCCGTTTACGATTCGATAGCCACCACAATAGAAATAACTATGCTCTGAAGTCAAACCTTCTTCTAGCGCAATCGCTGTAACTATAGCCTTAAATGTTGAACCAGGCTCAAAAGTGTCAACTATCGTCGTCGCTCTCGACATTGAATTGAGCGCATTCAAATCATCTTTTGGAATATCATTAAGATTGTATGACGGAAGTGTTGAGCATGCTAAAATTTCATTAGTTTTTGGGTCAGTCACTACGACCGATGCCGACTTAGCACCTGTTTCAGATACGGCTTTTGCGAGAGCTTTTTCCACAATATTTTGCACTCGAAAATCTATTGTAAGTTCTAAATTTAAACCACTAATTGCATCTTCATAGTAAGTAAGCGAGCCATCTAAAGTGTCGCCCTTTAAGTCTGCTTCAACCAAACTCACGCCATCAATACCTGTTAAATATGAGTTGTAATATGACTCAAGCCCGGCGAGTCCGTCGTTGTCATAACCAACAAAACCCAAAACTTGGCAAAGCATTGAATCATAAGCATAGTTTCTTTCAGTGTTTGTTGTAAAGAGTATGCCTTCCTGATAGTCTTTTAAAATTCTTTGGACTGTTGATTTTTCAATATCTTTTTTAATTTTGATTTCGCCTAACTTTGAACTTGTGATTTTTTCATAAATTTCGTTAAAATCAAGCTCCAAATTTTCAGATAAAACCTTTGCAACCTTTTCGGAATCTTTTATATCTGCAGGTCGAACATAAACATCATAAGTTGTATAGCTTGACGCCAAAACCACGCCATTTCTATCGGTGATTTTTCCACGAGTTGCAGTTAATGGCAAGTCGCGAAGCCATTCAGTTAGACCTTTTTTTATGTATTTATCACTGCCAATAATTTGCAAGTAAAAGAGCCTAGAAATTATGCCGACAGCAAAAAAGATTACCAGCATTGTTAATGCCAGTAATCTTTTCATCATTGAATACGCGCTATATTTTATTGCCATTTTCACTCCAAACATTACAAAAACAACATCTTTTGTATTGTTTGTGTTTGGCTATTTAGGCAAATAATTTACTGAAGAACTCACAAACATCATTAAACCAATTTGATGGAATATCTTGACATTCGGTTTCTTTATACATTTCATCGAGATAAATTACAGCAGAATTTGTTTCATCTTTCTCCACAAAATTTTCTGATTCAGCCCATTGTCTCAAATATTCGTCATCCGTTACTAAAGTATATGTGTCCTTCGATTTTGATATGCTTTGCTCCAAGAGATTTATTTGTGCTTGCTTGTCTGCAAATGTTGATTGAATGTTGTTTGCTTTCACAAAATTAAAAGCTGTAACAAACATCAAGCACGCAACAATAACCACAAAAACACTTAAAACAATTTTCATTCTGGTTTCCAATCTAATTCTCGATTGAGATTTAACCAAATTGACAGTTTCTTCGCTTTTTTGAATCATTGGCGCATTCATTTTCGAAACGCGCTTTTGTTCTTGTGGTTCAGCAAAGCTGTTTGAAGAAGTTGAGTCATAAGATTGCTGTTCTGTAAAATTTTGGGTGCTTGTGTAATCGTCTTTTTCGTATGGATTTACATAAGATTGGCTTGTTTGCGAATAGTCAGTTTGAGGGCTATAAGTCGTTTGTTTTTGTGTTTCATCTTCAGTTGTTGTCGACGATGATGACGACAAATTGTTAAATAAACTATTGATATAATCGTTGTTATCAAACATAACTTAACCCTCCTATGTTTATAATTTCTCGATAACTCGAAGCTTGGCAGGTGCCGACCTTGGATTTACCGATAACTCTTCTTGTGTTGCTTCAACCGGATGCTTTGTTATTAGTTTTGCAACTGCTTTGTGTCCACACACACAGATTGGAAAATCTGGTGGACAAATGCAACCTGTTGAAAGTTCTCTAAATTTTTGTTTTACAATTCTATCTTCAAGTGAATGGAACGAAATTATTGCAAGTCTTCCGCCAGGTTTTAGAAACTCGACAGCCTTGTCAATAAATTCTTGAAGAGCATCAAGTTCTCCATTAACTTCAATTCGAATTGCTTGGAATGTCCTTTGAACATTGCTTCTTCCGTCTTGACCTTTATATCTTGGCACCGACGAGAGAATTATGTTCTCAAGTTCTTTTGTTGTTTCAATTGGTTTTTCTTCACGAGCCTTAACAATATGTCTTGCAATGCTTTTTGCGAATTTCTCTTCACCATAGTCACGAATAACTCTGGTTAAATCTTCTTCGCTATATTCATTCACAAGGTTATAAGCTGAAAATGGGTTTGATCTTGACATTCGCATATCAAGTCTGGCATCCATTCTAAACGAAAAACCGCGTTCTGCAGAATCAATTTGATATGAACTAACGCCGATATCAACCAAAATCCCATCAACTTTGACTATCTTTAACCTTGAAAGCACTTCGTCAATGTTTTTGAAGTTATCATTGACAAAAATAACATTATCATAGTCTGAAAGATTCTTTTTTGCGGTCTCTAAAGCTTCAACGTCTTGGTCAATTCCGACAAGTGTTTTGATTTTTGCCTTTTGTTCAATCGCTTTTGAATGTCCTGCACCACCAATTGTTCCGTCAACATAAATTCCATTATCTTTTATGTTTAACAGTTCAATGGTTTCATTTTTCAAAACGGGTATATGCGAAAATTCCATTTTAGACTCCTAGTTTAGCTAAAACTGAAAAGTCTGTTTTTTCTTCGGTTTCTTGCATCTTATCCCAAATTTCTTCAGCCCAAATTTCCACACGACTGCCGACACCAACAAAAACTATATTTTTTGTGATTTCAGCATAAAGTGCAAGTTCCTTTGGAAGAAGAATACGACCTTGACCATCTTCTTCAGCTTCAAAAGCTGATGACAAGAATTTTCTAACTGGTTTTTGTGCTTCTTCATCAAAGATTGAAACATTTGTCATTTTCTCATAGAGATTTTGAAATCCATCTCCCGAAAAAATCATCAAGTTTGTTCCAGTTCCTTTGGTGATTATGCTGTTGTTGCCAAGCTCGTTTTTAAACTTTGAAGGAATACGCATACGCTTTTTGCTATCAATGCTATGTCTGTAGGTGCCAATGAGCATAATCTATCCCTCCTTATAAGTTTATGACTCTATTATAAGACCTTGCGATAAAATTTGCAACATTTTTAACCACTTTTGACCACTTTTTTAACAAAGTTATTAACAATGTTGTTAATAACTCACATTTTTAGTTGTTTTTGACCACAAAAATAACCAAGGCATATTTTTTTACCTTGGTTATTATTATTCTTTTTATTAAAAGCTTCCCAATTGGATTACTCTTTTGCTTCTTTTTGTTCTTCAACTTTTTCTTGTGATTTAGTTATTTTTTCGTCTTCTTCCGATTCTTTTTTAACTACATTGGTTTTATTTTTATCAGTTACTTCAGATTTGATTTTAATAATTCCCTTTTTGTTAAGAATTAAAACTGCGATACTTGCAGCGTCCAAAACTGCAAAAATGATTGTAAACACAATAGCAACAATTATCCAAGCTTTAACACAAGTTTCCACATAAACAAACTTATAGCCATCGCCACTATCTGTAACGATTTTTGTTGAAGTGATTGTTCCAATTTCATCATACTCATTTGTTTCTTGATTAACAGCATAAATTTTTCCATTTTTGATTTTGAAAGTAGATTCTGTTGTATCGAAACGACCCATATAATAGTTATTGACTGTTATCTTATCGCCAGACAAGATAATTTCCGAACTCACCTTTGTTCCTAAAATATCTGTACTAAATTTATATTTTTTTCCATGTGGCATAACGCTTAAAACTATAGTCAAAATCAAAAATAATCCAAACAATGAAGAAAAAATAATTGGCAATAATTTTTTGCAACCCTTTACCAAACAACTAACAAATTTGCATTTCTTTTTCTCAACAATATTTACGGATTTGCTTAAAATATAATTATCTCCATCTTTAAAAACATCTACTAAATCGCCAACTTTTGACTTCCAGTTCACACTGGACTTTTTAACTTTCAAAACACTTCCGTCGTCTTTGCCAACAACAACTTCATCGTCAGTAATTTTTATAATTTTATTCATTTACAACTCCTTTTCCTTTGTTTTAATTATAGTAGCATTTTATTTTTGTTTATGTCAAGAAAATCAAAGTAAGTCAAAAATAAAAACTCTCTATGATAAGAGAGTTTTATAAATTGATTTCTACAGGATCATTATTGATATGATCACAAGAAGTAAAGTAATATACGATGCCGTTTTTAATCTGCTTTAGTTTACAATTAGTGTAACCATGAAGATGTCCAAAAACAACAGCAGACACACCATACTCTTCGAAAAGTTTCACAAAATCGCTGTCATTACCATTGCCGTCAAATGGCGGAAAATGTATCATGCAAATAATTTGTTCATTGTTTTGTTGAAGAACTTTTGCTGATTTTAATGATAGTTTTAGTCTTTCCACTTCCCTTTTATAAATCTTTTCATCTTCAGGGTCAAGGGCTTTGTTTTCTTCAGGAACAGTCCAACCGCGAGTGCCACAAAAAATATAATTGCCAATTTTTATAGCATCATTTTGAATAGCCACAATTGATTTTGGCAAGATTTCGCGAACTGCAGAAATTGATTTCCACCAATATTCGTGATTGCCTTTGATGATGATTTTTTTGCCGGGAAGAGCATCTATCCAATTAAGGTCGCTTGAAACTTCATCAATTTTCATTGCCCAACTGATGTCACCAGCAATCAACACCAAATCTTCATCTGTGACTTTTTTCTTCCAATTTGCGATAATTTTTTCGGTGTAACCTTCCCAGTTTCCGCCAAAAACATCCATTGGCTTATCGCAAGCAGTGCTTAAATGCAAGTCTGAAATTGCATAAATTTTCATTCTATTCTCCATCAACAAACTGATAAAGTCGATCAACAATAATGTCTTTTCCGTAAGCTGTTTCAGAACTGATTAAATATATATTCTCAACACCAACTTTTAATTCTTTTGCAATATCTGAAATCTTTTTCATTCTTTCAGCTTTTTTGATCTTATCATACTTTGTTGCTACTATTGTAACAGGAATATTGTTAAAAGTGAAATAATTTAGCATCTGCTTATCTTGCTCTGTTGGCAAATGTCTAACATCAACAAGCAAAACTGCACAAACCAAGTTTTTTGTTGCTTCGATATAACTATCAATAATCTTACCCCAGCGTTGTTGCTCAACTTTGCTAGTTTCTGCATAACCATAGCCTGGAAGGTCAACCAAGACGAATTCTTTGTTGATCAAGAAAAAATTGACAAGTTTGGTCTTGCCTTGTGTTGCTGAAACTTTCGCTAACTTATTGTTATTTGAAAGCATATTTATAAAGCTTGATTTTCCAACATTACTTCTGCCTGCAAGCATAATTTCAGGCAAATCAAAACCTTTATAATCTGTAAAATCTATTTCTGATTTCAAAAATTTTGCACTTTTTATTGTTTTCATAATACCCACCATTTTACTTTGTTTTGTTATTATAACAAATTTTTAGCAAAATCATTTTATCACTTTTTTTTAAAAAAATCAATAGAAAGAAAAAATTATCCCAATTTTTTAGCAATTTTGGGATAATTTTGCGTTTTTATGCACTGATTTCTTCATCAATTTTTGGTTTTTCAATAATTGTTGGAACCACTTTCATGCTTCCTTCTTTTTCAATATCCATAACAATTTTTTGGATATTTTTGTTGCTTGGAGCAGAATACATAACAGGAAGCATTGCACTTTCAATTATAGTTCTAAGTCCCCTTGCGCCAGTTTTAAGTTCTATTGCCTGTTTTGCAAAAGCAGAAATTGCTTCATTTGTGAACTCAAGCTTTATACCATCAATTTCAAATAGTTTTTTGTATTGTTTAACAAGTGAATTTCTTGGCTCTGTCAAAATTTTCTTCAAGGCTTTTTCGTCAAGTTCTTGAAGAGTAACGATGATTGGAACTCTTCCAATAAACTCTGGAATCAAGCCATATTTAATCAAATCATGAGGCTCAACTTTTGACAAAATTTCGTCTTCTTTAATTTCTTTTTTGGTTTTTACATTTCCACCAAAACCAAGAGTTGAGTTTTCGGTTCTCTTTTTTATAACATCATCAAGCCCAACAAATGCTCCTCCCAAAATGAAGAGAATATTTGTTGTGTCGATTTGCAAACATTCTTGATTTGGGTGTTTTCTTCCGCCTTGTGGAGGAACAGAAGCAACAGTGCTTTCCAAAATTTTTAAAAGCGCTTGCTGAACACCTTCACCTGAAACATCTCTTGTGATTGACACATTCTCGCTCTTTTTTGCAATTTTATCAATTTCATCAATATAAACAATGCCCTTTTCAGCCTTCTTTATATCATAGTTTGCATTTTGAATAAGTTTAAGCAAAATATTTTCAACATCATCACCAACATAACCAGCTTCAGTTAATGTTGTGGCATCAGCTGATGCAAATGGAACATCCAAAATTCTCGCAAGAGTTTTTGCAATCAATGTTTTTCCTGAACCTGTTGGGCCAAGCATCAAAACATTGCTCTTTTCAAGCTCAACATCATCAATATTCTTAACTTGTGACTCACCTTTCTCGGCTTGCTTTTGCTTTCTTGAAATAAAGTAGTTTATTCTTTTATAATGATTGTATACCGCAACAGAAAGAACTTCTTTTGCCTGACTTTGACCTACAATATATTGATCAAGCTCCGATTTTATTTTTTCTGGGTTTGGCAACTCAAAAAGAACTTCTTTTTGTCTTTTTCTTTCTTCGGCATCCAAAATTTCACGGCAAATTCTGATGCAATCATTACAAATTCCAACAGTACCTGTTGGATTCTCAACGATTTCCTTGAAAGCACCACGTGGTCTGCCGCAAAATGAACAATTATTGTTTTTTGGCCCATTTGGTATTTGATTTTCGTCCATAAATTCTCCTTAAAATAAAATTCAAGATACGCAAAAAAACATAGTTCTTTTGTGCATCTTGAACAGATTATTGTCTTTTTGCGTAAATCTTATCAATAAGACCGTATTTTTTAGCTTCTTCAGCACTCATATAGTTGTCTCTATCTGTGTCTTTTTCGATTTTTTCAATATCTACGCCGCTATTTTCAGACAAAATTTTGTTTAACAATTTTCTTGTCTTCATAATATGGTCGGCATGAATTTTGATATCGCTTGCTTGACCTTGGAAACCACCAAGTGGCTGATGAATCATAATTTCAGAGTTTGGCAAAGCAAAACGCTTCCCTTTTGTGCCGCTTGAAAGAAGCACTGCGGCCATACTTGCAGCCATACCAACACAAATTGTGCAAACATCACATTTGATATAGTTCATTGTGTCAAATATCGCAAGGCCTGCAACAACACTTCCGCCTGGGCTGTTGATATACATCATGATATCTTTATCTGGGTCTTTACCTTCCAAATAAATCATTTGTGCAATAATAAGGTTTGCAGTTTGGTCGGTAATTTCGTCGTTCACGAAAATAATTCTATCTTCCAAGAGTCTTGAATAGATATCATAAGACCTTTCACCGCGGTTGGTTTGTTCAACAACCATTGGTATAAGCATATCTTTTTCTAACATATATTCCCCCGAATACTATTTTATATTATTCTTCTCTTTCAAAAGATTTATAACCTTTTCAGAAATAATATTGTTTTCAATTACATCCTTTTGATTTGGATTCATTGTCTTTTTAACTTCTTCAGGTTTCTTTTTCATGTTTTTAGCAAGTTCTTCAATTTTAGCATCGAAATCTTTATCTTCAACTTTGATGTCTTCTTTCTTAACGATTTCTGTCAAAACAAGAGTTGTTTTGATTTGTTTTTCTGTGTCAGCTTTTCTTGAATCACGAAGCTTTGCATCGGTCATGTTTGTGTATGCAAGATACATTTCATAGCTCATGCCTTGAGCAGCAAGTGCTCTCTTCATATCTTCAATTTCACGATTGATTTGATTGTTAATCATGCAATCAGGAACTTTAACTTCTGCATTTTTAACGATTTCTTCAACAAGTTTGTTTTCAACATCTCTTTCTGCTTGTTTTTCTTTGTCTGCCTTAATTTTAGCTTTGATGTCTTTTTTAAGCTCATCCAAAGTGTAAAATTCACTTACATCTGAAGCAAATTTATCATCGATTGCTGGAACTTGCTTTTCACGAATTGCTAAAAGTTTAACAGCAAAAACTGCAGGCTTTCCAGCAAGTTCTTTTGCACCATAAGCTTCTGGGAATGTTACATTAACATCTTTTTGTTCATTGATTTCCATGCCAGCAACTTGATCTTCAAAACCAGCGATAAATGTGTGTGAGCCAAGTTCAAGTTCATAGTCTTTTGCGCTTCCGCCTTCAAAAGCAACGCCGTTCATTGAACCAACAAAATCAATATTTACAAGGTCGCCCATTTTTGCTTTTCTGCCAGTTACATCAACAAATCTTGCTTGTTTTTCTTGAAGTTCGTCAAGTTTTGCTTGAACTTCCTTTTCTGTTACACTAACCTTTGATTTAGCAACTTCAATGCCTGTGTATTTTCCAAGAGTAACTTCTGGAACAAGAGTGATTGTTGCAACCCAGCTTACGCCGTCTTTGCTAACGCTTTTAACAGAGATATCTGGATAATCTACTGCATGGATATCCTTTTCTTTTTCAAGCATATCAAAAAAGCAATCATCACAAGCTTTGTTCAAAGCATCTTCATAGAACAAAAATTCGCCATAAGTTTTTTCCAAAACTTTTCTAGGAATTTTGCCTTGTCTGAAACCATCAAGTTTGTATTTGCCTTTATTTTTTTCGTAAGCCTTTTGAACTTCAGCTTCCCATTCATCAGCATTCAAGCTAAAGTCAACGGTGATTTTTCCGTCTTTCTTTTCATTTACATTGTATGTCATTATAGTTCTCCTTAATATTAACTAACACAACTATTTTAATAATTTATGTGTGATTTGTCAAGATTATATGTAAAGTTACAAAAAAAGCATTGCACATAAAAAACGAGAAAACTTGAAATAACAGCCGAGCGCTATTATTTTATTTTCTCGTTTTAATAATTTGGTTTAATTTAGTTTTAGAAAAGACACAAAAACACAATCATCATAACAAATAAAATTGCAGATAAAACAATTCTTGTTATTATCCAAGGCTTGCTTTCTTTCGATTTATCAACAAGCAGTTCGTCATTTTCCATGATTTGTTTATCCATAAAGAATAACTTTGTTGAACAAAGTGTGCAAAGCATCAAAAATGCAGCGCCGAATAAAATCATTGCAAGTTTCAAAATTACTAAGCTTGCAGTAAATTCAAAAATTAAAATCAAAACTGCACCAGCCAAAAGCGAAACGAAACTTGCAGTATCAAGCGTTTTTAAAATGTCTTTTTTAGTCATAAATTAGTCTCCGCTTAGTTAAAATAATGGAACAATAATGCCTGTGAAAATCATGATAATAGCAATTGTCCAAACAACCCAAATCCAAATTTTTCTTCTGTTTTTGATATATCTAACTGAAAGCAAACAGAGTGCGATCCAGCCAATAGCATTAGCAATTGCTTGAAGTGAATTGATCCAGCCAGCAGAAAGACCAAATAATTTTAATACCATTGCTAGGAACATTCCAATACCACCAATACAAACAGCAGCGAATGCCAAAACATTCATGAATCCTGAAAAACTTAAACCGCTTTTTCTAGTTGTTGTAGTTGTAGTTTTTTTCTCTTCTTTTTTTGTAGTTGTCATAATCTTACCTCCTTTATAAATTATAAATACAGCATAGGTTTTGTCAAATATTTTACATCTTTAGTTTATTTAAAATTGCCTTAAAATATTCAGGAATATCTGCTGTAAACTCCATTCGTTTTCCTGTTGTTGGATGAGTTAGTTCAAGCTTGTAGGCGTGCAAAAGTTGACCAGCCAAATTGAATTTTTGATTCTTGATTCCATAGGTTTTATCGCCGACGATTGGATGCCCCAAAAACTTCGAATGAACGCGAATTTGGTGCGTTCTGCCGGTTTCAAGAACAAACTCAACCAAACAATAGCCAGCAAATCTTTCAACAACATTATAGTGTGTTATGGCTTTTTTGCCAATCTCCGAAACAGCCATCATTTTTCTATTTTTAGGGTCTCTCGCAATAAAAGTTTCAACCGTTCCAGAGTCTTGTCTTAAATTTCCTTCCAACAGCGCAAGATAGTGTCTGAAGCATGAATGCTCTGCAATTTGAGCGGCTAGCGACGCGTGCGCTTTATCATTTTTTGCAATAACCAAAAGTCCTGAAGTGTCCTTGTCTATCCTGTGAACAATGCCCGGTCTTATGGATCCATTTTCACCACTCAAATGCTCAAAGTGAAACAAAAGCGCATTAACTAAAGTGTGGTTATATGCCCCTGGCGCTGGATGCACAACCATGCCTTGTGGCTTGTTGATAATCGCAAAATCATCGTCTTCATAAACAATATCAAGCGGTATATTTTCAGGCTCTGCCTTTGAGTCAAAAACATCTTTTGAGAACGAAAGCACGATTTTATCGTCATTTTTAACTAAAAAACCTGCTTTTTGCGTTTTTTCGTTAACCAAAACCTTTCCGTTATCAATTTGAATTTTAACTTGCGACCTTGTCCAACCGGTCTCTTCCGCAAGAAAAACATCCAATCTTTCCTTGCCTTCAAGGTCTTCAACAACAATACTTGAATTAAGTTCTATCATTCTTTCCTTTGTTCCTTAAAAATAATATGCTAATGCAAAATAAAATCGCGCCGATAGTGATTGCAAAATCTGCAAGATTAAAAATCGCAAAATTCATAAATTTTAGATAAATAAAGTCTCTAACACCTTTAAAAATCAGTCTATCAATTGCATTTGAAATTGTTCCACCCAAAATTAAACCTATTGCGATTTTTTCAAATTTTCCGTTTAGCCATTTTTTTGAGCAAATCAAATAAACAAAAAATGCAGACGCAACAATTGCAATCACAAAAAACACCCAGCTGTTGCCTTCAAACCACGAAAAAGCAACACCTGTGTTTAGGGTGCTTTCAAACCACAACAAATTGCCAATGATGCTTCTTGATGCCGTGCCATAAACCAAAAACTTTGTTAGCTGATCAATGCCGACAATCAAAAAAGCGCAAATTAACCCAATAATCATAACTAAAGTGTATCACAATAAACATAAAAAAACAACAAATAAAAAAGAGTCATGACCCAAAAATAATAATCTTTGAATCAATAACTCTTAATTTTATTTTATTTGACAAAATTTGCTATTTCATATTGTATGCCGATTTATAATCTGCAAGCTTTGCTTCAATTTCTTCAGGCGAACCGCCACCCTTTATTGCAGACATAAGCGCAGCCTTTGCGGCATCTTGCTGAACACCAATACCGATTTGTTTTAGTTTGCTAATAGATTGTTTGGCAACAGCACTGCCTGGAAAATTATCTCCAATCTTTTTAAGGGTTTCTTTGCTCTTTTCTGCAACATTTTTAAGCGCTTTGTGTGGGAAAAACACCATATTGAATGTTCTTGTAACAGTTTTTAATGTCTTTTTAACGGCATCAATTGGGCTGTCTTCCAAAACACCAGGTCCAAGGCCAACAACCGTTTGAATTGCGTCATAGAATGTTGGATTTGATGAATCTGACTTGCCTGATGGAACTATAACTGAAAATGCTGCAATTTCAAATATGATTCTTAAAATCTTATTTAAGTATTCGCTTATTCTCAAATAGTTAGGCTCAAAATAGAAATTTCCAACATTTAAAATTGTCCAAGGATTGTAAAGCGCGTTAGCAATTCTGCCAAGAGCTTTGTTACTTTGAAGATTTGCGGCAGTGAAAATTTGCATTTTATCAATAACTGGAATAATAATAAATACAAAATTCAAACTTAAAATTATACCAAATGTTGAGAAAATCAATTGCAAATATTTTTGCATCCATTTCGAATAACTGCCACTCTTTTGAGTTTTTTCATCATCAAGCGGCATCGTCGCGCATGCAAGCGGATATATCATAATCATCAAGAAAATGTTTATTGACCTGTTTATTAAGCCAAAGACAGCAGTAACTAAAACTTTGAAAAATACAACTGAACCAACAACCAAAACAATATAGTTTATGCTCATTGAATCAAATAAACAATTTAGATCCATTCCATACATTTTGGAACTTAACTTCGACGACAAGCTATCTGCAAAGAAATAGCTTAAATGCAGTTTTCCATCTTTCAAAACATACACACTTGTCGTTTTGTTTGTGTAAGTTGTTGAAACTGTTGAATCATCAAGTTGCAAATCCGGCACAAGTTTCAATGGATTAAACAGACCTGAAACAAATTTTTTCACAGAATTCCAGGCACCTGAAATTGCGGAGCCAACTTTCTGGAAAACATTTTGTTTTTCTCCACTTTCTGATCCGTTTTCTTCCCCTTCAACTTCGATTTCTTCAAGTTTTCCAATATCGGAAACCGAACCATTAGAAACTAACTCAAGGTCATCACGATAAAACATAATGTTACCATTTGAAAGTCTGCGAATCGCTGTTGGATAAGATGATTTATCAAACAATCCCCTAGCTGTTATAATGCTTGCTGTCTGAATATATGTGCTAGTAAAAGCAGGGTTGCCATTCACACCAACACCAACCGCAAGTGGCAAATAGTATTCTTTTATCGAATTACTATAAAGGTCGTCGTACCCAAAACGGATTTTAACATAATTACCTGACTCATCTCTATAATAAAATTTATCTTTCAATGTGTCAGTTACTTTGCGATATGCATCGCCAATTTTATAATAATACTCTTTTGTTGAATCATAGCTTGCAACTTTTTTGTAAACTTGTCTGTCTTCATCGTAGATATAATAAAGATCAACTTTTTTGTATCTAGAACTGCTAGATTCCTTAAAATAATATATGTCTGCTTGTTTATATTCATTTGAAGCAGTTTTATAGTGATCACCATTTAAGCTCTTTTCAAAGTCATCACTAAAAGTGTTTTTATAAGCAACAACAAACTTTGCACCTTCAAACTCATCAACAGCATCTTTAACATGGGTATAGGTGTAAGTTCCACCTTTTGTATATTTGCTGACATATCTAATGTAAGAATAAGTCAAACTGTCTTGACCTAAAACGCATTTTCTCATGTTTTCATAAGAAATATTTCCAACACCATCAACAAACAATGTTCCGCTATTGCTATTCAAAAGTCTAATATTATAGCCGCTAACAACTTCTTTAAATTTATCAGCATCATTTGCGGCAAGTGACTCAAGCAGTTCTTGGATTGTTACAAAATAGTATTCTTCCATTGTGTCAAGCGCATAGCCAATAACATCTGACATAACATAATATTCATTTGCATTTGTCACAAGTTTTTTATATTTGCCTGCACCTGTTGTTGTTTCGCTATATTCGTTGCTATGATCATAATACTTATAGTAAACACTATTTCTCCAAGCTTCTACACCTGAATCATATTTACCCTTTTCAACCGTTGTGTCCGCTAGAACAGGATCACTAAATTCATTACCTATAAAAGTTTCATTTTCATCAAAATATAATAAACTTGGAAATTTGTCATTTCCAATCATTTGGACAGTATAGTTTATAGCTTTATCTTTATCGTCGCCTGTAAAGTTGAATTTTATTGGAATTCTGACTCCATTTTCTGCATAAAGTCGATATTTATTCGCTGCAGAAGCTGAAGCATTGAACACTCTAGCACTCAACGACTTCGATTTTGACAAATTTGTTGCATTAAACAAAGCTTGCAACAAAACACTTGATGCCACAATAGAAACTATTGCAATAAGTGGTGTTAAAACAAGCATTAAAAATGATTTTAACACTCTTTTTAAAACATCACCAGAAGGATTTTTCTTTGCTTTTTTATCCTTAAAAGCATCTGCCTGCGTTTTTATTATCGCAATTATTGCCGTTACAAGAATCAAAACTATCGCAATTGCAATAAAGTTTCTAATTATTGTTGTGACAGTTTCTTTGTTGTCTATCAGCAGTTTAAAAGTCATGTCCGAATTTGCTGAATCAATAATTGATGTATCTGCACTCACACCTGCTAGCTGCAGAATGTAAAAATAAATTACATCAACCATATACATGATCCACTTGCATGCAAAATACAATAGTTGCAAAACTGCTTTTAAAACTCTAGTCAAAATATTATCCGCTGATAAAAGCGATGAAATAAAACTATCAGAAGCCAAAAAAGCAGATGAATTATTATTCATCAAAAAATTTGGCAATGATATAATATGATTTAAAATATTCATCTGCTCTAGCTCCTTTTTTTATTCAAAATTCTTTTGGAAATCTTGTTTGAATTTTTGCATCTGCTCTTTATCTTTCTTCTTTGCTTCTTGCTTCTTTTTATCTGCTTCAGCAACTGCCGCACCTGCAGCTTTTGCTGTTACTGGGTCGATACCGGCTCCTTGAAGTGCCACTTCAATTGCTTTTTGTTCAGCTTGAATTTTGATATTTTTTACTTTATCAACCATAGGATCAACAAATTTTTCTTTTGCTGCCTTTCCAACTTCATAACCCGGAATCATGCTCAAAGCAGTTTCTTTGGCTTCTTGCATCAAACCAAGCATAGCTTTTCCGCTGACAACAGAACCAATTTGAGCCGCTGTTTTTTCAACACTACTCTTAACCTCTTTTGCTTTATCCAAGAACTTTCTGCTTCCTTCGCCAAGACCTGGGTCTGGAGATGAAAGGTTTCCATGGTTTGCCGTGATGATTGGTAAAATCAACTTTGGCATTCTTTCAAGAATTGAAACAGCAGTTATTACCCACAAACACCTTACAAGATTGTTGATTGTTGGATAGCTGAAGAATCCGCCAATTCCGCCAATTGAAACAATTTTGTTAAATGTTTCGACAGATACGAAAGTTTTAACACTATATATCATTGGAACAATAATCGTAAACGATGAAAATCCTATGATATATCCAAACACACCCAGAAGCACACTTTCGATGTTTTTCTTCCAGTTTGTGTATGTTTTATTTTTTCCGTCAGGATACAACGAATTGGTAGATATAACAAGTGGACTGGCGATAAACAAGACAATAAGATCAAATATTCTCGTCACAACACCACCCAAAGCATTTATCATAACAGGAATAATTGTGACGAATGCTAACATCAATAGAACCCATGTCTGTCCGCCAAACAAATAAAAGTATGAGAAATCATCAAGCACGTCAATTGCACCGAACTCATCTGATTGAAGCATTAAATATTCAACTTTCGATTGCACAAAATTTGTGTTTACATCTGACTTAACAATGGTTTTTAAATTTGTTTTGCCAGTGTAAGTTGTGGCAGAACCAATACCCTTTGTATAAGATGTTCCGCTGACATATTTTGTGTAATTTTTAGTTGTAATCCTGCTAACAGCCTTTGAAGCATCAATAAGGTCTTCACCTGAACCAAAGTTTCCGCCAACATTTGTTCTGTAATATGTAACAGCATTGTATGTTTCAGATGAGCTTCCAATCAATCTCTTTTGTTCAATAACCAAAGGATTGTTATATTTTCTAATTGCCGTTGGATAGCCATCGGCAGTTATAACACCTTTCATAACAACAACATAACCACCAGTATCGTAATAATCGGTTACAAAAGGTTTGCTATCATAAATTTTTTCTAAATATTCATCATATTTGTCTGATGAATATCTGTATGAGCCTGAACCTATCAAAGGATAATATAACCCATTTTTATAGGTGCAGACTATGAACGAGTCACCATACGCTTCATCGTAATAATCACCCGTTCTAGTTCCTGAATATTGTCTCGTTAGCACTTCTCTAGTTGGTCTGTTTTCAAGCCCAGACAGTTTTTTAACAACTTCCAAAGTGTTGTCTGACAATGTAAATACTGCTTTCAAATCACCAGTTCCAGCATAATTTTCAACCTGCGACTTATCACCATTATTTGAATTGTAAATCTTCACAATTTCCTGATAAGTAAGTGAATTATCTGCATTTCTTGTGATGTTTGCTTTTGGAATAATTCTTCCAACTTCTTTTCCATCTGAAGAAAAGTCAATTTGAAGCCCTATAAGATTGAAAAGTGCCATATATCTAGCAGATCTTTCTTCTGGTGTTTCTGAAGTGTTTTGTTCATTATCAATAAGTTTTTGAAGAACAATTCGTTTGAAGTCTTCATAGGTTATGTCTTCAAGTTCTTCTGCATCGACTTCGTTTGAGAATAAGTAAAGTGCCACAGCAACAAACTTGTCATGGACATTGTCTTTTCCGTCAATCAAGCGATTAACAATATTCGAGTCGATTTGTGATGCCATTATTGAATATAGCATCTCTTCTATGCTTGAAGCAGTTATTGTTGCACCAGTCGAGTCAATAAAACTGCAAGAAATAGCATCAGAAATCTTTACAGCATTAACCTTTCCTGTGTCAAGATCACCAAGATTTGTCATGAAATAAATTTCAGCTGTTTCATCAGCAATCTTTGAAAGGAATCTGCGAAGTTCTGGCCAAGTGTCTAGGTTTGTCTTTAAAACCTTGTCAACATTGTCATAAACTTTTGATGCTTTCACAATGCCTTCAAATTCGGCTGTTGTGTATTGAGCACCAACACCAACTTTTTCAAGGAATGCTCCACCATAAACATATTCTGCAAGTCTTGATGGATCTGTGTTACTTTTGAAAGTGTAATTTTTGTTTCTAACACTAAAACTATAGCCACTTGAAACATAGTTTGCACCAAATTGCGCCAAGGTGAAAGTGATGCTTCTCTTGTACATTTGGTCAATTCTTCTTTGTGCAGTGATATATTGGTTAATATTATATTTCAAATCTTGGAATGCAGATAAAATTGCATCAAGCTGTGTATCTGAATAATAATGAGAAGTATCACCAATTTGTCTGTCACAACCATTGTCGGTAGTTTCACCTGGAAGAGTAAACCTGATTGCCTGAAGCTCGCCAATTATTGAATCAAGTCTTTCACTAAATTCAAGAATTTTTGCCCATGATGTTTCAGTGCTTAAGTCTGCAGGAAGAAGCTTGTCTATAACATCTTTCAAAATATCAACGATTTGGAAAGATGAATCTTCAGAGAAAGACATTCTGAAATATATTGATACACTATTATCTTTAATGAAATCCAAGTCCGCTGTAAGTGATGCATTATTATCAAACAAATCATAAGCATTTACAATTGGAAGAATACCATTATCTCTAATAGAATCACCTATACTATCTTTAAAAGTATTTATTTTATCTAAAATCTCAAGAAGAGATTTTAACTTCCCAACGATACCTTCGTTATTATTATCACTGAGAGCAATTCCTGGAAGATATAATCTAACAGTTGTTGCAAATGACAAGCCTTTGTAAAGAACTAATTTTGCTTTATCCATACCTGCAGTTTCATAGTATTGATCTGCGGTGTCAATATTCTCACCCTTTAAAATATTCCATCTTGAAATATTTCCGTCAATATAACTTTTATATTGGCTCAAATAAATTGGTTCACCTCTTCTGCCGAGTTCATATTTAATCTCCCAATAAACATGAATCATGTAACAGAAAATATACTCTTTGCCTGCATAAGATTCAACTTCTTGTGATTCAGAATCTATAACCTTTCCACTTTCAGAAATTGTGTAGCCATTATTATAAATATCTTTATAGTCATTATCCATTGCTTCAATAACTTCTTTTAAAGTCAATGTATAATATAAACTACTTGAAACCACAGTGTCATAATTATATCCAAGCTTATCGCCTGCAGTGGTTTTATCTTTATATTTGCTGTAAGCCTTTTTAAAATTAAATGTAAAAGTTGGCTGATTATTTCCGCAATATTCGTTCTCATATCGAACAAGCTGTTCAAATGTTGCATATTCAAACGAATCAATTGTGTTACCTTCTTCATCTTTAAGGTTGTTTACATAGCTATAGTATGAAGCATAGTCACCAACCGCGCTTGCAAGATATTCACCAATTGTGTATTCTGAATAAACTCTTGTTGCAACGGTGTAAAGATACTCGCCGATATCAGATCCCAACAATAGTGTTGCGAGATATGATTTGTATGCGCAAAGTCTTAAACTGTTAGAACCAATGTCTTCACCAAATTCTGTTGCAAAGTCATCAATAATTGGTGCAAAGCATGAATTGAAATAATCCATGAATACTTCAGCTTCAAAAACCAAAGCATTGTAACATTCTTCACCCATGAGCGATAACATCAAAGCTCTGATTGTGTTTTTATCAAACACTGAACTATATTCATAGTTTGCATAAGAGTCTGAAACTTCAGTTGCAACTGACATAAAGAATTCTGAGAGAACCAAGCCAGCGGCTGTTGTATTTGAAGAATTTTGTCCTGAAATATACAAGCCGTTTGTGTAAGCTGATGTAAATTCACCAAGTGTATCAAGCCAGCCATCTGTTGCGAGAAGCACTCCCCAGTTGAGATCTGGATAGTAAATTTGCATATCATTCATGAGTTTTTCAACCCAAGAAACAGTTTTTATAAGTGTTTTTACTGAATATTTACCAAATCTTGAAACATTGATTCTAAAGTTTGCATCAGCGACATTTGTGTCAATATATTTAAAATAAATAACATCACCAATTTGATAAGAAATGTTGTTTTTATCTCTAGTCACTTGCATAGATCCAACATAAGTTGGATTTAGTGATAAATCTAATGTCTCATAAAGCGCTCTAAAATCGTATTTATTGATGTTTGCATCACTTGCTGTAACAAGCCCATTCAATGTTTTTGTTGGATCAACAGTGTCAGCCAAAGTCGTTTTGAGATCTTCATATTTGGTGGCATTCATTTTAGTAGTCTTTCCAACATAAACATCGCCATTCTTCTCAACTATGCCAGAAATATTATAAAAATTATAGTTGATATACAAATAAATTTTATCACCATCAATATAGATGTCGTTAATATAGTAGTCATCCGTCATCAACTCTTCAAAAGACATACCTTTAAACTTGTTGTGTCTGATTCCTTCTCTTGAATATTCATAAACCATGATATAGTCTAGAACTGTCCAATTTGAAATATCTTTTAGTTTGAAGTCTTCAGATGAAAATCTCAAGTTTAGAGTACCACGCTCAAGAGATGATTCACCGGTTTTTATAGCTTCGCTAACAGTTTGTGGAACATTCATAAGACCAGAATCTTTCAAAATTTCTGAATTAAGGTTAAAGTAGAAATAGTTGTCAAATTCAAGGTCTGGGAACACTTGACTATATTCAAGTTTCATAACAAGTGTGTTTGCAGGAGCTCCCGGATTGGTTGTACTTATTGCAATATCAAGTTCATTGACTTTTGTTGTTGTCAAATAACCCTTTAAAAACTTGTCATAGAACTCAAAGAACTTGTTATAATTGAAATAAGAACCAGTTTTGCCAGTATCAATTGCGCTAAAATCAATAACCTTTTGTATTGTTGTGCTTCCAGAAGTTTCATCTTCTTTATATAAATAATAAGTTCTAGCTGGCACACCACCGGCATTTGCAAAAGTTTGGAAATTTGTAGCTGTAAATGTTGTTTTTAAAACATCAGTTCCGCTAATAAGAGAAGCTTTGTCTATCCAAGACCTAGTTTTAATCTCTTCAATCTTCTCACTCATTGTCTCATTTGTTAAAATTTCATCAATTTCAAGCGACTCAATCTGCATTTTCATAAAATTTAAAGCCACTTCATCTGAAATACAAATTACCTTATTTGTTTCTACTAAACCAGTTGTGTCAATCATTTCCAAATAATAATTTTTGGTTGCTTCTGAACCAGCAGTCGGATAGATGACATTAAATTTATAAGAACTTTTTGCAGAAGTTAAATATTTATATTGAGTTACGCCATCAACAGTTTCCGTTCCATAAAATTTACTAAGAATAACATCCATATATGTTAATCCATAGTAGTTATCGCCTTCTTTTGAAAATTTTGGAACATATACAAATGGGAACGAAATTTTAAACTCACTATTACCAAAGTAGCCATTTGAGAATGCGTAATAAATAATATAGTCTGAAACTTTCCATGTTGTGTAATCACTAACATCAAAAGCATCCGAGAAATCAACTTTCTGGAGTGCTCCACTTGTTGCTTTCCTTAAATTTTCATTTTCAAAAGTATCAATACCATCCGATATGGTTACATTTCCAATCAATTTACGTTGAACAGCACATGGTTTTATGGTTGTCAAGGCATACATAAGTTTAATAACACTTGTATCGACGATTTCACCTTTGTTGTTAGAAACGCCTTTAAATACATTTTTAAAATCGCCTGAAACTGGAATCATAACATAAGTTTCATTGAATTTTACATAGTATCTTCCCTGGTAAACATAAACAACACTTGCAATATATGAACCAAGGGTTGTGCCGGTTGTGTATGAAACAACAAAATCAATTATGTTCCAACTTCCAGACTGCGAAATTGGCAATGTTTTTTTCTCAAATATTGACGCCCTATTTAAATCTGTGATTTGGTCGACATCATAAATTGGATTGCCATCAACATAATGCGGAGTTTCAGCAACTTTTAAATACCAAAGCGTGTTAGATGCAACATTTGCATCTGGCAACCCAAACACGCCATAGTTCTTATTTTCTGAACTACTATACATGTTGTAGATAATGTAGCCTTTACCACTATCATCTTTAATCTTAGTTAGTTCATAAACTCCCATGCAACTATAGCCTTTTGAAGCAATAATTGAAGATAGTGGAGAGCCCGAAACTATGCTTATAGCAGCTGTATATGTGAATAGTTGTTTTTCAAAAAGATTAAAATCACTAGGAATAATATAGGTTTCATCCACACCTTCAAAAACATAATAGCTTGAGCCATCTGCATAATATTGATAAACATATTGATTGTTACGATTTGGGTCAATATATGCGCTAAATAAACCCATGAGTGTCCAATTTCTATAAGTATTAGATAAGTCAGCAAGTTGTTCTACATAACTTGTTACATCAGTCTTAAAAGTTGAAAATGAACCGGTAGCGCTAATGTCAAGAGAACTATTGCTAAAATATTTTGGAGTGTTAAACTTATCAACAGTGGCATCCAAAACATTAAGGTTAAACAGTCTCCACATCATTTTTTCATATTCAGCATTAGCGAGTGTTGCGCCTGTAACATTTCCACTTGTATAAATTAACGAGACATTTACAAGACCATCCAAAATGATATACTTGTTACTTTCTTCATCATAAAGATAAAATTTTCCATTTCTATCTTCCAACAACTTACAATCGGAAATATCAGCAACTCCGAGTTGTTTTAAAATAATTTCAATTCCAGTCCAAGATGAATATGCTTCAAAATCCATATCACTAGGAGCATTTATTGCGATTGAAGAATACTCATTTTTAACACTTGGCATAGAATCTCTAACGAATGTGTCTTTATAGTAAAGATTATAAAGCAAATCAACATATTCTTCTTTTGAGAACTGACCTGTTGAAACAGAATTTGCCGCAAGTGTCTCATCATAAAACAAAATTGTATCGTTAATCTTAATATATTTTGTATTATCACCTTTAAACTTATAGATTGTATAGGTTTGTGATTGTGATGAGTTAAGAATTGAATAAAGAAGTGCATCAAATTGATTTACCGTTCCACCAAATGAAGAATACTCGCCATCTTTAGCAAATATAGAAGCTTGTTTTGAAATTAGTGAATTGGTTTCAAAATAAATCAAAGCGCTAGTTCTTGAAGAAATACCAAGGTATAATCCGTCTTTCAATTTAATATAAGTTTCACCATTTTGGCTGTATGCGTCAAACAAATAATATCCATCACTTGTCATTGGCACATTGTTTTTAACCAAAACCATGTCAAGATCTGAATAGATTGTGTTTATAGAAAAATTCGCATTTCCACTACCCTTCAAATTTGTTGAATAATAGTAAAACTTACCAAGCGATGTTTCATCAGTAAGTGAATCTGCTGTGCTATTTGCGAAGTTGTTGTTATAGTAAATATTAAAATTGTTAAGCGTTGAAAAACTTCTTGAATTCTTGGCAAAAAGTCGATTTGTTAAAAGCTTTCCGCTATCAGTTAAACATTGTTTTAACCCTACACTAGAAATATCAACAAAATAGTCACCCACTTCCATATAGATATTTGTGCTATTGAAAAGGCGTGTTTTATATGGATTTTCTGTTGTTGGAAGAGTTCCAGTAAGCTCAAAAATAATAAGGTCAAGATATCTCCATGTCGACAAATCATTTGCGTTGATTTCAGGGTTTGAGTAGGTGTAATCAAGCATTGTTATGTCATTTTTAACTGCTTCTTTCTTGAGAATTTCACGAGCCAAAGCATATTGAATGCTCTTTATGTTTGTATAATCTCCATTCATGCTATAAATGTAAGCATCCGGATTAGAAACAACACCGCCCGCAAAATCATTTTCATTAAACTCAATGTCTGAAGGGTCAAGTCCATACATTTGAACCAAAATATATGACATTAAATTTGTATTAAACCATTTTTCAACAGTATACCCCAACTCCGAAATTTGTGATTCATCAAGATAAAATGCATTGCCGTCTCCAAATCTTCCGAAGCGATAATATCTTTTGCCGTCAACTTCGTAAATAACTGAAGAATAGCCTTGCAATTCAATCATGCCAATGTCTATGTTGATAATTCCATTGCTTGTGAGATAAATCATCAAATAATCGCCAATAGTCCAAGTTCTTGCATTGTAAGCATCAAAAGTTTCAGACAAATAGAAAACCTTTGTTGAAACAGCACTATTTATCAGCCTGTCTGTGTCAAGATTTTCCGTGTAGTTTGAAACAAGATCAACACCTGAAAGACCAAGATTCATATTATCAAACAAATCTGGTGAAATGGTTGAAGTGATTTTAAGTTCAGATGTTTTGCTAAACTCTTCAAGGTCAAGATAATATGTTGTTGTCCCAACCTTGATAGACATGTAGTATTTTCCACCACTTGAAACTCCAATATCACCCGAAAGCCCAAACACACGAAGCGAATCTGTGGTTATTGTGTTTCCTGTTGTTCCAGAAATTTTAGTGATATAAAGATACATCAAAGCATAGTCTCTAAATGTCCATGTGTCGCTGTTATAAAAAGAAAAATCTTCAGATAACTTTGTATTCATTTTTGAATATTTCTGATAGTATGCATTTGTTTCTTTAATTTGGGTAAATGCAGCAGGTTCCGCAGTTGTAAACAAACTTCCAAGATTTCCAATTCCATATTGAGCTTGATTTTCGGCTGATAGTTTATAAGAAAAATATCTTTCTCTCGCACTCGTTGTTGGGATTAAAAATGTACCATTATCTGTATTGCCTGAACCAAAGCCAGCAAAAGCATAATATGTGCCATTGATATAAATGTAATTAACACCATTGATTTTGTAAACTTCAAAATCTACACCACTGACAAAATCGGTGAATTTGTTTGTTCTTCTGAGTCCGTTTGAAAGTGAAAGATCCTTGAAATATTCATAAATCAAAACTTGTGATGTGAATCCCCAAGTATCCGAATTATTCAAGTCAAAAGTTTTGCTATCTCTACCAGTTAATTTTAAGTTTTTGGTACCATTCTTTTGGATTGTCAAAACTGTGTTTGTGAAATAGTTAACTTCTGGATCTATTACGTCCAAAACAAAGTATGCATGACCATAATCATCAAAATATTCAGTTGATTCTTTTAGTCTATAATATGTTCCATTGAGTTTAACACAATAAAGTGTGTGCTCTTCTGAATAGGTCTTTGTGTTTGAATTATAATTTCTATAAGTCATTTCCAAAGCGTCAAGTTTTGCACCATATTTTTGCAAATCTTCAAGAGTATAATCTTCCAATGTGTTGTTTGTTGAACCAAAGGCATTTTGGAAGCGATAATATTCATAAACAATGATTTGGTCTGAATATGTCCAAGTGGTTGAATCATCAAGTCTGAAACCACTCAATCTGTTCCAGTTGTTATCATAAACAGTTGAAAGTTTCAAAAAGGCTTTTCTGGTTGCCCAAGAAACAAGATTTGTGAAATCACCTGAATCATCTCTTTCCATTTCATTAAATTTTGATGTTTCACCATTAACGCCCAAAAGTGTTGAAGCGGTTTTAAGAGCATCAGAAATTGGTGAAGTTAAGTCAAGTTTTGTTGTTAAACTTAAAGAATAAGAGTCATCTGTTAAATCTGCCGCATTTGTTGTGAGTGAAGGACTGTTTACAATTTCAGCATTGCGATATTTGATGTTCAATGAAATATCTGAAAGTGCATTTCCGTCATTATCTATCTGTGCAGAGATATTATCAACATACTTCCAGCAGATATCTGGTTCTGACATTGCTTTGACATAATATTTGATATTATATCTTTGACAATAGTCAACAAAATCAGCCAAAACATAGTATTGTTCTCTCGTGCAGATAAAATTTTCAAAATAATCACCAAGATCTTCATAAACTGTGTTATTTATAGTGAGAGAATAGTTTTTGTAACTCTCCCATGTTCCACCAGAGTTTGTTGTTGATTTCTCAAAAGGCAAGAAACTATCGTTTGCAAAAGCACCACCGATAGCTTTTAAAATTTCTTGAGTTTTTGGGTCTTGAATTGATTTTTTGATTTCTTCATCGCTGCGAGAAGCACCAAACGCGTTCTCCATTGAATAAACATTGATTGTTATTGGAATACGCTTGTTTGCATTTGCATAAGCTCTGTATCTATTTGCATCATAAGTTGATGCTGCAAGCACATTTCCAGCAATTGTTGTGTCGCTGTAATTTCCTATCGCACGATAAAATGATGTTAAAATTGCATTAGTTCCAACAATCAGTGTGTAGAAAATAAGTGGCATTAAGAAAATTGTGACAATATTTCTTAATAAAATTTTGATTAGTTTTCCCTTTTGGTTATCGGCTTTTTGATAGCCATTTGTTGCAAGCTTATATTCTTGCATAACCATAGAAATTATTGTAAATACAATCATCAAAATGATTGCAACACCGAAAACTGCTCTGAAAATTTTTAACAAATAATCATAATAATTTGATCCGTTTGTTGTGATAGATTTCAGACCATCAATATATTCTCCAAGCGATGTGCTTGTGTTTGTTTTTAAATCTAGTCCTAAAAGTCTTGTGAATGCAAGTTGCATTGCATCAATAATGCCTAAAACCCATTTAGTAACATACCAAATATACTTTGTAATAAAATTCCACACAACACCAAATACATTCATAAATGTATTTGCAATTGTTCTGCCAATCATCTTAAGCCAAACCAAAGGCCAAGACGCATCAGCAACAAAATTTGCAGCACTATTTGTTAGGAATTTGCTTACAAAATTTAACATTTGTTATGTTTTCTCCTTTTGGATTATTTTGCGTCGTCTCTGAGTTTTTCGAATAAGTTTCTAACTCTGTCGTTAACCAAGACATCGACATTTGTTCTTGAGTAAGGACTTGTCATCAAGAACGCCCTACCACGAGGGTTTGTACAAATTGTGTCTTGCTCTTTTTCGTTGATTTTTCCGGCTTTTTCATAAAGAACAACCAAGTCGGTGATATCTTGTGGAGCAAGTGAGAAGATGAGTGAATATTGACAAGCATTGATAATAGCCATTGATTTTCTTGCAATTTCAGGCGAACCAGTAAAGTCTTTGATGTTCTGTGTGATAACAATTTGAGAACCTTCATATTTTCTGATACGTTTTGCCATTTGTTGCATGAAGTCAAGAGCAACGGTTTTTCTAGGATCGATGAATACATGGGCTTCATCGATAACTACAATAACTTTTCTTTTTGTGTGGAATCTCGCGTTGTAATCCTTGTTATTGATAACTTCGTTGTTAAGCCAACGCATAACCAAAAGCATTTGCGCATTTGCAACAGCGCCGGCATTATTTGCAAGAAGTGATTGGAAGTTAAACACGATGAAGTTTTCTGCTGAAGAAATTGTTGATGGACCATTCCAAAGAACCGCGTTTCTTCCGCCTTCAGCAAATTTATTAAGATAGATTTTCAAAATCTTATAGTTGTTTCTGTTATAATCATCTGTTGAGTTTTCATAAAGCTCACAAATGTAGTTGTAAAGGTCTTGCATGATTGGGAACTGCTCTGGCTTTACATTTTCAATTTGAGTTGAATTTGTGATACCAAACTTACCATAAAGCTCTTTTAATGCTTCATTCAAAAGTTCCATGCCGTCCATTGTAATACCATCAAGAATCATTCCGAAGAATGTTTCCAAGAACTGCATGTGCATAGCAAGAGCAACATTACCGCCACCTGCTTCTTCATCGTCTTGAGAAGCATTAACTTGAAGTGGATTGATACGACCTTCACGAGCAGAACCTACATCAATAACTTTTCCGTACATATTTTTAGCAATGATGTCATATTCTTTTTCAGGGTCGAGAATGAAGATTTTACTGTTATCAGCAGCAAGGTTTGCAAGGATTGATTTGGTACAGAATGATTTACCGCAACCAGATTTACCCATGATAACCATGTTTGAATTGATACGCTCTTTGTCTCTTTGGAAGAAATCCAAAAATACTGGTTCAGAGTTCATACCAACATAGAAGCCTTTAGGGTCTTGAATAGCATCTGAAACAAATGGGAAAATTGCTGCAAGTGATGAAGAATTCAAACCTCTTTCAAAACGACGAAGTTTCATACGTCTTGAAACATTGCAGTTTGTGAAACCTTCTTTTTGTTTTCCGAAAAGGTCGTAGCATCTAAAACCTGCACGAAGAACTTGTGTTCTAAATGCTTTCTTTTGTTCTTGTTCAACCATCATATAGATGTTTGTATCCAAAAGCATTTCTGAACCTTGCTTAATATAGGTTAAAAGCTCTGTCAAAGTTTTTAAGTGGGTTTCATTTTCCAAAACCGCAGAAGCCTTTGCACTGCCTTCAGAACCCGCCATTCTAACATTGATGATAGCCTTATCCAAACGCTTTTCAGCTTCATCTTGACCAACTGGTTTAAACTTAACGCAAACTTTGGCGCCAGGAACAGAGAAGAATGCTCTTCCCCAAGCATTTGGAACAGACAATGGATATTCAGAAAGTTGGAATACTGTTTGCGCTTTTCCATCAATTGAAAGTCTGTTTAAACCAAAGGTAACTTTGTCTGGAGCAACCCAGTCCAAAAGTTCTTTTGGATCAAGTTTTTTAACATCTCTTTCATCAAAATTCGAATTATAAAAACTCTTTAAGAAAATTGCTGTTTGGTTTCTGTCAAGAATTTTTGGTTCAATTGCACCGCCAGAACCACTTTCAATTGTGCTTGCTGCAAAGTTTACAACTTGCAAAAGGTTTTTAATGTTTTGACAGAAGAACGCAATATACATGTGGTCTTTGATAACAGGAAATTCACTGTCAACATTCATTTGCTCAAGGTTTTGAATTCTGGCTTCAGCGATTTCAAGTCTTGGTCTAGCTTCGTTAATGTTTGTTGAACCATTTCTAACTGAATCAAGAATTTCTTCTCTCTTTTTGCATTCGTTGTCAATGTAGTTATCAAAAACCATAGGTCTTGAAAATTTGTAAATTGCACCAAGTTCATCTGTGCCGATTGTCTTGAATGCATTTTCCAAAGTTTCAATATATGAATTTTGTCTGGTTTCAGAAATCAAATAAAACTGGATTGAGTTAAGTTCGATTGCTGCACCAAAATATTCTTTGTAATCAATAATACCGATTTTTCTCTTTTCGTCGTAATCTTGTTCCAAGATGCCAATGTATGGGAAAAGTGCTTTTACGTCTTTGTTTGAGCCAGAAGATTTTTTCATTCTTTTGTAGGTGTTTATACCAAAGAAATATTTAAACAAATCACCCACTTGATTATACATTTTTACGCCTGGTTCAAAACTCATAAAAAGAATACCAAAAACAAGACCAGTGACACCAGTTAGTACAAGTTTTGTTACAGTCGAAAAACCACTTGTCCAAGCAAGTGCAAGAATAATAAGTGCGAATAAAATGACAAAAATGTCTCCAAAATTCAAACCCTTAATAAACTCAACTTTAACTTTAGTTGACTTAGGTATCATTCTCTCCATAAATGTAAATTCTCCTATATATAATAGTATATAACTTTCGCGTTTTTCAAGCAAATATATACTTGCATTTTGTGACAAAAATATGCTTTATTTTTTATTTTTTGCCAGTGTTACATCACCAATTTCGACATTCATTGATTTTAATTTTTTAATTAAATCACTTTCAATTTTTGTGAGTCTTTGATTATATTTTTCAAGTTCATTTATAATCGCTTCTTCATACGATTTTGCAGGGCCTTCCATTTGAGATTTAAAGAATTTTTGAGTCTTCTTTAAGTCACGAATATTCGAACCAAAATCATCTTCAAGTTTGTCTTCAAGTTTTGCAATATAATCGATAATCTCTGTGCAATTTGTGCCAGCAAAAGTAGCTTTCATATTTTGAACTTGGTTTTTAAAATTCATAATGAAAGAAGCAACAATCTTTTCAATTTGTTTTCCTTCAATTGTGCCCTTTTCAATGTAATAAACTTCACCAAAAGCATCAACAGCAGGAAATGCGTATTTGTCAAGCACACTCTTTGAAGTGTTGAATGAAACTGCTTTGCTGGACTCTGAAGTGATTGCCTTGCTGATTTGCTGTGAAGCAAAATTATTTTCAAACGAAACCTTTCTTTGCATCGCGCTGTCAAGGGACGATTTGATAATTGCCATCTTTTTATTGTGCGAGTTGATGTCTTTGATAATCTTCTGCATTTGATTGTTATTTTCGTAAGAATAAGGCTTGCTTGTATAAGATTCAAGGTTTTCGCTGAGCTTATCCACAACAGATTTTTCATAGATATATTTTGCATTCAATTCTTTCACTGACTGCAAAATTCGTTTGTATAATTCACCCTGCTCTTGACCTAAAGTGTCAACCACATTTTTAATTTCTCTTGAAGCGATTTTTTCATCACGATCAATCAATATGCCACTGAGTCTTTCAAGTTTTTCTGTTCCAAGCGAGAAAAATTTGTTTCTATGCACAGTTTCTTCAAGTTTTTCAATGCGATCTGCAATAAACTTTTTAAGTTCGCTTTTCTTTGAACTTTCGGATTTTTTATCAAAATTTTTCTTATCTTTTTGAATGTATTCTGTGAACTCTTTTTGCAGATTAGAGTTTAAACTTTCAAATATACTTTCATAACCAATCAAATCTTCACGAAGCGATATGTTTTTAAGTTCTCTGTCGTATTCTTTAACCTTCATCGCGTCAAGATTTTTCTCTGTTTGAGTTTTTGCATTTGTTAATTGCTTGCCCAAAAATC
Organism: uncultured Clostridia bacterium; assembly: GCA_934746515.1. Classification (GTDB taxonomy): domain Bacteria; phylum Bacillota; class Clostridia; order Christensenellales; family UBA1242; genus RGIG1681. The sequence continues at coordinate 63,054 of CAKVFH010000002.1, forward strand.
CAGTGCAAACAGAAACTGACGCTGGAATATAAAATGAACGATATCTTAATCTAAAATTCACCTTTCTGAGTTCTTCATCAAATTGTTTTTCAATTTCATGTTCTTGCACAGAAATTGGGCTTGAAGAAAGATTTTGACTTCTAAAAGAAAGTGCGTTGCTAACCTTTTGATTATAAAGCTTGTCTGCGATTTCTGGGAAATTTTGTTCAAATTCAATGGCAAATTGTCTGCCATTGCCCTTATAAAACTTAACGAAATTGTCAAATTTTTCACGCATAACATTTAGTTCAATTAGTCTAGCCTTATTCTTTTCGTCTCTTGATTCGTCAGTCTTTGTTTTTGAGAATAATTCACTCCCCTTAACGAGTTTCATTTTATTCATTTGAAGACCTGAAGCACTTACAACTGACTTAACTGTTGTGAACTTTTTTGATCCGTTTCTATATGAAGTTTGATTGTTTAAGAAACCATATTTTTCCAAATATGTTTCCATTTTTTGTTTACTGTCTTGCCTAACCTTTGTTTCAGCAACTCTTTGAAGTTTATCAAGTTTTTCAGCAAACATTTTAATTCTAATTTTTATTAAAGCTTTCTTTTGATCATCTGTTAAATTTTGAAACTTGAATTGATCGCCAATAACATTGCCGTTTTTGTCAAGCTGTCTATCGTACTCTTTTAAAAAGTATTTGTTAGACATTCTGTCAAGATTGATACTTGCAATTTTGCTGAAATAGGTTTCAATAAAATTGTTAAAATTAGGTCCAAATTCAATCCTGTCGTTTCTAATAGCTTTTGTTGAATTATATCTTTCAATTTGTGCTTCAATTTCTTCCAGATTTTTCTTATGAAGTTCTTTAAATTTTTCAGGAATAGTTCTTTTAAAAGTGTCTCTTTCCAAAGGTATTGAAGAAAGAGAGCCAACATCTCTTAAAAATGATACAACTATATTTTTATTTTTTGGATAACTAACCATAGTGTAGTCATTCAAAACTACACTATAGTTATCCAATTCTTTTAAAGCTTGTTTTTTCAGCTGTTCCTGTCTTTTTTGATAGGCTTTCTTTTCTTCTTCAGACATTTGTTCGTAGTTTTTTGGCAGCTTAAAATCAATGACTTGCCTACTCAGCTCATCAATTTGTTTTTTTAGCTGTTTAATTTCTTCTAAAATTTCTTCATTTTCCATTAACCTATCTCCAAAGTTTTATTTTGTGATATTTATTAACTGCTATTTTTTCTTTTTGCTTGCAGCGTATTCTCTTCTGAGACTAGCAATCTGTGATTCTAACCTGCTTATTTTTGAAGCAAGTGCTGCATTGTGATTGCTATAGATTCTATTTGCAATTGTTGGGTCGTTTAATCTCTTGTCTACATTTGTTTCAACCAAAACTCTAACATCATCACCATTAAGGAAATTATTAAATTGTTGTTTAACAGTTGTTTTTGTTATGTTTTTGATTACAGATTGGAGTTTCTCATCAGTTTCCAGTTTGCTTGTGAGATCTCTCATAAGATCGTCAACATCAGCATTTTTGTCGGTTTTTACACCCATCATTTTCTTAAGAACACCCTTAAGAGAATCTTTCATTTTTCCTGCAAATGTTGGGTTTTGATATTCAAGATTATCAATCGTTCTGCTGTAATTAGCAAAGTTAGCCGTATCGGCAAATTCAAATTTTCCTGCTTTATTTTTCTTCAAAAGTTCATTCGTTCCCAATTTTTCACGAAGCTCATCAATATGATCATTGATGTATTTGTTGACTTGCTCTCTGGTCATCTTTTTAAATCTTTCTTCGAACAAGTTGCTGTCTTGGTTTAAAAGTTCCCTTTGAATGAGTTTCTTAAATTCTGCATCAGTATAGAACTCACGAATCATTGTGTTGACGAAAATTTTCTTCATTACAGGATTGTTGATAACATGATTTGCACGAGCTTGACGATATCTTCTTCTGTCAAACATGTGTTCAGGTCTGTGAGCACCAACTTCAATGAGTCTTTCTCTAACAGGCTCGCCTTGTCCAGATCTCAAGAATGCACTGATTTGCGCTTGAGTTAGACCCATTTTAACATCATAGTTTGTTGCAGTGCTTGAATTAGAAATAATTTTCTTTTCAAACAAATCATTAAGTTTTGCTGTGTCAATTTTGTTTCCTTTAACAAATTTTTCATCCTTCAAAACTTCTTTAATTCTTTGAGATTTTTCAGTATTTGAAAGTCTTTCAAAATCAATACCACTAGATTTCAAGTAATCTTTGATCTTTGTGAATGTTTCTTGATTTTGCGCAGAACTTAACACAGAAACCATTGCTCTTCCGGTAAATTCAGCATTATTCTTTAATGCTTGAACTTTGGCATCGAAGATTTCTTTTTCGCTTGCATTTGGATTGTTGTTTGACAAGATTCGTCTGATAGACTCACTATCATTGATGAGTGTTACATTTCTGAACAAGTTTGCAAACTCTTCAGAATTTTCGTTATGTCTGTAGTATTGTTGAAGCATTGATTTATTTGCAGAATATTCGCCTGCTTCTTGTTTAGACATCTTGCTAACATCAGGAATTTCGGTAAGTTTGCCGTTTATGTTTTCCTTTGCAATAATATTTTGTTTTGCAGTTGAAACTATCTTTTCACCATCAGTTTTCATTTCTCTGATGATGTTATCAAATTCTGTCTGATTCAAGTTGTTAAGAACTTTTCTGTTACTTGCTTGAGTTCTGAAATCTACTGGCATGTCAGTTATCTTTTTGTTTATGTCTTTCAATATATCTGAACCAGAAGAAATAAATCTTGAATAGTTGTTAAACAACCAGTTGTTTCTGTCAATTTCACTAATATTGTCAAGTTCAGAACCATGGTTTTCAGCTTTATACAAAGCGCCAGCCTTTCCTTTGAACTCGTCATTATTCCAAATGAGTGAAGCAACTGATCTCTGACGCTCAAGTCCACCGTTTGCAATCATGTTTCTGTTTGCAACAGCAATTGCTTGAGCATAAGTCATGCTTTCTGCTTCTCTGTAAAGCTCACGATTATTTTCTTTGAATGAACTAATAACTTGTTGTTTTCTTTCAACTTCAGTTTTTGCTTCTTTACCTACACCGCTCTTTTCAACAGATTGAATTTGATCCTTTGCTTTTGAGCTTAAATAGCTGTAAATGCCTTCAACAATTGCCTGTTGTTTTTCAGCTTCGGTTAACAATTGAACTTTCCCTGCAGCAGTTGAAATAACTTTTTCTGCGTTTTCACTATGTGAAGTTTGTTCAAGTTCTTTCTTAACTCTTTCGTTTGAAATAAGCATGCCTTGTTGTTGTTCATAAACTTCAGCACTTTGTTTTGTTGTTGTTTGTTTTTGAAGAAGTGAATAAGCTTGTGAATCAGAAAGTCCGAGTTTTGCAGCATTCATAGCAAACAATGTTTCTGTGATTTCTGAAATAAGTCTTTCTTTCAAAGCTTCGCCAGCTGGTGAATTTAAGAATTTAGAAATCAAATCCATTGAATTTATGTCAACATTGTTATTTTTAAGGATTCTTGTTGCACCAGTATCTTGAGCTGCAAGTTTTGCAAGAAGTGCATTTTGTTCAGCAATTGAAAGTGTCGCAAAACCATTTTGAGAAGTCTCTTGTTTGAGTTCCGCAAGTTGTTCTGCTGGAACAGTTTGTCTTAAGAACTCGGCAACTTGACTAGCATTTGTAAATCCTTGAGCTGTTGAGTTTAATTTAGAAATATCTCTTTCACCTGACAAGTATTGTGCTTTAAGATTATCAATAGCGCGTTCAGCGGTGGTGTTTGTAACTCCGCCAGCTTGCACACCTGATGTATAACCCATTGCCTGCAATTGCTTTTCAAGTGAAGCCTTTGTTTTGTTTGCTTTTTGCAAAGCTTCAAGCCTTTGAACTTTTGATGATTCTTCTTCAGCAAGTGCTGCTGTAATATTGATATTTTCAGCCTGTGTTTTACCAGTTTCGTCAAATGTGAAGTATTTTTTATTAACAGCATTTAAGAGTTTTTGATCAACCTTGATGCCTGCAGAATTTAAAATTTCTTTGTTTTGACCATTGCTATCAATGTATGCCTTCATTGCTTTTTCAGCAGCAACATTTGTGGCTTTGTCGCCACCTTCTTTGTAGCCGAACGACTCTTTAACTTGATTATACATTTCCGTTTGTTTTGATTTTGCACCAATCAATTCTTGAGCATCTTCGTCTGTCAAATTGCCATAGGCTTCATAATCTTCAACAATAGATTGAACTTCAGGCGACTTCGATTTAACGCTTCCGAGTTTCGTGATATTTTCAAGAACACGTTCGTTTACTTGTTTGCCCTTTTCGCCGCCAGAAATATAAGCATCAATATTCTTATCAGTTTGCTTTCCAAGTATCTTGGCTTTTGAGTAGCCAACAACCACCGAAACAGCTTCATCACTAGACCAGTCAATATTCTGAATCTTATCTTGCCATGCTTTGTTCTGTTCATTTGAAATAATTTCATCAATAACGGCAGTATAACCCACTGAATCGGTATTCACTTTGCCATTTTCATGCTCGATTCCAACCGCATCCAAAACGAGTTGATTTGTGATTATATCTTTTTCTTGCTCGTTTGAATTTTGCATTATGGTTTTAACAAATTCTTCGTTAGACAAAGACTTATTTGTTGTTTGAGAAAGAGCTGATGTTCTTGAATCGAGTTCTTGTGAGCGACGGTTTGCAAGTTCCCCAAGTTTTTCTGAAATATATTGTGGACTTGTTTTCTTAACTTGCGAAATATTCATTCCAGCTTCACCAAACATTCTGTTTATAAACATTTGATGTTCAGTGTTGCCATTTATAAATTTATCTAATTCTGTGTTAAATTCCAAAGATGCGGAATCTTTTGAAAGAACTTTTGATTGAAGCTCAGAAAGCAACTGCTGTTCTCTTGCAATGTAAGCTTTGTTATTAGCAATGCCAAGAGAAACAAAAGCTTGTCCAACTTTTTCGCTATCTGATTTTGCCCTTAATTCAAGTTGCGCAACACCAGCTTTCGCTTGTTCAAATTTTTCTTTCTCTTTAGCTGAAAGTGTCTTGCCTTCGAGACCAACTTCAAGCTTGCTTAATTCAAAGTTTGCTTCACTAAATGCACTTTGAGATCTAAAACTTTGAGTTTGTAATTTAGAGTATTTTGCAAAATTATCTTTTTCTTGTTGTGAAATTTCATTTACCAAATCAATTGGAGTATTTTTCATGATAGATTCAACAACAACAGTGTCTGCAGTGTTGTTTCTGATTGATGCAGAACTAAATTCTTGAGTCTTGCCTAAAATCTTTGCTTTAGCGTAAGCCACAAGGACTTCTTCTGGATTATAAAGCGCTTTTTGAGTTAAGTCTGTAAATAATCTTCCGTTTTCGCTGTTTGGATTTGAATTGATTTCAGCAATAAGCTTTTTCGCTTCGTCTGAATTTATATCAACATTTCCATTTTCACCAAGAATATTGAAATATTTAGCAACAATTTTATTAACAATTTCATCCTTGTTTTCGGTTGACGAATTCATGAATGCTGAAACAAGTTCTTTGTCTCCAAAACTTGCTTCAGAAAGTTGTCTTTCAGTTATTTGTTCTTGCTCTGTTCTTCCGTAAAGATTGCCTGTTGAAATTGCAGCAATATTTGCAGACAAGTGAGCTGAATAATCCATTTGTTGAGCTTTTGACAACAAATCAAATGCTTGAACTTTGAATGATCCATTTCCAACATGTTTTGCAGTTACAGCGGAAAGCTCTTTTGCATAATCTTGAGTCTTGATTTGTCCAAGCATAGAATTGCTATCTTTAACACCCTGCTTGATTGATTCAAGAATAACATCATCTTTTGTGTCGTCTGTAATACGATATTGCGACTTAAACTCTTTAAGCTTTTCTGGATTATTTTGAAGGTAGAGATAAATTGCTTCTGCATTGATATCAGCATTGTTTTGTGCTCTATCAAACACAGTTTGATGATAATCACTACCTGTAATATTTCCAGTTGTTTCGTTTTGATAGTTAAGTGTAAGTGCATAGTTTCCGGCAATTGCTCGAGTTGTGTTGTTTTTGTAACCTGTTCTAACAATTGAATCCACAACAGCATCACTTGAAATGTCTTGATGTGAAAGAAGTTGAGCAATAGCAACATTTACGCTATCGTCTTTTGCACCTTTTCCGCGCACACTCATATCGTTTACGGTAAAGCCTAACCCCTTTGCACCAATTGATATGCCAAGGTTCAAACCAAGACCATTTCTATCTGTGCTATTTTCAATAAGTCTAAGTTGGTCTTTAATTGACATGTTTGCATTTTCTTCAAGTTTTTGATTGAATGTGTCAAGTTGTTCACTTGTCATCATTGACTTGTAAATTGCAATTTTTTGTTCATCTGAAATCAAATAGTTTGCGGCATCCAAATTATTAGTGCCCGTTGCTGTAGCAAATGATGAAAGAACATCAGCTGCAATAACTCTTCCGCCTGTTGTTCCCGACAAGTTTGCAACAGCATTTCTGTAAGCATCATTTGTGTTTGTGACAAAGTTTGAATCAGAAATTGCTTGATTATTTGCAATTTGAGCAGCAACTGCCATACGGTTTGCACCTTCAAGCATCAAGCCGTTTGCAACAGCTTCATCAATCATTTGTTTGATGTTTGCTGGAAGTTGTGCATTATTTATAATTTGTTGTGTTTGTTCAGTTGAAACCACTTGACCAACACTTGGTCCAGTTGGAGCGGCTGAATAAGATTGGTAACCACCAACTTGCTGATTTCCAGCGTAAGATTGTCCTCCAACACGAGCGCCTGCAACTCTAACCTTTCTATTTTTAACAAATAGAGCACCGCCAACACCTGCAGCACCAAGTCCTGCAGCAAGTCCAACGCCGCCTATGCCGAGAGTTCCGGCAGTAAATGCAGCTATTCCGGCACCTGCTGCAACTTTAAGAGCATTGCCGCCCCATTGCTTGATATATTGTGCTTTTGTTTGATCGTCTGCTGCTCTATATTTTCTAACAAGTCCGACACCTTTCTTTACTAGGTATGAACCAGCTAGAATTCCGCCAGCAGCAAGCACTCCAGTATTTGGAATTAACATTGCAGCACCAGCAGCCGCGCCAATCAAACCTTTAGCAATAACGCTGTTTCTTGCTTTCTTGATAGCAATTTTTCCTGCAGCAGCATTTCTTTGCTCTGATGTTAGTTTCCCAGCCATTGCATTTTGAACAGACTTGAGCTTGTCACCTTTAAGCTTTTGCTCATCTTTTGTGACTTTGCCATTTTCATCAATTCTATTGATTGTCTGAATGACATTGCCTTTCTTATCTATTTTAAGATTATCAAAAGTCTGTCCGTCAGCTGTTGTAATTTTGCCATCTTCAAAGAATTGTTCATTCAATTTGGTTTCATCACCACTTTTGATAACATTCTTCAAAATTTCATTGTTGCTATATTCTGAAACACCATCATTTTTCAGACTTGCTTGATAAACTTCAGCTTGTGCTGCACCAGTTGCAGTAGTTCCACTTGGAGCAGTGAAAGGTTGAGCAAAACTTGGATTTCTTTCCGAAATTTGAAGTTGCCCTGCAGAAGATCTTCTAACCCTTCTTCTGCTTCTAGCAAACATAACACCGCCAACACCTGCAGCACCAAGTCCTGCAGCAAGTCCAACACCGCCCATGCCGAGAGTTCCGACAGTAAAGGCCGCAATTCCAGCACCTGCTGCAACTTTCATCACTCTTCCGCCAAATCTTCTAATCATTTGGGCTTTTGTTTGATCATTTGCAGCTCTGTAGCGTTTAATTGCACCAGCACTCTTCTTTACTAGGAATGAACCAGCCAAAATTCCGCCGGCAGCAAGAACTCCAACACCTGGAATTAACATTGCAATGCCAGCAGCCGCACCAATCAAGCCTTTAGCAATAATGCTGTTTTTTGCTTTCTTGATAGCAATCTTTCCTGCAGCTGAATTTCTTTGTGCTGATGTCAATTTTCCAGCCATTGCATTTTGAACAGACTTAAGCTCTTCACCTTTAAGTTTTTTGCCGTCTTTCATAATATTGCCATTCTTAATTTCAAGGCCTTCAATTGTCTGTCCGTTCGCTGTTGTTATCTTGCCATCTTCAAAGAATTGTTCATTCAATTTGGTTTCATCACCATTCTTGATAACATTCTTTAATATTGCACTATTACTATATTCTGAAACTGCATCTTGACCTGATTCAGCATTTCTTGCATTTGTTTGAGCTGCTTCAGCTTGTGCTGCACCAGTTGCAGTAGATCCTGCAGGAGCTGTCAAAGGTTGTCTCATTGTAGGGTTCATTTGTGCTATTTGTAATTGACCCCTGCTAGCTTTTCTTGCCTTTAATTTATTAGCGGCAAATAGAACACCTCCAACAGCAGCTGCACCAAGCAAGCCACCAGTAAGCACTCCACCTGCAGCAACTTTAAGAGCATTGCCGCCCCATTTTTTGATATATTGTGCTTTAGTTTGATCGTCTGCTGCTCTATATTTTTTAATAAGTCCTGCACCTTTCTTTGCTAGGAACGAGCCACCTGCAATTGCAAGTGCAATTCCTGGTCCAATACCTGGGATAGCCAGCGAAACTGCAGCTGCAACACCAGCCAAAGCCTTTGCACCGAGACCGAGCAATGCATTTCGTTTTGCAATCTTACCTTCTGCTGTAGTTCTCTGATTGTCAGTAAGTTTTCCTGCCATTGCAGTTTGAACAGCTTTGAGCTTGTCACCTTTAAGCTTTTGCTCATCTTTTGTGACTTTGCCATTTTCATCAATTCTATTGATTGTCTGAATGACATTGCCTTTCTTATCTATTTTAAGATTATCAAAAGTCTGTCCGTCAGCTGTTGTAATTTTGCCATCTTCAAAGAATTGTTCATTGAGTTCATCTACATTGCCATTCTTGATAACATTCTTTAATATTGCATTATCACTATAAGCAGATGCTCCAGCTTGTGCACCATTACCAGTTCCACCAGTTTGTGCGCCTTGACTTGCATCACCTTCAGCATTTCTTGAGTTTGCTTGAGCCGCAGCACCAGCAGCTGCACCAGTTGCAGTAGATCCTGCAGGAGCTGTCAAAGGTTGTCTCATTGCAGGGTTCATTTGAGATATTTGAAGTTGTCCCCTGCTAGCTTTTCTTGCCTTTAATTTATTAGCGGCAAATAGAACACCACCAACAGCAGCTGCACCAAGCAAGCCACCAGTAAGCACTCCACCTGCAGCAACTTTAAGAGCATTGCCGCCCCATTTTTTGATATATTGTGCTTTAGTTTGATCGTCTGCTGCTCTATATTTTTTAACAAGTCCAACGCCTTTCTTTGCTAGGAACGAGCCACCTGCAATTGCAAGTGCAATTCCTGGTCCAATACCTGGGATAGCCAACGAAACTGCAGCTGCAACACCAGCCAAAGCCTTTGCACCGAGGCCGAGCAATGCATTTCTTTTTGCAATCTTACCTTCTGCTGTGGTTCTCTGATTGTCAGTCAACTTTCCTGCCATTGCAGATTTAACAGTTTGGAGATCTTTACCTTTAAGCTCTTTGCCGTCTTGCATGATCTTGCCGTTCTTAATTTCAAGATTTTCGAGAGTTTGTCCGTTTGCTGTTGTAAGCTTGCCGTTTTCAAAGAATTGTTCATTTAATTTAGTTTCATCACCATTTTTGATAACATTCTTTAATATTGCATTATCACTATAAGCGGATGCTCCAGCTTGTGCACCATTACCAGTTCCACCAGTTTGTGCGCCTTGACTTGCATCACCTTCAGCATTTCTTGAGTTTGCTTGAGCCGCAGCACCAGCAGCTGCACCAGTTGCAGTAGATCCTGCAGGAGCTGTCAAAGGTTGTCTCATTGCAGGGTTCATTTGAGCTAATTGCTGTTGTCCCTTATTAGCTTTTCTTACCTTTAGTTTATTTGCAGCAAAAATTGTTCCACCAACCAAAGCCGCACCAAGAACACCACCGCCAAACACGAAGCCCGCACCAACTTTAAGTGCATTTCCACCCCATTTTTTAATGAGTTTAGCTCTTGTTTGATCGTCTGCTGCTCTATATTGTTTAATGAGTCCAACACCTTTCTTTGCTAGGAACGAGCCACCTGCGATAAGCACACCAGCAAGTGGGCCACCAACTGCGGTTGCAATTGCAGCAGCTCCCAGAACGCCAGCTTTTCCAGCAAGTCCAAGAAGTGCACCTTTCTTTGAGCTTTGATCAAAACCTAACAAGCCATTTGCAACTTGACCGAACTTGCTATTTGCAAACCTATCAGGCAATGCGCTTGCTTCTTGAATACCAAATTTAACTCCAGCTTTCAATTTAGCATTTCTAACAGTTTTGTCATATTTCTTGGTTTGAGCGTCAACATTTCCTTCAGCAATTTCTTGGCTCTTATCAGACATAACTTTCAAAGCTTCTTTTCTTACTGCAAGACCTGTTCTTCCTTTCTCTTTCTGTTCTGCCATATAAGCATCATAATACTTTAATGCTGACTTTCCAGCTGCAGTGTTTTCAAGTTCTGCTTTAATCTTATCAGCATCTCCGTCACTTGAAAGGTTATTTATCTTACTCTTTAATTTTTCAGCATTTGCATCTGTTTTTTGTTTATCAGCTTCAGCATCGTCAAGACCCTTTCTAGAAACTTTTGCAATTTCTTCATTTTGCATTTCTTCAAGAGTTTTCTTTTTCTGTTCAACCTGTTCTTCAGTTCCATCTTTTATTTCATTTTCAACAGTCTGACCATTTTGGTTATAAGTTTGATTTACTGTTTCACCTGAACCACTATCTTTGCTATTATCAGACATATTAGAAATATCAGGATTTTGCTTTATGATATTTTCAAGTTCTTCTCTAGCAATTAGACGAATATGTTCATCGTCTGTACCAATGCCGCCTTGATATTCTTCACCATTATTATCAACTTCATTTTCACCTGAAGCATTTACTGGTTCTTCCTCGGCATTTTCTCTGTTATTATTTTGAGACTCTTCACCAGTTCGCTGATTTTCTATGTTTGTCCTAGATTGACCTTCTGGGTTTTCATCCAATGGGCTCTTTGTTTCTTCAGCGGTTTGCCCATCTTTCTTTTCTTCATTTTCGTCTTTACCATTATCACGGCTGTTGCCTGCAGGTCTTCCACCAGCTGGGCCACCAGGACCACCAGAAGGACCACCACCACCGCCATCGGCGCCAGCAGCAGCACCAGCAGTTGATTCAACACCTTCTTTAAATTTCTCGCCACCTTTCTTAACAGCACCAACAACTTTTTTGGCACCATCTATAATGAACTGCGAACCAGGGATAACACCCGGAGCCATTGAAACGGCTTCTTTAAAGCCGCTTTTGAGTGATTTTCCGGAAATCATATCCGTTGCACTCTTCATTGTGGTTTTTACATTATTCTTGACAGCTGCACCGGTTTTATCCAAGCTTTGACCTTTTCCAACAAGACCCTGAACAAATCCAGGAAGCTCATTGATTAAAGTAAATGCAACAAGCAAGAACAAAATGTAAATAAGCTCATTGAGCATATTTGCAGTAATTGGCAATTTTTTCAAGAAATAACTTCCAGAATTTGCAATTGCTTCTTCTGTGAAAATAGTGCTTGAAATTTCTCTAATTGGTGCAAGTAAAACGAAGAATACATTCAGTCCTATCAAAACACCATAGGTTGAAAGCACTTCACCCATAATTTTTTCACGCAAATCGCCAAATCTTTTGCCATCATCAATAGGCATTGTTGAAGCCGCAACAGGCATTGCGAGATAGTAAAGCGTAATCATATAGAAACGCTTAATTACACCCCAAAGTGCAGAGAACAAAACTTTGATAATCAGCACTGAAGCAACTAACAACAGAACATAGTTGATTCCACTTGCTGCATAGAATGTTTGAAGTTTTATGTTTTGGTCAAAGAAATAGTCAAATGTGATACCAGAAACATTGCCAGAATATTTAAAGGTGCTTGAAACAACTGGTGTATCGCTAACCTGTTGAACCACACCTGTTTTAAATTCAAATATTCCCTTCCACAAATAAATGTTGATTTCTACCAAATAACATCCAAATGTGTTTCTTGAATAATTTTCAATTTGATATCTAAAACATGAAACAGAGTCTGAAGTTTGCGCGTTTTCATAAAACTCAAGCATTCTAGCTTCCGCACTTTTGAGTTTAACTTCAAGAGTGTTATTAAAGATACCTTTGGCAGTTTCACTATCACCCGCAGTTTGGAATGCAGGTCTTGGAGTCATCTTACCTTCATTTTGAATATAGTAATATCTTGTTCCCCAGTTTGAATCAAAATATTTTGTACTTTTTAAAACATCAAAATTAAGATTATTTAATTGTGCTAAAACTGATTTTGTAAATGTTCCATAAAAATCTTCAGTGTTTTCAAAAATTGAGAATGTATTTTTTAAAATACTCTTTGCTTCATCTCCAATTTTGTAATCTTTGATTGTATAAGATTTCAAAACCAAATTTTTAGCTTCTTTTGACGCACTTCCGTTCAAATAGCATGGATACAAACCTTTACTTGAGTTGTTATAAGTTTTTGATGTATCAACTTGCAAAACTCCATTCACTTCTTTTGTTTTGAAGTAACTCGATGTTCCACTTACATAAATAACATAACAAAAACCTTTTTCAGCAGATGCGAATTGATAATATTTAGTACCACCAACAGTTTCGGTTACGCCAGTCCATTTTAATTTGTATTCACTTTTAAATGGAGAAGATGAAGATAGCGATATAACAATCTCTGATTCCTGCAAATCACTTGTTGAGTCAACATTAACTTTATAAGTTTTTATTTCTAAATCTCTTTCACCTTCAGCATACAAACTTCCATTGTTGTAGGTTGCCAAATAATTGCTTAATGCTGAATTATAAACAAGTCTTGTGTAATAATCATAAGTATTTAAAATTAAATCATTGCCATTTTCTTTAACATCATAATAATAACCGCCGTCTGTATCAGTAACAATTGAATCTTTGCCGTTATCAACTGAAGAAGTATTCTTTAAATATGTTGGGTTGCCATATCTAGCATCAACTGTATTTGTGTCAAATGTACCTTTTGCCCAAACAACACCCTTGTATTCGCTTGCATAATAAACTGACTTAAAACAATAGTTTTTATTATCAATTCTAAAATCTTTGCCGTTTACAAGTGGATAGAAATATTCACTTCCTTTCAAGCAAACAATATATCTTGAACCTGCAAGTTCATCACCTGTGTTGAATTTTGCAGTATAGATAATATCGTTATCGCTTTCAGCTGGCAATGTATAGTTTCCTGCATATTTTGTAAGGAATGTAAGAACCTTTGAATCATCTTTAAGTGTTGTTGCAACATTACTTACTTGATTTGTTGCAATATTGTAAGATGATTTACCTAAATTACCGATATTTGGATTTGTTGGATCAGCAACCGTTCCACTTAATTTATTTGAAATCCACTTTGTGTCAACGCAATAACTTGCATCATTATTGCTAGCATCTTTATATTTGTAGTTCCAATCAATAAGTGGACTTGTTGCATCCATAATGTAGAATGTCAGGTTGTTATCGCACATATAATCAATAACATCAGCCATAACTGAATATTCAGCTTTTGACTGAACGTTACCAAATTGACCACCATCGAAGTATGAAGCAACTGACTGTGAATTATACATTATTGCACCAGAATAATTTGCAGCGCCAAGATTAAAATCTGCGAGAGATTGAGTTCCATAACTTGAAATAGCTTGAGATAAGCTGATGCCTGGATTTACGTAGATGAGAGAATAGTTCCAACTATTTCTGCAAACAGTCCTAACAGTTTCACTTCCTTGGTGAATATTGACACTAGAAAGATAGGTTCCGTCATATAAAGCACTAAAGTTTGATTCAAGATTCTTCAAGAGTTCCTTGCCAACATCATCCGACGCCCAACTTGCATTTTTAGTTAAAATTTCCGCACCTAGAACGCATTTTAGATAATAGTAAATGCCTTCAGCTTTATCTGAAGATGCCATAACAAAATAATATTGTTTTTTGTCATCTTTATCTTTAGCTCTAAAACAGAAACCATTAAAGTTTGTAATATCCTTTGGAACCAGCGGATCAAAAATTGAATCAATGGTTATTTTTCTTGCATTTTTTATGACAGAAAGATAACTTTTTCGTCCAGTAACAACTCCGTCATTACAACTATAATCTTGATAATAAACATGAGTTTCGTCATCAATACCATCACCGAAACAGATTTGTCTGTGAGCATCATCAAGATAGAATGTTACTTTATCTGAAGTTGGATAATAGGTGTCATTATCAACATAGTGTCTGTATTTGTTTGCAGACTGTGCAGAAACTGAAAAGATTTTTCCACCAAAAGTGTCAGACATATCAACACCAACAGCTTTGATAATTGAAGCTAAAATTGCATTTGATGAAACAATGCCCATAACAAGCAAAATTGGAAATACAATAACAAGAGCAATTGCTTTTGCTGAAGATCTGAAAATTGATGCTTTTGAATTTCCTTTACTTCCATCACCAGTCATATAGTCCCATTCACTTTTGATGATTGCATAAATTGTGAAAATGATAAGCAAAACAACAAACACTGCAATCAAAGCTCTGAATACTTTTTGAACCGAGTCAGCATACAAGAATTTAAAAATCATATCTTCTGAAGTTGCTTCAGACAATTTTCTTGCACCATCTTTGCTGGAATCAAGCCAATAATCAAGACCAATCAGCTTTTGAATGAAATATTGCAGAAAGTCCATAAATGCAAGGAACCATCTACAAATGAAATAGAAAAAGTTGGCAAGCCCTTCAAGAATTTTTTGGAAAAAGTGTCCAAAAATATAGCTTCCCAAACCCTTTTCTGTTGATGGTAAAATCATCGACAAGATAAAGTTTGATACAAATGAATAAATTTTGCTGACCAATGGCATAAATTCCCCCATTTATTTCTCTTGATTATTGTCTGCAATATTTGCAATATCTTTTGCATTTAGACAAAATCTGCGAAAAATATATATAATTATAATAAACCATAATTATTATAACATAAGGCATCAAAATATGACAAATAATTTACCGCAGATTTACAAATTATTTTATTATTTTTTTAGATTTTTTTTATTAAAACAAATATCATACCCTTAAGGGTATGATATTTGAAAATTTATTTTTATGATTTTATAATCATTTTTTACTACTGTTTTTTAGCATTAAATTTTGTATTGATTTTTACCGCTCCGTTTCAGAATTTAAAATTAAAAATTTAAAAAAGTTTATACAATATAACCAAAACTTTGACAGTTTTGATAATAAAAAACTCTTTCTAAACTGCAGCAAAATTGTAAAAATAACACGAAATAACCATAAAAATTACAATTAAAAATATCGGCAATTTGCATAAAAAAGACTAAAATCACCAATCGAAAATATGTGTTTTTTTAATTTAATTTATTACTTAATTTTTCATTTTTAAGCTATATATCTTTACATTTCACAACAACAATTTATCTAAAAAATCAAATAAGCAAAATTAACATAATAATAAGCAAAATAAAAAGAGAAGTTTCTTCACTTCTCTCTTTATTGTTCTATTGATAAACTCAAAAAAATGCAAAATAAAAACACGCTTGCGCGTGTCTTTATTTTTTTTCTTATTTAAGTTGGTCGCCAAACAATTTTTTAACAGCGCCACCATTAAGAACTGCAGCAATTACGGCTACGAAAACAATTGCAACCAAGAAACCAATAATGATATTGATAAGTTGTGTTTTTGCTTTCTTTTTGCCTTCATCATCTTCAGCTTTAGCAAAAGCAATACCTACTTTAACACCTAAAACTACGCCAAGAACAAGCAAGAAAGATGCAATTACAGGTAAAACTACGTTAACAATACCTTTGAATGTATTGTAAGCTGAATTGAAGATATCGCCTGTTGCTGAAATAACTACAGTATCATCAGCTAATAAAGAAAATAAATCTAACATGTTGAATTTCTCCTTTTTCTAATTTTATCTATTCGACTGACCTAATACTAGCACACTAAAAATCATTTGGCAAACAAATTTTAGTGATTTTCTTAATTTTTTTAAATTTTTTAGCCATCAATAAATCTTGCGAGTGGTTCCCTAATTGCATAAATTACCGCAATCAACACAATAACGGTTATTGCACCTATGCAAAAATTAACCAAAACTTTGTGAAGATTATCCTTTTCGCCTGGATCTTCCGCCTTTGCATACTTAACACCCAAGAAAATTCCCCAAAAGACGCTCAAGAGTAAACAAACAGAAATAGCGTAAGGCCCAACGAGCGAAATTCCATCATAAAGTGGAGATACAACTTCATCGCCTTCACCTAAAATAAATGCTCTAAATTGTGATAAAAATTCAAACATAAATAATCACCCCATCAAATCAATTCTATCTTAACAAAATTATGGCTCATTCGCAAGCAAATTTTGTTTGAATTTATTTTTAATTTTATTTTTGACCTATTTTTTGATAATTTTTAATAGTTAGGCCTCAGAAATTGAATTCTGGAATTGCGAGCTGTACAATTTTCTCAAAATTTAATTAAAGATAAATATTTAATAAATAAAAATTATTATATAAAATTATTTGCGTGATTTTTTTTAATTTGGTATAATTCATCATGTAAAATATTACTCTTTTATTTTGGGAGAAAATTATGTCTGATAAGAAAAAATCTTTTGGTGAAGTCATTGGAAATTTCATATTTTGGCTGATAGTATTTGCGGTTGGAAGCTATATCGCTGGAATTATTATTGCAAAATATTTATTTGGTACAGATTGGTCTTTTAATTCACAAGAGACTTTAACTGCAACATTTATTATATTTTCAGTTTCATTTCTGTTTTATTTGCTTCGCGACAAAAAAGACGATGTTTCATTCAAAGGTCAAAAAGATATGGAAAATCAGCACTTTGCTTCGCTTTCAGAGCTTGACAAGAATTTTAAGCATTGCAAATTTTCACAGCTTAAAAATGAAAACATAGTCGGTGTGCCATTTAGATTTGAACTTAAACATGGCGATTTAAACATTCACTTTACTCCACCATGCCACGTTTTAATTGTCGGTGCTTCTGGTACTGGTAAAACTGCATGCTGGGTTGAACCAACAATGCAAATCTTGACAGAACTAAAAAACAAGCCATCACTTTTTATTACTGACCCTAAAGGCGAAATTTTCGCGCACCATAGTTTAAAAATGAAAAATCAGGGCTACACTGTTTTACAACTCGATTTAACTCAACCTTATGCAAGCAAGCGTTGGAATCCACTTGAAAATATTTATGAACAATGGCAAAAAAGAAAGCACATGGAAGAAAATATTTTAAAGCACACCAACGATCCAATCAAAAACTACCCTAACCTTTTGAAAGCTGGCGATATCAACTCTGCCGAATGGTATGAGTTTATGGGCAAAGCATTTAACACACTTCGTGAAACTCTCATTGAAGTTGATGTTGAAAAACAAAAAATTAAAGACGATTGTTTGGAAAGTTTGCAAGATATTGCAGGTGCTATTGTTCCAACCGATCCTGATCCAAAGAACAAACAATGGTCTGATGGTGCAAGAGACTATTTCGAAGCCTGCATGATTGCAATGCTTGAAGATAGTGAAAATGACGCACTTGACATGACAAAAGAAAAATATAATTTCTTTAACGCATACAAAATTGCAATTAACAAAGATGATGACTATGCTGTTGTTAAAGATTATTTTTCAGGTCGTGACCCACTTTCAAAAGCAAAAGAACTTTCAACAAACATTGTTCAAACCAAAGCACAAGTTACTCGTGATGGTTATATGTCAACACTGCTCACAAATCTTGCATTGTTCTCTGATAATGGTATCTGTTTCATGACTTCAGCAAACGATATTCGTTTCACTGAATTTGATGACAGACCAACCGCATTCTTTATCAAAATTCCTGATGAAAGAGCAACAAGATACAAACTTGCTTCTGTTTGTATTTCACAATCCTACAAAGAGTTCGTTCAAAAATCTCGTGCAAATGAACTTGTGAACGATGATAAAATGGCACACTTAAAGCGCCCACTCTTCTATATTCTTGATGAGTTTGCCAATATGCCAAAAATTGAAGGTTTAAACAGAATTATCACCGTTGCCAGATCAAGATGGATTTATCTTAACATGGCAATTCAGTCTTATTCGCAGCTTGATGATGTTTACGGCAAAGAAGTTGCCGAAATCGTTCGTGGTCAGTGCCGTTCAACACTTTTCTATGGAACTCCTGACCTTAAAACTCGTGAAGAGTTTTCAAAAGAACTTGGAAATCACACCATTAAAGTTGATAGCAAAACTAAAAATGAAGGCGATGGAAAAACAAAAGGAACAACTTCAACATCAACATCTCTTCAACAAGTTCCACTCATTCACCCATCAGAACTCGACAAATTGCCACTTGGACAAAACATCACAAACAACTTCCAGCAATATCCTTGCAAAGCTGTTGCAACACCATATTTTAAGTGCTTAAACATATTCAAAATAGGAGCCGTTCCAACAGAATTCATCCCTGGAAGAACATTCAAAGAAAGCGAAGTTTTCTACGATATTAGAAAGAGAAACAGCATCGTTCTTGAAAATAATGAAGACTAAAAATTAAATTACATTGGAGATAAGTATGAATAAAATAAAAAAGTTTTTACTATATTGCATATCGGGTTTGCTTGCATTTAGTTTTCTTATTTCTCCTTTTCCAAAACCAAACCAAAAAGTTGGCTCGTCTGTCGATATAATAGAAAGTGAGATAATTGATGACAATGTTTTGAGTTATGTCACAATCTCAACAAACGGAAAAACTCTCACCACAAATGAGATTAAAACAATTGATTCCGATAATGACGGCAGAAATGATTCTTCTTTTATATTTGCAAACGGAACAATAACATTAAATTTAAAACCACTTCAATACAACTACAAACTAACCCTTGATGAGAGCTATTATTACAAAGAAACAGAAACTGTGTCACTTGAAAAAGACACAGAAACAGGAAATTTCCCTTTATCATTTAAGTTTAAAGGCAAAGATTACAGTTATACAATCTCAGCTCAAAATATCTTAAATATTACATCAAGCCAAACACCAAACCCAATCGGCGAAAGCGATCTTATCAAAATGACTGACACAGAAAACACAAGAACCTTTACAATCACAACCGGTTACACACTCAAAGCCGACGCACCAAATACTAGTTTTAAATTTATAGCAAGCACAAGCAATACAAAAGAATCTAACCAACAATATGCTTTAAATTTTGAACGCCCAGTTCTTGATTTTAGAACAGATGATGTAACAATGTTCACTTGCGTTGGTCTTGATGTTGGTTCAACTCCATTTGTAAACGAAAAAATTGAGCGCGAACTTTCTTATGAAAATGTCAAACTACAATTTACAAACAATAACTACACAGAAAACAACCCACTTTATTTTGACATCAACCACAATGGTTTTGTGTACACATTTAAACTCTACAGCAAAGAAATTAGTTCAAATCAATACTTATTTGTTGAATATTATGACGAACAAAAGCCTGTAAATAACACAAGTATTGCAACAAAAATCAATTCTAACACGGGAAATATTGATATTCCAGTTTACAAATTTGAAGGCGAAACAACAAACTTCAATATGTTTTCAATTGACTTTAAGAAGACCGGAAGATATGAAATTTCTGTCTATGACGAAACCTACAATTTAGGTCTAAAAAACAACAATTACTACTCAACTTCATTCTATATTAAAAATAACGAAAGTTCTGCATTTGACAACGCTTACGCAATCATGCAAAGTTATGACGACGAAAATAATTTTCTTGATTATATTGTTAGTGAGTCAACACAAAACACAAATGTGGAAATCACCATCAAAAACTTAAGCTATTATTTTGAAAATGATGAAGCTATCAAAAATTTTGAACCAACCGAAACACTTTCAGACCTAAATGTTATTGAATTTATCAAAACCACCCTTTCAGGAAGTTTAAACATTCCTGAATCAACTTTCTATTCGGTTTCTGACTTGAAAAAGATTCTGGAAAAAAATCAAAACTTTTCAATTGACTGCACAGAAGATGCATTTTACGAAATCGTTATTTATCAATTTGATGAAACCGATTATTCAATAAAAGCAAAACACAGCTATCAATTCACAATTGTTAAACAGCCAAAAATCAGTTTTACTGTTTACAATGTAAATGAAGACAACGATCCAATTTATGACCCAGTAACAAACAGGCCAAAAACAATAATTCATGAAGCTGACACACCATACACAACCGTACCGGAAAAATATAAAATCAATATTAACTCTGATATGGAAATTTCAACATTTTTCTCAAGCAGCGCAACAAGCACAACTACTCATTTGGAAAAAACATACCTTAATGAATATACCATAAACTATGCTATGCAAGCCGTTAAAATTGATAAAGTTAATGTTACAGTTGATGGCAAAAATGTGGAAGCTTTGGGTCTTCAATTCTTTGGTGTTGGCGAAATTGTAGCGGAAATCACAGTAAACTCTGCAACAACAACATTCACCATTAAATCTGGCGAAACTTTGTCTTTCACAGAGTATGGAACATATTCTGTTAGAATCACCGACTCTATGGGAACAGTTGGTATTGGCGTGTTTAAGTATGAAAAACCTGTCAGTGTATCAGCCATTATATTGATTTCACTTGTAGGCATAATTGCCCTATCAGTCGTATTATTTATCATTTCATCTCGTGGCAAAGTAAAAACCAGATAAAATTAAAAATTTGTTTTTTCAAATCTCAATATAACAAATTTAATTAACAATAAAAGAACATTGCACCAACTGCATTGTTCTTTTTATTATTCTTTTGAAAATTTACTCGCTTTACTTTTCATGTAAATAAAATTTTTTGTTTTTTACAGCAACATTTTTGCTAAATATAAAGCAAATCGAAAAAACTCTTCGCTAAACTATCTATAATTTTAATCTTTTTTTACGAAAAAGAACTTTCGAGCATATAATTTAGTATGAAAAAAAGATATATTTTGTTTATTGACAGCGGGATTGGTGGAATCACCACACTAGCAAAAACCATGAAAAAACTCAATGCAAATTTCCTGTATTTTGCAGACAACAAGTTTGCACCATTTGGCAATAAATCGGAAACTTTTTTGCATGAGCGACTTGCAAAAATCATTCAGGATATCAAACAAAAATACAGTCTAAAAATGGTCGTTTTGGCTTGTAACACCGCAACAACAACATCTATTTCATTTTTGCGCTCGCGTTTTCCAAAAATTTTGTTTATAGGCACAGAACCAGCCACAAAAATGGCGCTAGACCGCGATTTTTCTAACCCTGCAATAATTGCAACTGTTCAAACCATTCATCATTTAGATGCTAAAAAATGCCAAAATTTTACACTAATTGAAATGAAAAATCTCGCCACACAGATTGAAAATGCATTTTCGTTTGAAAATATTAAGGGTAGATTTGAATTACTTAAGAGTATCTATGAAATTACTGAAAAAACAAAGCACAATGATTGCATAATTTTAGGTTGCACGCACTACCCGCTCATCAAATCTAGGCTTGAAAAGCTCACCGGGAAAATCATTTTTGACGGAAACGAAGGAGTTTCTAATAGAATTGTTAATTTATATGACGATTTTCACGCAAAAGTCAGCTTAAAAATCATGCTTTCCGCCAGAAAAAAAGGTCTAATTCAAAATTATAAAAAAATATTAAATCAAATACTTGCAAATCAAATAAAACTGTGATAGAATATGAACGATAATATTGCAAAGGAGCAAATGATTTATGCCAATTATTAAGTCAGCTAAAAAAAGACAAGAAGTAGCAATTAGAAACAACGAACGCAACAAAGCAGAACGCAGTGCACTTGCTACAGCAATCAAAAAGTTCAATAAAGCAATCAGTGAAAAGGATGTAGAGTTAGCAGAAAAATTACTTCCTGAAACTTTTTCTATTATAGATGCAGAAGTTACAAGAAATATTATTCACAAGAACAAGGCTAACAACAAAAAAGCAGACCTTTCTATTGCACTCACAAAACTTAAAGCTGAAATGTCTGAAAAAAAATAGTGAATTTTTGAGAGAACCATTCAGTTCTCTTTTTTTGTGCAATTTTTTACCTTTAATAAAACGCTTAACATGATTTTAGATTATTTTATCTTTTGTGAAAATAAAAACTGCACACTTCGTGCAATTTCAACTGCCGTTTACTCATTATTAAATGTAAACTTTGCTTGCTATTACTTACAAATTCAAAACAAGCAAAATTTTCACTTCCCTGCAAAAATCTTTTAATGCTATTTAATATCATAATAACCCTAAATCACATAATAACTTTACATTTCATTAAAGCAATTTGATGCGCACCACTCAAAAGTTTCACGAAGCGCAATGAATTTATGGATTTTTTCTAAATATAAAAAGCTTAACTAAAAAATTAAAGTTAAGCTTTTTATTTATTTTTTATCGCTATCTTTTTTCTTTTTTTCTGGTTTTAAAGTTTTGTCTTTCTTTATGTCATTTGCCAAAACCTGACCAATCACATTTGCGACATCTTTATCCTTTTCTTCGCTGTCAATTTGATCTGCAATTTTAACCACTGACGACAAAAATTCAACTTCAACATCTGCATAATATGATTTTATTGTGAGCTTGTAATAAACCATCATTGCAACGATAATCATCACAATAAATGTAACTGTTGTAACAAAAACAACAAGCTCTTCATTTGCAAAAATTTCATAGAACCAAGCGGTCTTTTTGTAAGACTTTGAAGCATTTTCTTCAAATTTTTCATCAGAAACGAGAGATTCGATTGCACAAGTTGCCCTATACAAATTGTTTGTAATTTCGTTTTCACCAAAAGTTGTTTTGATGTAATCAAGATTATCATTTTCTGTGTATGAAACAACATTGCTACCTGTGTGTTCATTTCTGCCCATAATTATGCCGGTCTCATACTCGCCTGCAAACATGTTTATTGTTGCAATTCCGCGTTTCATGAATTTGACATTGTCTGAATCAAGACCAATATGCGAATAGTTAAGATTTAATTCTGTTTCAACATAAGCAGCCTTGTTTAAATGAATCAAATCAACTTGTTTTGCGAAAGAAGAGCAAACTTTTGAAACATATCTCGAATAATTTGTCTCAATCTCGTCCATGTATAAATACATATTTTTGCCGACACCAATTTTATCAATGTTTATCACAGATAGAACATTTTTAGCATCATCTTTAGACAATCCGTTAAGATAAAAATTTGAGCCTGCATAAGAATTTTCACCAGCACCAAAGAAAACAAATTCAATGTTAAAATTAGGGCTATATTCTGGCAAAATTCTTGTTAACATCAACAAACAAGCAACACCAGAAGCACTCACATTCACTGCATCGTTGTCAAAAGAAACAAATTCTTGTTTTTCTTCGTCATACTTTAGTGGTGCGTCGTAATTGCAAGCAATTATCAGTTTCTTTTTCGTTTCCGTTGCAGGTTTGTATTCAAAAATAATGTTTTGTGAATTGTTGTACACACCTGTATAGTTGTTGATAAACTTGAAATTTTGAACACCATCAACTGTTGATGAATTATTTTTTGCTGTGACAAGTGTTGAATTAGCCAAAATGTAATCTTTGATATAGTTTGCAGCTTCTTTTTCATTGTCACTGCCAGCAATTCTGGTTTTATAGCTACAAAAGTTTGTTAAAATTGTTTGAACTTCAGCCGAATAGGTTTCATAAGACAATTTAAAATTCAACGCACTAGCTGAATTTGTGCTAAATGAAAAGCAACCCAAAAACATGCAAAGCGCAAAAATTAAACATAGAAATATATTTTTTAATTTTTTCATAGTAGCACCGCCCAAATGCTAAACAAAATGTTTATCGCTTCATAGATAAAGATTGGATAGCAGAAATTTTTAAACACAAAATGCCCCACGATTGTTTCAGAATATGCACTGTTTAGATGTTTAGCATAAAAAATCAGAACAATAAGAGTGACTAGCATATCGAAAAATGTGCTATAGTTATACAAATATGGGCAAAGAAAACAAAGATTGTAAATTATGCCCAAAATTACATTTCTAAAAATAAAATAAATTCTTGTTTCAGCCTTAAGACTATCCATTGGCACAATAAATGAATAAATTTTATATGACAAAACATATCTATAAATCCAAAACAAGATTTCAAAGCTTATCCAACTGATGGCAGCATCAAAAATTATGCTTCCAAAAACAACATAAAGATTAGTTTTAGAAAAAATGTCACCAAAACCATAATTAAACGAAGTCACAAATGCTGTGGTTGTTGGATAAATTGACAGCCACACGAACGACAAAATCAAAAGAGCTATATAAATCCAGCTGTTTTGTCGTGGCTTTCTAGCATACATAAAATTATCTTGATTCATTACTTTCCTCTTAAGTTTAGTATATTAAAAACAATAGTTTTTATTGCAATGTTTTCTTTCATCTCACCGACTTTAATTTTCCTGTCATAATCAGCAATCATATCAACAATATTCTTAAGTTGTTTTGCGCCAAAAACAGAAATTTGATTTTTAACCATTTTTATTGCAAACTCTTTAACTCCCAGCATATTTGCTAGCTCTGCCGACGATTTGTCTTTGTTCACCGCAACAAACAATGCACGGCGATAATTATTGTAAAGCGGTGACAAAATTGTGAAACCCATGCCAGCTTTAATCATTATACTGTCTATAAGTTTATTTGCGCTATCCGCGTCGCCTTTTGCAATAAATTCAGCAAGCTGAAACACTTGAAATTCTCTGTCTTGAGTCACATTTTTTTCAATAATGTCGCTCGTTAAAACTTTTGTATCAAGCACATAAGCTGAAAGTTTTTCAAGCTCCGATGTGATTCTCGCCATATCAAAATTGCAGTATAAAATCAACTTGTCGATAACATCTTCATTAGATTCTATTTGCTGTTTTGCAAGATAGTTTTTAACGAAAGCTGAAATTGTTTTTGCATCAATCTTTGAGCAGTCAACTGACTCAATATTTTTCATACTTTTGAAAAATTCAGCACCATCAGGGCTAAAAAACACAAGAACTGTTGAAGAAAGTGGTTTGTTTAAATAGTCTTGAATTACTGTGAATGCCTGCTTATCTTTGCTTGGATTGAAATTTTTGACAACCACAAGCCTATAAGCATCGCCAAATGGATAAAGATTTGCCGAATCGACAATATCTTTTGCCGAAGTGCTTTCGCCTGAAATCGTAACCGAGTTCATATCAACAATCGTCAAATTTAAGGCATTTTCAATCTTTTTTAGGGCATCATAACACAAATACCTATCGTCACCAAAAATGAGATACGCATTTTTTAAACCTTGTTTTAAACTAGATTTTAATTCAATATATTTCATATCTTACCCAAAAATATTATAACAAACATAAGTATTTTTGTCTAGTCCATTTTATATCAAAAAATCATTAAACACACGATTAAACAAACCATAGCACCGGAAATTATCCACTTCGGCTTCTTTTTGATAAACACATAGTCACTCATTATAAAAATGGTGACAAGTG
Source organism: uncultured Clostridia bacterium (assembly GCA_934746515.1). GTDB lineage: Bacteria > Bacillota > Clostridia > Christensenellales > UBA1242 > RGIG1681. Next base: position 88,702 of record CAKVFH010000002.1, read on the forward strand.
AAAGCAATAGCACAATCTCGCTAACATTTTTAACACTAATCACCCAGTTTGCGCTAGCGATAAAACTATTAAACTGCAAAACATATTTCATTCCGAAAACAAAAATATTGATAAGTGGAACTGCGATGCAAAAAATTGAACCGAAAATTATTGCAACAATAAGATAAATAAAAAGCATGCTGACAACTGGAACAGTAATCAGGTTTGCAAAGAATGAAAGCACTGGAATAGAGCCAATGTAATAAAGCTGAAAAGTAGAAACACCAATGCTTGTTGAAAAACTTAATGCTAGCATTGACGCAAGTTTGTTATAAAATATCTTTGATAGTAACCTTTTGAAAAGTGGCATTAGCAAAATTATTGATAAAACAGAAACAAAGCTCAAAACAAACGACATGTTGAATAAGTCCAGCGGATTTATCAAAAGAATTATACAACATGCAAGCGATAGTGCAGATAAGCCGTCATACTCTTTGTTTCTGTTTGCCGCAAATAGCGCAACAATTGACATTATGCTTGCTCTGATTACTGACGGAGAAAAATTGCAAATATACGCATAAACAATAAGTATTAAGGAGATAACTGCAAGTTTTAAATGTTTATTCGTCTTTAATTTATTAAGCACAAAAGAAATGAATGCAACAATAATTGAAATGTGAAAGCCGCTGACAGCAAGCAAATGTGCAATTCCTGTTTTGTAAAAAACTCCACTAACAGAATTATCCAAAATTGTTGAATCGCCAAACAGCATCGCATAGCCAGTGCCTGAATAAAACATATCCGTTTTACTTAAAAGTTCATAGACTGCATTTTTGATATTATCCCTAAATCCACGCGAAATTTTATTTTCTATTTTCAAGTTATACGAATAAGCATAACCCGTTCCAACAACATCGCGCGAAATAAACGACAGATCTTTTCTATCATTCTTTCCTTCAAGAGACAAAAGCTTTGGCTCACATTTAACTTTTATATATTGTCCGCTAACAAGTCTCTCTGTTTCAACACTATTTAGACTCAAACACAAAAAGAAATCGCCATTAAATTCTTGCGTATCTTCTGTGGTTTTTAACCTGACATCGTCAAGATAAATATAAATTTTATTTTCTTCAGTATTTCTATTTACTTTGTAGATTTTTCCTGAAATATAGCAATTATTTACATTTAAACTCTTATTTTGATTGATAAGATTTGTTCTAGAATATATTGAAACAAAAGGAATAACCATAAATAACAAGCTTGCTGAAATCACAAGAGCAAATTTCTTTTTGACAATTAAAAAATAGACTAAAACCGCCGCTGTGAAAGTTCCGAAAATACAAATAAAAATTATTCTTGATCTTTGCGAAATAAAAACATTGGTTGCTAAAATGATTGAAACAATCATTGAAACAGCCAAGCAAAGTGTTGGTCTAAAATTCATCAATTTCTTCTTTTGCATTTTCACAGTTCAAGTTTAGTTTTTGTTGGTTCTTTTGTCAATAGAAAAAAACTTTAAAGCCCAAATAGCCTTAAAGTTCTTTGTTTTTATTTCTTTTTACCTAAAAAGTCGTCTTCGCCTAGATCATAGTCGTCTTCATCTTCTTCGTCATCTTCTTCATCATCATCAGAAACATCAACGACTTCAAAATCATCATCAACTGGAGCTGACTGAATTTCGTCATTTTCTTCTGCATCTTCATCTTCCCCAGCAAAATCAATTGGAGCATCATCTTCAACAATGTCGTCTTCCGTTTTGAATGGATCTTGCTCGTCAGTAACATCAATATCACTGAAGCCTGAATTGTATTTTTCATCTTCTTCGTCGCCATCAATGTCATCTCTTGAACTGGTTAGTGATTCATCATCAGATTCTTCATCTTTCCAATCCTTGTCAGATCCATTATTTTCCGACTTGCTCTTACCTTTGCATTCATCACACATTGTCTGATCTTCAGTAATGTAGTTTTGACCGCAAATTGGGCAAAGCTCCATGTCTTCAATATCAAGCAAATCAACATCATCACTTTCGGTGTGATGTTTCATTTCTGACTTGCAGACATAACAATAGTCTTCTCCTTCTAAAATATAGTTAAGCTCACATCTTGGACATTTTTTGTATTTTGCCATAAATTGCTCCTAATCAAATATTTTTCGTCCATATAGTATAACAAATTCACCAATTTGTAAACTACTTTAATTAAAATTTATTGTTTTTTTTACTTTTATATTGTATTAAGATTTAAAAAAAATATACACAAAAAAAAGAAATAGAATTAACTATTTCTTTTTCTATTAAATATAACTTATTTTTTGTTTGTATCAATAAATTCAACAACATCTTTGATTGTTTTGATTTGTGGGATTGCTTCGTCTGGGATTGAAATTCCAAATTCATCTTCCAAAGACATCAAAATTTCAACCAAATCAAGAGAATCAGCACCCAAATCTTCAGCAATATTTGATTCTGCTTTAACTTCTTCAGGTTTAACTGAAAGTTGTTTAGCGATGATATCTCTTACTTTTTCAAATGTTGCGTTTAACTTTGTATTTTCTGCCATAATTACCCTCCAAATTATTACGCATATTATAAACCAATTTGCACATATTTGCAACTTATTTATGCATCTTTATCAAAGTGTTAACAATCTAGTCAGAAACTGTAACGATTGAACTTGCACTCACTGTAATAAACTTTTCACTAACTTCATTTCCGTCAGTTAAATAAATTTTTATATCGCTGCCTTCTTTGATAATAAATGAATAATCGTCAAAAATGTATTGATTGTACATCTTAACACGAATTGGAGTGTCGGAACCAATTGTGTAAAATTCAATAGACTCAACCATGTCTCCACTGCGAAGTTTTCCGTAAGAAACTGAACCTGGAGTTACGCTTTTAACAATAACAGAATAATTGTCGATTGGCCTGTATTGTCCGTCATAGTCAACATATTCAATTGTTTTGCCGTAAGACTCATAATTTTCAAAAGTAACGCCCAAATTTACCTTTGTTGGCTTTCTTTGAGTTAAAATTAGTTTCTCAACAACACCGCAAACAATTGAACTTGGAATAGCATAGCTTGTTCCAACAACTGTGAAGGTTTCACCACCAGATGTTGCTGTGTGTCGTTTTGCGTTCACAAGTCCAATAAATTTTCCGCTTGAATTAAATAACCCACCGCCTGAGTTTCCTGGATTGATTTCAGCGGAAGTTTGAAGCGTTCTTGTAAGGTAGGCATTTGAAGCAATTCTAACTTGTGCATTGATTTGAGAAATCAGACCTTCAGTTATTGAAAGACCTGATGAAAGCGAATTGCCGATTGCAAAAACTTTTTCACCAAATGATGCATAAACACTATCAAAAACCGAAACAGCAGTGCATCCGCCCAAAACGCCTTCAAGGTCGTTTGTTTCATATTTTAAAACTGCAATGTCATAATGTGATGAGTATGCCACTGTTGTAACAGAAATTGGTTTTAATGTTGATGGCAAAAGCACCCATGCATTATCTTCGTGACCGCTGATAACATGGTAGCAAGTTGCAAAATAAATTGTGCCTTTGTTTGAGTCGGTTGAATTTTTAACAACCTTATAAATCACACCAGAACCACGACTCAATGCTGATGTGTAAAAACTTGATTCAGTGCTGCAATTTCCACCGGCTGCCACACAAACAGAACTCATCAGCGCGGAGTTTTTCACTGCAGATGAAACTTCTGAACTCGCCCCCATTTCAATAACATAATTATTGATTGTTCTGGTTTTTGTGTTTTTTATTGTATAAATGCAAACCGCACTTAAAATTAAATTTAAAACGACTATAAAGGAAATGATGATCATTGGGAATTTACCCATTCCAAAACCGCCACGACTTGAACCGCCATAGCTTCTTTGAGTTCTTTCATTTCGAGTTATCGGAATGTCATCGTAAGGTATCTTTGCCCTTGAATCACCGAAGTCATCAAAGTAACTCATACTTTCCCCCTTATACTCTTCCTAATACTATTTTACATCATTTTTTCTTGCTTTTACAAGAGAAATCGACAAATAAATGACAATTCCTATACAAAAACATGCAAAAGTTATCCAAACTATCAACAAAAACACATCAAATTGCTTTTTTGTCGATGAAATATCAATCGTTGCCGTTGCAGAAAAAGTCTGTTGCTTTGAGTTATGCGAACTGGTTGCATTTGCACTGATTTCCAAAGTGGTTGTTCCCTTTTCCTTTCCAGCCACACAAACAAAAAGCACGCCATTTTCTATATAGTATGAGTCAATTTCTGCTTTATTATTTGAAAGCGAAATATTATAACCTTCATCCAAAACCAAACCATTCGAGAGTTTAAAAGAAATTGTGATTTTTTCATTATCTTTAATCTTATAGCTTGAGCCCATAGGAAAACTTCCGAGCGATAGTTCATCGCAAAACAGACTAATGTCTTCGTTTAAAATCAGCTTGTTTGAAAGTGTGCTGCTTTCGTAAAGCTGAATTCCCAAATAAAAATAACCTGTTTCACGAAAATAAATTGTGTCGCCAAACTCAAGTTTTGTCGTTACTGACTCTGGGTTTTTTAATGAAAGAGTCCAAAAGTATTTTCCTGATGAAGCGTATGTTGAAAGGTCATATTTGCCTATATAAAGATATTTAAAAATCTTTGTTGGCGAAACGAGCTTGAAACTATCTCCGATATAAAATGTCTCGCCATAAACAAAATCATCTGCAAATTCATAAAAACTTTTGCTCAATCCATAGATTTTTCCACTATTTTGTTCCTGATTTGCGTTTTTTGATGCAAAAACATGATAAAACGAAAAACGCTCATTGGTTTTTACATCATATTTTTCATAACCTTCTTCGCCTTCGAAATCTTCCATTTCAGACAAATAACTAATTGTCATCAAGTTGTATGTTTGATTGCTAATTTCTTGTCTATTTTCAAAATCACTCAAATTAAGTTGTAAAAATTTCCAACCCACACCCATATCATAAACCGCTTGAGAATCAAACTGCCAAGTAAGCGTGCTTGAAAGCCCATCGGTTATTGAAATTTTAAGTTTAAAGGTCAGCGCATCAATCAAATAAACCCACATATAAATTGCGTCTGACTTTTCAGCATTATATCCGTTTATTCTAAATGATTTGCTTTTGAATTGCCCACAATCATCAGCTGTTGGTGTCACGCACGCGCCATCCATTTTTTGTTTTGTGTCAGGATTAAACGGCGTGCAACCATTTTCAACAGAGCCATCAGTGATGCCTGTTGGATTGACAGAAATCAAATCTATTGAATCGTCTTTAAAATAAATGTCTTCCATTGTCAAAGAAAAGGTTTGATCGCTTACTTTACTATTTTTTACACACGAAAAGATTGGCACAACAAGTGTCAAGCTCAAAAAAAACGCACAAAGAATCAAACTTAATCTTTTTTTCATTTAATATCTTCAATTCTCCAATCAATTTCTTCCCTGCCATGTTCTTTCAAAAACTCATTTGCAAGTTTGAAATGGTTGTTACCAAAAAATCCAGCATAAGCAGAAAGTGGACTTGGATGCACCGACTTTAAAACCAAATGTTTGCTTTTATCAATAAGTTTTTCTTTTGAAATCGCATTATTTCCCCACAAAATAAACACAACAGGTTTGTCTTGTTTGCTGACTTCTTCAATAACTCTGTCAGTGAACTTTTGCCAGCCAAATTTAGAGTGCGAATTTGCAAGATGTGCACGCACCGTTAAAGTTGCATTCAACAGCAAAACACCTTGTTTTGCCCATTTCATCAAATAACCATGATTTGGTGCAGGATAGCCATATTCGTTTTCAATTTCTTTATAAATATTTTTAAGTGATGGTGGAATATCCACACCAGGCAAAACCGAAAAACTCATGCCATGCGCCTGACCTTCTTCATGGTAAGGGTCTTGCCCCAAAATCACAACCTTAACATCAGAAAGTGGACAATTTGTGAGCGCAGAAAAAATCTTGCCGCGCGCAGGATACACTTTATATTTTGCGTATTCTTCATCAACTTTAGTCAAAAGCTGTTTAAAGTAATCTTTTTCAAATTCATCAGCTAAAGCATCATCCCAATCATTATTAAAAAATTTCATTAGTTTTTTTCCTTATAGTATCATTTTAACAAAATTATAAATTTTTCGCAATAAAAAAGGGCTTACGCCCTAGTTTTATCTATCAAAAGTTCCATATTCTTTTCTACAAAAATCAAATAGAAAATCTACAAATATTTTTCTGTAACCAATAAACTTGCCTTCATCAATCAATTTCTTGATTTCTTCTTTTGTTGCCCATTTCACAGCCTGCACTTCTTCTTTTTGAAAAACAATATCTTTTGCGTCAATGTCGCAATGAGTAACATAATAGTCATCAAAGCCACAGCCAAAATTGATTGTTAAGCTTGGTTGTTTGTGAGAAAAATCAACTTTGAGACCGAGTTCTTCAGAGAGTTCGCGCTCTGCACCTTCATTTGATGTTTCACCAGCTCTAACGCAACCACCAACAGAAAAATCCCATTTATTAGCGTGGCTAGATTTTTGACTCGCTCTCTGCTGAATCAACATTTCTTCCTTGCTATTAAACACAACAATATGAACCACACAGCGATACCTGTTTTCAGGAATCTCACAACCTCTATCAATTGTTTCACCTGTTTTAATTCTGTTAATGTCATATAAATCAAATTTTTCCATTATACTCTCCTTGATTTTATTTTTATCAGCAATGTTTTTTTTGTTGAAATTTTAACAAATTTTCTAAAATTTTTGCAAACAAAAACAAGATACAAAATAGTATCTTGCCTTTGATTTTATCTCTTGCTGAATTGTGGAGCTTTACGAGCTTTCTTCAAACCGTATTTCTTTCTTTCCTTCATTCTTGGGTCACGAGTTAAGAGACCAGCTGATTTGATTGTTGATTTGAAAGTTTCGTTTGAAAGAACCAATGCTCTTGCGATTGCATGACGGCAAGCACCAGCTTGACCTGAAAGACCGCCACCATCAACTGTGATTTCGATGTCATATTTGTCTGCAACTTCAACCAAATTCAAAGCTGTTTTAACTTCGTTTTGCAAAAGTTCAGATTTGAAATATTCATTAAGTGGTTGTTTGTTTACAAGGATTTCGCCTTTGCCTTCGCAAATTCTTGCTCTAGCAATAGCTTTTTTTCTGCGGCCTGTTGCCCAGATTTTTTCTACTTTCTTTGTTGTTTTCTTTGCCATAATTATTACCTTCTACCTTCAAGATTTAATACTTCTGGTTTTTGAGCTGTTTGTTCATGTTTGTCATCTTTATAAACTCTCAAGTTTGTGAGCATTTTTCTTCCAAGAGCGTTCTTTGGAAGCATTTTCTTAACTGCTTGATAAACAGCTTTGTCAGAATTTTCTGACATTAAGGTTTTATATTGGATTTCTTTAAGACCACCAATATAACCTGTGTGATAACGATAATATTTATCTTCTAATTTGTTTCCTGTCAAAACAACTTTGTCTGTGTTGATGATGATAACATGGTCACCACAAAGTTGGTTTGGAGTAAATTCTGGCTTATTTTTACCACGAAGAACAGCGGCAACTTGGCTAGCCAATCTACCAAGAGGCATATTTGTTGCATCAACAATATACCATTTGCTTGATTTTGCTTCTGCATTTTGCATAAATGTTTTCATTTTCTTTACCTTTTTTAATATATTCTAACAAATTATTGGTGAGCAAAAACTCCCAATCCTATGCTCGTCTATTTTATAACGAATTTGCTATGTTGTCAATAATTTATCCCAATTTCTTTGCATAATTTTGATTTTTTTATACAAATTGACTTTATTTTTATTGCAAATACTCAACTTTTTTCATGACAAGCGCTTTAGCTGGCATTGTGCGTCCCGCAAGTGCCCTATTTTTTCCGTTTAAAATCTCTTCAATATCGCTTGGCTTAATTTGACCGTATCCAGCTTTTAAAATCGTGCCAAACATGATTCTAACCATGTTATACAAAAAGCCGTTACCCGTCACTTCAAAGGCAAAAAGCCCGTCACCAAGCTCAAGAATTTTTGCATCATAAATGGTTCTAACAAAATCGGTTTTGCCACTCTTTTGTGACACAAACGAACTATAGTCTTTTGTTCCAATAAAATATTTGCAAGCTTCTTGCATTTTATTTATGTCTGCATAGTCGTTTACTCTGAACGCAAAGTCATCAAAAAGCGGAAGTGTGAATCTTGAAATGTAAAACCTATACTGATAAGTTTTTCTTTTAACCGAAAATCTTGCATCAAAACTCTCTGGCACTTTTTCGCAAGAGATAACCGCAACATCATCAGGCAAAAGCCCATTTAAGCTAACCAAGAGTTTCTTTTCATTCACTGTTTGTTCGGTGTCAAAATGAGCAACTTGTCCAAAAGCTGAAACGCCTGCATCAGTTCTGCCAGACGCATAAGTTTTCACCTTTTCGTGAAGCAAAAATTCCAAAACTTTTTCAAGCTCACCTTCAACTGTTCTCTTTTTTGGCTGAACTTGCCAACCACTAAAATTCTTTCCGTTATATTGCACAACGAGTTTTATTCTTTCCATAAAAAAATAATATCACAAAATATGTTTATTTTCAATGTATTTAACCAAAATATTATTTGACTTAAAATCAGCAAAAAACATATAATGGGATTGTTTAAAAGCGACTAGCTTTAAAAAACAATTAAAAATGGAGAATAGTCATGGAAAAACAAAAAAACATTACAATTGATGGCAATACTGCAGCGTCAAGCATGGCGTATATGCTGTCAGATATGGCGCTAATTTATCCAATCACACCATCATCGCCAATGGCAGAAAACATTGACCAATGGAGCGCCAAAGGCAAAAAAAATATTTTCGGTAACACTGTTGAAGTAACAGAAATGCAGAGTGAAGCAGGTGCTGCAGGTGCATTGCATGGTGCGCTCACAGCTGGTTCAAAAGCAACAACCTTCACTTCAAGCCAAGGCCTTTTGTTGATGATTCCAAACATGTATAAAATCGCCGGCGAGCTTTTGCCTTGCGTTATTCATGTTGCAGCAAGAACCGTAGCAACTCACGCACTTTCAATTTTCGGTGATCACAGCGATGTTATGGGCGTTAGACAAACTGGTTTTGCAATGGTTGCATCATCTTCGGTTCAAGAAGCTCAAGACATGGCACTTGCAAGCCACCTTACAACAAACATCACAAGAGTTCCATTTGTGCATTTCTTTGATGGTTTCAGAACATCTCACGAAGTGAACACTATCGCTGCAATTGATGATGAAACTGTAAAAAATCTTGCAAATTCTTATGGCAATATTTGGGATAGACCTTGCGAATTCACACCATCAAATCCTATTCAAAAAGGCACAAACCAAGGCGAAGATATTTTCTTCCAAAATCGTGAAGCAATCAACAGATTTATTGATTCTGTTCCTGATGCTTTTGACAGAGTTTTGAAAGATATTGAAAACGCAACTGGCAGAAAATATAGTGCATTTGAATATTATGGCGCAAAAGACGCAACAAGTGTTATCGTTGTTATGGGTTCAGGCGCAGACACAACAATCCAAGCCGTTAAAAAACTTGCAGAAAACGGACATAAAGTTGGTGTTATCAAAGTTAGACTATACAGACCATTCTCTGTTAGCCGTTTTGTTAAACTCATTCCACAAACCACATCAGTTATCACAGTTCTTGATAGAACAAAAGAATGTGGCGCAACCTATGAACCACTTGCCGAAGATGTTATCTCTGCCCTTTCAGATGCCGGCAGAACCGGTATTCGTGTTCTTGGCGGAAGATATGGTTTGTCTTGCAAAGAGTTTACACACTCACATGTTATTTCTGTTTATGAAAACTCTGTTTCAGCTCGTCCAAAAAATCACTTCACTGTTGGTATTGTTGACGATGTAACAAAAACATCTCTTCCTGCAAACAAAATTGATCTTGATTTTACAGACAAAGACATGGTTGAATGCCGTTTCTATGGTCTTGGAAGCGATGGCACAGTTTCAGCTAACAAAAACAGCATTAAAATTATCAGCGAATATGCTGGCTATTATGGTCAAGGCTATTTTGTTTACGACTCTAAAAAATCTGGCGGCCTCACAACAAGCCACTTGAGAATGAGCAAAAAGCCTATCAATATGCCATATCTCACAATTAACCCAGACTTCGTTGCATGCCACAACAAAAGCTATGTAAACAAATATGACATGCTTTCTGAAATCAAAACAGGCGGAACATTCCTTCTCAATGCTCCATGGAACGATGCAGAAATGGACAATGAACTCCCTGCTTCAATGAAACAATTTATCGCTAAAAAGAAACTTAAGTTCTATGTTATTGACGCAGAAAAAGTTGCTGAAGAAGTTGGCCTAAACAGAAGAATCAATGTTGTTATGCAAACTGCATTCTTTGGCCTAGCAGGAATTTTGCCAGTTGACAAAGCAATTGAATATATCAAAGCTGCTGCAGCAAAAACTTATGCAAGCAAAGGCGAGAAAGTTATTCAAATGAACATGAACGCCATTGACAAATCACTTGCAAATCTTCGTCAAGTTAAATATCCAGAATCTTGGGCAAAAGCAACAAGTTCACCAACTGCAAACTTGATTGATGATCCATATTATAAAAACTATATCAAACCAATTGAAATGAAACTTGGCAACGAACTTCCAGTTTCTGCTTTCGAAGTTACCGGTTCATCACACACCGCAACTTCTGCTTATGAAAAGAGAAACATCGCAACAATGCTTCCAAAATGGATTGCAGAAAACTGTGCTCAATGCAACCAATGTTCACTTGTTTGCCCACATGCTGTTATCCGCCCATACTTGGTTCCAACCGACAGCGAACTTGCAAAAGAAGTTGGTGCAAAACCAGCACTTGGAATTCCTGGCTATTCATTCAAAATTCAAATTTCTCCAAAAGATTGCACAGGTTGTGAGAACTGTATTCATGTTTGTCCTGCAGTCAACAAAGCCCTTGAAATGGTTAAAGCTGAAGAAATTTTAGATAAAGAAGATGCGCTTTACAACAAACTTAAAGATGTTGAAAATCCAAAGACAATCTTCAAAAAAGAAACCATTAAAGGCAGTCAATTTGAAAAACCTTTGTTCGAATTTTCAGGCGCTTGCGCTGGCTGCGGCGAAACACCATACATCAAGCTTTTAACACAACTCTATGGTGAAGAAATGATCGTTGCAAATGCAACAGGTTGTTCAAGTATTTATTCAGGCACCGCACCAACCTGCCCTTACACAAAATCTAAAGACGGCTTTGGTCCAGCTTGGTCAAACAGCTTGTTTGAAGATAACGCAGAGTTCGGTTTGGGCATGAGAAAATCAGTTAAATCAAACCGCAAGCACTTGACAGAAATCATCGAAAATGCCGTTAATAACAATGTTTATGACGCAAACTTCACAAACAAACTCAAAGCATGGCTCGCTCAAGATGTAAAAGACAAAGCACTTGCATTGGATATTAAAAATGACATCATGAACCTATACAAAACTAACAAATCAAACGAAACAACAAAAGCAATCTATGGCTTGGTTGCATCGCTCTTTGAGACATCTGTTTGGATTATCGGCGGCGACGGCTGGGCTTATGATATTGGCTACGGCGGTCTCGACCATGTTCTTGCTAGTGGCGAAGATGTAAACATTTTGGTTCTTGATACTGAAGTTTACTCTAACACCGGCGGTCAAGCTTCAAAAGCAACTCCAATGGGTTCAGTTGCAAAATTTGCAGCAGCCGGCAAACAAACTCAAAAGAAAAATTTGGGTGCTATGGCAATGCAATATCCAAGCGTTTATGTTGCTCAAGTTGCACTAGGTGCTAACCCACAAGCAACAATCACAGCATTTAAAGAAGCAAAGGAAAATAAAGGTCCTTCAATCATAATTTGCTACTGCCCTTGCATCAACCATGGAAGCGACATGAGCAACACTCAAGCACAAGAAAAACTTGCTGTTGAAACTGGCTACTGGCCAATTTATAGATATAACCCAGTAACCAATAAACTTGTTCTTGATGAAAAACTCCCAACACAAAAACAATATGAAGAGTTCACAAGCACACAGTCAAGATACTTCACACTCGCAAAAACCAGTGCTGAAGAATCAGCAAAACTTATTGGTGGTGCAAAACAACACGCAGCCGAAGTTTTGAAAACTTTGAGCGAAGAAGCTAATAAATAAAAACAAATTCAAAACAAAATGTATCAATAAAAAATATTGAATATTCAATCAATAAAAAAACTAGGTCTAATTTGACCTAGTTTTTTTTTATTTTGTTATAATTCACTTTCAATTGTTTTTTGAAATGAATATGGCTTAAATTCAAAATTAAATCCCGTAAATTTTGAACGCTTTAAATTTTTATATTGCTCTACTTCTTCCTTACAAGAATTATCTATATCAGTTATTCTTGCAACTTTTTCGTCTAATCTAACAAGTGGAACTATATATCTTTTTTTACCTTTCACACTTATACAATATTTATCAGTTGCAGGTTTCTCTCCAGCATAAATATTAGTTGCACCAACAAATTGTATAAAGCTTTGTTTTAGATATTCATCTTCACAATTTAAAATTAAATTGCAAACATCATCTTCAGACATTTTATACAAATCATCAATACTAATAAAGCCCCTAACATTCATACTTTTCACAATATCTGCAAAAAATTGCATAACCGTTCTATTCTCATCACTATCATAATGAGCAAAAATTGGAAGAATATTGTGCAAAAATTCTTTACCAATTTCTTTTGTATTAAACCCCAATTCGTCAATGCCTTCTTCATTTTTCAAAATGGAAATATCATTATAATACTTTGAAATTTCATCTAAATTCCAAGCACCATACGAAAATAATCCATTTGAAAGAGTATATTCAAATCTATCTGCACTTAATTGTGGGGTCTTGTTGTCAGCAATTGGGTATATGTGATAATCACTTATTTCTTCTACTTTAATATTATCACGATTTAATAAGCTCATTATTTTTTTTGAATTTCTAATTATTTGTTCTGTTCTTTCTTCCGTTGATTCCTGATTTTGGGAATCTCCATTCATAAAATCAATGCAGTGTTTAAATGATGGAGTTGCTATATCGTGAAAAAGACCTGCAATGGCTTGTTTTTTGTTATGTGTAAAATTCCAAATGATTAAGGCAACACCAACACTGTGATCTAATACTGAATTATATGAAAGATAATTATACAATTTTGAATAGTCCGTTCCACAAAGCATACTAATTCCAGATAATCTGCTCATTTCTTCTGTATCAATGTAATCGAACAACCATTCAGGAAAAGTTGGTGATAAAATTTCAAAATACTTCTTCCTAAAATCATCTAAATTTTTATAATATTCATTCATAAGTTTCTCCAGCTATCAAATAGTGTAATTAGTTTAAATGAAACGAACATCTATGTCATTGCATTTGTATATTATCTCATTTACTTCTTATTTGATTTTGAAGAAGAATTTGCGTCTCTTTTCTCTTCAATTTCATCTGAAATTGGTTCTTCGGCAAGTGTTTCGCTTTCAAGATTTGTTTCTTCGGCAACTTCCATTCTTTCGTTTAAGTTTGAGTTTAAAAGTTCATCTTCAGCGTCTGCATCTTCAACTTCGTCTTCAATTTCTTTAGATTTTGCTGATTTTTTTGATGTTTTTTGTGCTAATTTTTCTTCAGTTTTAGCACCGAAAATGCCATATTTTTCTTTTGCTTTCTCTTCTTTTTCCAAAAGGTTTTTGCCAAGTTTTTCAACCTGCATTTGATGAATACGCTCTTGACTTTCAAGCTTCATGTTTAAAATTTCAAGTTTTCTATCTTCTTGAGCTTTCCTTTTTATTGCATTGCGCTCCTTTTTAGATTTTGTTTTTGCTGCGCTATTTTCCACAAAAATATCATAAGAATTTTGCACTTGTGTTTTGAAAGTTTTAATCAAAAGACGAACAACAAAACATGTGAGCCAAACAAGAGCCACAACTGCAACGATAATACAAAATGCCATGCCGATAAATGTAAAAATGCTAGTAAGATCAACTCTTACACTTTTGTCAGCATTGTCGCATAAAAATTTTAACATATAACCTTCCCCTTTATTCAAGATACTAGCACAAAGTTAGCACAATATAATGAATTTGTCAAATAAAGTGCCTATTTACCAAAAAATTAGCAAAAGAAAAACTCCAAACAATTTCATTTCTTCTGGAGTTTTATTTCAAACGATTCTCTAAATTTTTAATAACATTATCTTTGATTTCACTATAAGTCAAGTTGTCGATATCCAAAACCATATCTGCAAGGTTGTCGCTTATAAATTGTTCAACCAAAACAAGTTCATCAATTGGAAGTGTGAAATATTCCTTTTCTTCTGGCGACTTGAATGCGATATGCTCTCTTTCGGCAAACTCGCGTTTAAAATCATTTTTTAAAAACATAATAACATTGTTTTCTTTAAGTTGCTCAAACAAGTCAGCATTTTTGCTGATAATTTTTGTGTCAACAACAAACACAACACCAGAAAAATCTAGCTCATTTTTTAGAATTCCACGCATTTCTTTATCTGCATAGTCTTCGCCGTTAATTTTTAGCACATCAGTTAAAGTGTAAGGCGCATTGTCAAATGCAAACATATCATACATATCAAAAAATCGCATATCAAACCTTTCAGCCAAAATACATGCAATTCGTCTTGACAGTGCATAATCGTAACAAATGACAATTATATTTTTTCTCATCAATCTTCTCCCAATTCAATTTTTGACAAAACCACACCGACTGCCGCGTCAAAATTATTGTCTGCAAGATTATCACAAAGCTCGCGAACTTCGCTGTCAAAAGCAATATCTTCTTCTGAAAGCTTTATAATTTCCTTTTCACCAACAATTTTATCTTCCGCCTTTTTCGGAACATAAATTTCATCACCAAAAACTTTGCGAAGTGCAACTTCAGCTTCAAGCACAGACAATGGAACCTTATGTTTTTTCAAATCATCAACAGAAACATTTGTCTTGCTGATTTCTTCTGAAAATTCCTTTTTAAATTTTTTCAATTGGTCATCTTTTTCCATAACTAATCTTCCATATCATCATTTTTCTTAAGTGAGAGTGCAAGTTCAAGCTCTCTTTCAAGTTCATCTTTTGCTTTGTCTTGTTCAAACTTGTCATCGGAAAGTTGTTTTTCATCATCAGCTCTGTCTTGAGCTTCTTGAATGTCAGAATTTTGTTCCATTTCTTCTTCATCATCTTCAAGCATAAGCGCTAATAACTCTTCCCTGCTCATTGCATTTTGTTTTTGAGTTTCTTTTTCTTGTTCTTTTCTAACTTCTTCACTTTCTTCAACTTCAGTTTTAATGGTGTCACCAGCCAAACCATTTGCAAGCACCGCAACACGCTTTGAGCTTGGCAAAAATTCAGATGCTTCATTACAATGCAAATTCTTGTCGATTTCGTCTGAAAGTTCAGGAGCGTTTTTCTTGATACATTGTTTTACGGAAACATTAAAATTATTTTTAAGTTCTTTCGCAAACTCTGAAATATTCCTTATTCTTCCACAGTTTTTTAGCAAGTCACCAAGCTCTTCATTTGATTTCGCAATTGATTGAGTTTTTATTTTTGACGCCACAAACAACACACATTCTTTTAAAAAATTATTTTTTATGCTGTTCACCATAAAATATTCGTCAGGAATAGTCGCAACTGAATATGGAAATGCCAAAACAATCTCATGGATAAAATCCGCATCACAGTTTTTCAAAACTTCGCCATTCCACTCTATTGAAAGGTCAAGTTTATCACCAGAAAATGCTAAAAGTTCGCCATTAAATAATTTATAAGTCACACCGCCAGCGCTCGCTGGATTTAAGTTTAATGTTTTTTCAGAAACATTTTTCGATTCACTCGCAAGCGCAGACGCAAAAACCTTTTTGTCTACCGCTTCATTATAGATGCCCATTTGTTCAAGTTTAGCACTAATATATTCTATGCGTTTGTTGTTTCTTTGAACAATATCTTCAATTCTGTCTTGCACTGCAAGTTTTTTTATGAGTTCATCTTGCACTTTTTTCATCTTGCAAGAAAGTTCACCTACTTCTGCATAAGTTTCAGAATTAAGCAGTTGCGATTTAATTTTTTCATACTCATTAAGCTCAAGTCCGCAGTTTAAATTTATTGCATTCAAAACAGAGTCAAGCCCGTTTTGGGCAGACTTTGCTAACGCTTTATACAAAATATAATCGCTATCTTGAATCATATTATTCACCTAATTTTATAATACTTTTATTTTTTAGCTCTGTCAATGAAATTACCTTCTTGATTGTTTTGGCTTTTTGACCCTTATGGAAAGAATAACAAAAATCAACGAGAAAGTTATAATAACACAAAGCAGTCTAAACGAAATTTTGAGTTTCGTTTGTGCATTTTCAGATTCAAGCGCATAAACCAAAACGCCATCAACACTTGAAAACTCAATATTCCCATTCTTGTCTGTTCGAAGAAGATAATCATCAGCAAGGCTTGAAACTTTTGCAACTCTCTCAAGGGTTTCTGGCGCAGGGTGTCCGTAGGTGTTTTTCGCACCTGCCGAAACAATAACAAACTTTGGAAGCACAATATTCAAAAGTTCTGTGCTTGTGCTGTATTTGCTGCCGTGGTGACCCAAAAGCAACACATCAACTTTTGCAAGTTCTGTTTTCTCATCATCGGTCAAACTATTGATGAAAGCCATTTCAGAGTAGCCGATGCTGCCATTGGATTCGGTGTATCTTGAATCACCCATGAATAAATATTTATCATCGAAACAAGTCACAGTAAAGATTGCGGAATTGTCATTTGATGTTGAGCTTGACGAACCAAAACCATCGGTCGCAAAGCCGAGAGTCTTTGTTGACCATGCAGAAAAATCCATGTCAATATTTCGTTTCAGTGGAGCAAAAAACTCAATTTCATAATTATCGCCACCAATTTTCAAGCCATCATAAAACACCGTGATTGTGCTTTCAACTTCCGAGCCGCCTTCGGTGTAGGTTTCTGTATAAATATTTTTTATAAATCTTCTGTAAACAGAACTGGTAATTTTGCAGACCTTGCTTCTTCCACTTGATTGAACTTGCAATTCATTGT
Source organism: uncultured Clostridia bacterium (assembly GCA_934746515.1). Taxonomy (GTDB): domain Bacteria; phylum Bacillota; class Clostridia; order Christensenellales; family UBA1242; genus RGIG1681. The sequence goes on from CAKVFH010000002.1 coordinate 105,831, forward strand.
AAGCACCTGCAAGATCTTCATACTCATAAACCGCAGAACTTGCATCGCTGGTTGAAAGCGAAATTTGAAAAGGTCTTAAAATATTTTTTATTTCAAAATTTTCAAGCACATAATTAAGCCCACCTATATGATCGGAGTCAGCATGTGTCGCAATCATATAGTCTATTGTTGTTACATTGTGGTTTGTTAAAAATTCGCCAACGGTTTCGCCGTATTCAACATCTCCGCCGTCGATTAGCATATTCTTTCCGTCAGGAAGCTGAATATAGCTCGACGCACCCTGCCCAACATCTATATAAGAAACATAGTATGGCTCGTTTTCAATTCGATCAAACCCTGATTGGTGACTGTCCAGTGTGGTTTTGTAGCCAACCAAAACTTCAAGTTTGTCAGCAAAAACAAGTGCAACTGCAAGCACGCACAACAATAAAAGTGAAACAATAATTTTCCATTTTGTTATATAAATCTTTTTATTCTTTTTCATCTTTCGCAAAATACTTTCCTATTTTCTTTGGATTTAAACTTAACATTTTTATAATTTTTTCTTTGTTTGCCATGACTGTGTCGTAGCCAATCTGAATCATTTCATCAATGCTGTCAAGCTTTAGTGGTGAAAATGTTTCAAGCGATGGCTCAAAAATCAGGTCTGCCATTTCAAGCGTTTTGTCAATTTTTGATTGCATCATAATACCGATTGTTGACGAAAGCACACTGATTGTTGAAAGTGAGTTTGTGCCGGTTCCACGCAAATGGTTTACATCAATGGCAAACACAACATTTGCACCCATTTTTTTAACAACATCGACAGGCACATTATTTCTTAGTCCCCCGTCAACCAAATGCATACCTTCATGAACAACTGGTGTAAAAACTCCAGGGACGGCGCAACTTCCAGACACAACTTTTGCAACATTGCCGTAATCAAAATCAGCTTCTTTGCCAGTTTTTAGGTCTGTGCAAACAACTGTCAGCGGAATTTTCATTTCAGAAAACACCATAATGTCGCCATAAACACGATTGAGAAGTTCTTCAAGTCTTTCAGTTTTTGCAGGCTTGATAAATGGAATTGATCCTTTTGTAACTTCCTTTTTCTTGATGTTTTTTACAATTTCAATCATCTCGTCAGGAGTTTTGCCAAGCGCATAAAGTGAAGCAATAATGCTTCCAACACTCGTGCCTGCAACATAATCAAATTTAACTCCCAATTCTTCGAAAGCTTTGAGCGCTCCAATATGCCCAACACCCCTGCAACCACCGCCACCGAGCGCGAGCCCAAGCTTGGTTTTTCTGCAAACATTAACTTTTGATTTATCGCGTTTTTTAAAAAAATTAAACATAGCCATCTCTTTATATTAGTTTATATTATTACTATAGCATTTATAAGAAATTTTGTAAAAGAAAAATCTCAAGATTGCTCTTGAGATTTTCAATTTAATTTTTATTTTGCTTTAAGTTAGGCAGCTGTTCCTTCAGTTTTAGCAATAAGTTTTTCAAGTTCAGCAATTTCTTCATTGTATCTTGCTTTTTCTTGAATCAAGAATTTTGCCATTTTAACATCATGATCATTCTTTTCTTTGTTGCTATCCAAGAATTCTTCAGCATCTTGAATGCTTGCTTTGAGTTCTGCAATGTGGCTTGTGAGTTCTTCTTGTTTAACCTTTTTATCTTCGTCAACATTTTTAATATCTGTTACACTATACATAACAAGGTTAAGGTTTGTAAGTTCACTTGCTCTTCTGTCAAGCATTTTTTGGTTTCTAGCCTTTCTTCTCTTTGTTCTTTCATAATTCAAGATTGATTTTTCAACTTTGATTAAATCTTTGTTGATTTTATCTCTGTTTTCAATAACCTTTTCAAGTCTTGCTTTGTAGTCAAGAAGGTTTGCTGGAGAAATTGGTTCTTCTGGCATATCGTTAACAACAACAGTTTCTTCATTTTCTTGAGTTTCAACTTGAGTGTCTTGAACTTCTTCTGCTTTGTCTTGAATTTCTTCAGTTGTTTCTGCTACTTCTTCTTGAGATTCAGTTTCTTGTGATTCTTCAACTTCTTCTACTTCTTTAGTTTCTTCAGCTTCAGAATTTTGAACTTCAGTTTCTTCTTGTTTTTCTTCTTCAACATTTTGTGTTTCAGATTCTTCTTGTTTTTCTTCTTCAACTGGTTCTTCTTTATCTTCAGCTGTTTCAACTGGTTTTTCTTCAACACCTGCTTGTTCTTCTAGTTTTGCAAGCATGCTGTCAACTGACTCTTCTTTTGGTTCTTCTTTATTTTCTTCTTGAACATAGTTTTCTGAAGAGAAAATACTTTTAACTTCAGCTTCTTCTTTATTTTCTTCATGTCTAACCGAAATTTCAACAATAAACATAATCATAAACACGATTGATGCAATTGTGAAAGCGCCTACAATAGAAAGCAATACAATTTGTAATGTTGTCATAATGACTTCCCCCTGTGATTAAAAATTTCAAGTTAAAAATGTAAATTTTTGCTGATTTTTTACAATTTTCATACATTTTTAACCTGTATTTTTTATTTCTGCAGTTATTTTAACATAATAGTATCAATTTGTCAATACCCATTTTAAAAAAAATTAAAAAGACTGCCGCAAAACCTGAAATAATCAAACATCAAACAGCTTTTGTAACAGTCTTTTTTATTTATTCTTTAGTTTTTAATCATACACATTTTCATCAAAATATTTGCGCCTAGATTCGAGATCAAGAATGTCATCTACACTAAACAATTTGAAATAGTGATTGTCCACGCCAACATTATAGCCAAACTTTTTCACAAAAGCACACTTATGAACATGCCCAAACAAATTGTATTCATGCTCCATTTCACAATCTCTTGGGCAGTGAGTTAGATAATATTCATGCTCTCCAATTTTTAAGTGCATACCCTTTTTGATTACATCCGAAAAACCTTTAGCCAATAAATAGTTTTTAAACTTTTCAAAATCGCCACCAAATTCACGATTCAAAATTTTATCTTCGTTATTGCCAAGAATTAAAACAACTTTCGCCCTGATTTTTTTGACAAACTCAAAACACTCGTCGTAGCCAGTGTTATCAAAGCTATTATAGTTTACAAAATCACCCAAATGATATATAACATCATTTTCCCCGGCTTGCTCGTTCCAAATATTTATAATGCTGTTATTCATTTCTTCAAGTGAACCAAAAGGTCTAAAATCTCTTGGTATAACTGTATTATCTTTTAATGAAAAATGTGAATCTGCGGTAAAATATTTCATATTATCCCCTAACAATTTTTAATTTTTTCCCATGGAAATTCTTCTCTGCCAAAGTGTCCAAAACAAGCAGTTGGCTTGTAAATTGGCTTAAGCAAATCAAGTTCATCAATAATGTTTTGAAGACGGAAACTGAAGTTTGATTTCACAAAGTTTCGAATTTCTTCTTCCGAAACTTTGTTTGTTCCAAATGTTTCAACATACAAGCTAACCGGCTCTGCAATGCCGATTGCATAGCTTGCTTGAATTTCGCATCTATCAGCCAGTCCGTGTGCAACAACATTCTTTGCAACAAATCTTGCATAATATGCCGCACTTCTGTCAATTTTTGTAGCATTTTTAGAGCTAAAGCAGCCGCCACCAACTCTTCCAACACCGCCATAGGTGTCAACAACAATCTTTCTGCCCACACAGCCACTGTCACCAAATGAACCCCAAATTGTAAATTTGCCACTTGGATTGATGATGTATTTAATATTGCCAAGATCATAATCTTTAAAATCAGCCATAACCTTATCAACAACATTTTGTTTGATGTCATTAAAAATTGTGTCATGATCAAGAGCTTCACTGTGCGAAACACTAACAACTATTGTGTCAACTGAAATTGGCTTATCGTTTTCATAACAAACTGAAACTTGGCTCTTTGCATCAGCAAAATAGCAGTCGGTTGTTCTTCTAAACTCATCATAAGTTTTCATAAGTTTGTGAGCAATAGTGATTGGAAGTGGCATAAATTCTGCAGTTTCGTTTGTTGCATAGCCATAAACCATGCCTTGATCATTTGCCATAAGTTCTTGTTTTTCAACAGCCTGATTGATATCTGGGCTTTGGTGTGAAATTTCTTTTGTGATTATAAAGTCATTTTTATAACCAATCTCTTTCAATGTTTCTTTTGCAATCTTGTCGTAATCAATATTTGCAGAAGTGGTTGCTTCGCCATAAATGAACAATTTGTCGTCTTTTATTGCGCATTCAACAGCCATTTGTGCATTTGGGTCTTGACGCAAAGCCTCGTCAAGAAATGAATCTGCAATGGTGTCGCAGGTTTTATCTGGATGCCCAATATTGACAGATTCGCTTGTAATAATTTTTCTCATAAGTTTTTCCTTTTTATTTATTTCCATAAAAAAATCCCACATATAGTGGGATAAAAGTTCTATTCATCCCATAGAATTCAGCCTTTAGCACCTTTGCGTTTCGCTAGGTTGCTGTGTGGTCAACGGGGCTGTCCCTAACACACTCTTTATGGATAAATAAATCATAGCACTTACATAGATTTTTTTCAAGCGAAAACATATAAAAAATTAACTTTTAAATCACTAAATTTAAACATCAATTTCAAGCACAATTGGCGCATGATCGCTGCCTAAAACTTCCGTAAAAATATCAGCTCTCAAAATTTTATCTTTCAATCTGTTTGAAATCAAAAAATAATCAATTCTCCAGCCTATATTTTTTTGTCTGGCGCTAAAACGATAGCTCCACCACGAATACTTGACCTTGTCACCATTAAAATATCTAAAACTATCTTCAAAACCGCTATCCAAAAGCATTTGCATTTTTGTGCGCTCTTGAACAGAATATCCAGGGTTACCTTCGTTCGCCTTTGGATTTTTTATGTCAAGTTCGCATCTTGCAACATTCAAATCTCCGCAGCAAATAACCGGTTTGCTTTTATCGAGCTCTGTTAAATACGCTCTCATATCGTCTTCATATTCTTCGCGATAATCTATTCTTTTGAGTTTCTCTTGAGCATTTGGAACATAAGAATTAACAAAGTAAAAGTTGTCATATTCAAGGGTTATTACCCTGCCTTCATCGTTATATTTTCCATTTATGCCATAGCTCACCGAAATTGGTTGTTTTTTTGCATAAATAATCGTTCCGCTGTAACCTTTTTTTTCAGCAGAATTCATAAACCTAAAATAATTTGGTCTGTCAATTTCACCTTGACCTTCTTGCATTTTTGTTTCTTGAATAGCGAAAAAATCCGCATTCTCTTTTTCAAAAAAAGTGGCAAATCCCTTTTCCATGCAAGCTCTTAAACCATTAACATTCCAACTGATAAACTTCATAACTTTTCTCCTGACAAAATTATAACAAAACTAGACAAAAAAATCATCTGTTATGGCGGCACAATAAACATATTTTTTACAAAATTTTCAAAACACAAAACTAAAAGATATTAAATTTAAGCACAAAAAAACTCCGTCTAAAAAACGGAGTTTTAGATTTTTATTTTGTACCTTTTCTGATTCAATTAAGCAAGATACTCTTTGATTCTAACCCAAATATCTTTGGTGTCTTCAAATTGTTTGTAGTGTTCTTTAACAAGTGCATCATATTTGTTAAACTCAACCAAAACTTCTTTAAACTCATCCATATTGAAAAATGATGAAATCTTTGGAATTGCAATCTCAAGTTTTTCTCTTGTTGTTTGCATAATTTTATCATAATCTTCCATTTGAGTGATGTATGTGTAAAGTGGTTTATATCTCACCCAACCTTTGCACGCACGAAGGAATCTATCAATAACTTCATGTGATTTTGTTGATTCAACACGATTAAGTTTTGTTGGCAAAACACCTTTCAAAAGGTTGTTATACATTGAAAAACCATCGTGGAATGTGTATGTTGGGATAAGTTTAACAGTGCAGTTTGTTATACAAGTGCTTAAGAATGTATCTTCTCCCCTTGCACCTGGTGGGTTGAAGAATGGGAAAACCTTATTTTTGTTTGTTAAATTTAAACCAAGGTTTCCGCCAGTGATGAATTTTGATTTGTTGACTTCTTCAACCAAAGATGCCTTTTTGCTTTTTAAGATATCTTTGTTTGCATAAGTAACACCACCATTATTCATAACGCCTTTAATGTAGTCCCAATTCAAAACATCGTTGCTCATAGCTTCAATAAATGCTCTGAAATCTTCTTCTTTAACAATGTTGTCGAATTCTACACAAGGAATTGGAGAGATGTAGCCGCAATGATAACCATTGGTTACATCGGCATACATAAGCTGTTTGACATGTTCTTCAATAACATGTTGTCCACTCCAAATAGTAAAGTCGGTTGAATCAGTAACCGCCATAGGATATTCATCATCGTCCATAAAAATAAGCATATCCATTTTTAGTTTCAATGCGTTATAAAGAACAATGTTTCTTCTTACAGCGTATCCTTCGCCAAAGCAAATAGACTTTTCTTTTTCTTTAATGACTTTTTTGTTAACAAGCTCATTCAAGGTTGCTTCAATATCTTCATCACCTATGAATGTGCATGATGTAAATTCTTTTTTAATTTCTTCATCAAGTGAAACATAATCTTCTTTTGTTGTGCCGAGATATTTCAAATCATAAGCCACAATCAAATGGAGTTTAACATTATTTTCTTTCAAAAAATGTGTTTCATTCAAGTGATAGATGTAGGTGGAAAGAACACTTTTAAATTGTTTTCTTCCCGTTGCAAGTCCAATTGCTACATTTATTTCTTTTTCTTCCATTTTCACCTCGCATGCACACATTATAGCACAAACAAATAAAAATTGCAAATATATGACGACTTTGAAGCCCTTTTAGACCCATTGTAAGGCATAAAAATACCCATAATCACCGGTTTTATCAGCAATTATGGGTAATAACATGGAATTGATAATTTTTCAAAAAACATGCCTTTTTATGCCGTTTTGCACCAAAAATTTTTGTGAAAAATGTACAAAAATAATTTCTAGAACATCTTATTGCCTTCAATAACAGGATATTTTGACCAGTCGAAATGAACAAATTTTTCTTCTTTTCCGTCTTTTAAAAACGCCCCATTGTCTTTCAAAACAATAAAATCCTTATCTTTATTTTCACGCCTTTCTCTTAAATAATCCTTATAAAAAAGTGTGTTAGGAACTCTAAAATCAGATCTTTTTGCATTCTCTATTTCATCACTAAACGGAAATCTATACCTGCTTGCATGAACAAACACAATTTTTGGTATAAAACCAAACCCAAGCAATGCATTCTCGCCATAAAGCTCTTTCAAATCAACTGAATATGGCTCTGATTTAAGCGTCCATTCGGTGTCACTTCCCGCAACAATCGCGCCTGCACTTTGCCCAGCAAACAGCACACCATTTTCAACCAATTCTTTAATTTTTTCAAACTGATTATATTTTTTCAAATAATGAATAAGCTGCGTTGTGTTGCCACCTTTCACAAAAATCATGTCGAGTTTGTCGGAAAAATCATAATTTTCATCAAGATGGAAAACATTAAAACCTAGATTTTCAAGAAAAACTGTGTTTGATTCGGAATAAAAATCACCAAATTCATCTGCATAACCAACCAGCAAACAGTTGTGTTTTTGCGACATATCAAAAAATTTTGGTAAAAATTTTGCTGCTAAAAATTTAAAGTTTGAACATAAAAATAATCTCATAAACTCACCACTGGAAGCTGTATATCTTGCGCATTTTCACCAAATGAAGCAGATTTTAATGCTTCACACATGCCATCATGCGGAGCAAAATAATTATCTCTAAAAAGTTCGAGAAATTGAAAAGATGTGTATGGCGCTGGAACAAATTTGATACCTTCAATATAATATGAATAATTTCTAGCTTCATTTATATGCTGAATATCACTCATTCTTTTGCCACTAGCTTGTTTTCTTGAAGGGTTGTAATTTGTAAAATCTCTAACATTGTTAGTGATTAGCGACAAACCCAAAATCGTTGCTTCCGCCATAATCAAAGCATCTCTCATAGGCTTTCCGCCATCATTATTCATTGCATTTTTCTGAATATATTGGTATGCAAGTGCGCTTACTTTTCTGGCGTAAGCATCTGCGTTTTTAGGCTCATAGACAAAGCAGTATTTTTCAAGAAAGTCCTTCTCTTTTTGAGTAGTAAAACCTTCTTTTGCCCAGCCTTGTTTAATCTCAAAATAAACTGTTGGAGTGATTATAAATTTAACATGTCCATTTGCAGCCATTCTTTTTATATCTCTGCAAGACTGTTTAAAACCAAATTTTGCTCCGTGTTTTGAACTGAAATTTTCATCCAAACGCGACATTGTTATAAAGGCATTTGTATCAATTGCAACAATTGATTGTTTGTGTTGTGATTTATCTTTCATTATAACTCACCACCACTAACAACGTTAAACTCGCCATTTTTCAGAGTCTTTTCGTTCTCTTTATAGACTTTCACCAAAAATTCAGTCATTTGCTTTTCGTCAAGTTTACTCAAGAACTCATCCTGCTCTCTTCTGTCTTTTTCAAGCCGATTTAACCTTTGCATAACTTCAAGCTCATCTTTTTCTAAAATTTCTTCCATAACATTCTCCTAATTTTATTATAAAGTAACAAACTCCATTTATCAAGAGAAACATGCAGAAAAGAAAAAACATAGATTTTTTAAATAAATCTATGTTTTTTGCTATTTTTTATTGATTTTTCAAGAGTTTCTGAAGTATTTTGCACTTTTCTTTGTTCATATCTGGCGTGTCAGCCAATCTATATGGCAAATTTAATTTTTCATATTTTGGCTTTGCCATTGAGTGATATGGCAAAAGTTCAACCTTTTCAACATTAGGAATTTTTTCTGCAAACTCCTTTAACATCATCACATGTTCTTCATCGTCGTTGATATTAGGAACAATAACTTGCCTGAGCCACAATTTCTTGTTTAAGTTTTTGCATTTTTTCAAAAATATATTAAAGTTAGAAATATCTCTGCCTGTGATAAATTTATATTCATCAGCTTTAACAGCTTTTATGTCAAGGATAACAAGGTCAACAAGTTTTAAAACTTCATCATAGTTTTCACCAACACCTGCGGTGTCAATGGCTGTGTGAATTCCATTTTGCTTTAAAAGTTTGATTGTTTCAAGCACAAACTCGCTCTGCAAAAGTGGTTCGCCACCAGAAAATGTTACCCCACCAGTTTCACCATAATAATTTGAATACTTTTTATATTTTTCCAAAACTTCTTCAGGTGAAATGTCATTGGCACCTTCACTTGTCCATGTTTCAGGATTATGACAGTAAAGACAACGAAGCTTACAGCCTGCCATAAACAAAACAAGTCTCATGCCCGGACCATCAACAAGACCCATGGTTTCAATATCTCTAATCTTTCCTATTTTTGTCATAAGAATTATCTCTTTGTGTGGAATGTTCTTGCAATAACTTCTTCTTGATGAGCTCTGTCAAGCTTGTTGAAGTTTACAGCATAACCAGAAACACGAATTGTAAGGTTTGGATATTTCCAAGGATTGTTCATTGCATCAATCAAAAGTTCTCTGTTCAAAACATTAACATTGATGTGTTGAGCACCTTGAACAAAATATCCGTCAAGAATTGAAACAAGATTGTTAATTTGATCATTTTCATCTTTGCCCAAAGCATCTGGAACGATTGAGAATGTGTTTGAAATACCGTCTTGACAGCAACCAAAGAATGGAAGTTTTGCAACAGAGTTGAGTGAAGCAAGAGCGCCACTAGAATCTCTTCCGTGCATTGGATTTGCGCCTGGAGCGAATGGTTCGCCAGCTTTTCTTCCGTCTGGAGTGCTACCGGTCTTTTTGCCATACATAACATTTGATGTAATTGTCAAAAGTGACAATGTTGGCTTTGCATTTCTGTAAAGTGGATGTTTGTCAAGGTCTGCAAAGAATTCTTTGATAAGTTCAACAGCAAGAGAGTCAACTCTGTCATCGTCGTTACCATATTTTGGGAATTCGCCTTCGATTTTGAAATCTACAGCAATACCTTGTTCATTTCTAATAGGTTTAACTTTTGCATATTTAATAGCTGAAAGTGAGTCAACAGCTGATGAGAATCCAGCAACACCGAAAGCCATCAAACGCTCAACTTGAGTGTCATGAAGAGCCATTTGGCTAGCTTCATAAGCATATTTATCATGCATAAAGTGGATAATGTTGTTTGCATCAACATAAATTTTTGCAATAGTTTTAAGCATTTCAGAATATCTTGCACGAACATCTTCATAAGACAAAACTTCTTCAGTATTCTTTTCTTTGCCTTCAATAACAAGCTTGCCTGAAAGTTCATCATAACCACCATTGATTGCATACAAAAGTGATTTTGCAAGGTTGCAACGAGCGCCAAAGAATTGCATTTGTTTGCCTTCTTTCATTGAAGAAACGCAGCAAGCAATAGCATAGTCATGGCCGTAGTGTGGACGCATTGTGTCGTCGCCTTCATATTGAATTGAATCAGTCTTAATTGAAATTTTAGCGCAGTATTTTTTGAAGTTTTCTGGCAAACCTTTTGACCAAAGAACTGTAAGGTTTGGTTCAGCACTTGAATTAAGGTTAATCAAAGTGTGCAAAAATCTGAATGATGATTTTGTAACCAAACTTCTTGATTCGTTGATCATTCCGGCAATACTTTCAGTAACCCATGTTGGGTCGCCAGCAAAGAGTTCATCATAATCTGGAGTTCTCAAGTGTCTAATCAAACGAAGTTTAATAACAAATTGATCAACAAGCTCTTGAGCTTCAGCTTCTGTGAGTGTTCCATTTTTAAGATCACGCTCAATATAGCAATCAAAGAATGTTGCATCTCTTCCCATAGAAGTTGCAGCACCATTGTTTTCTTTTGCACCAGCAAGATATCCAAAATAAGCCCATTGAATAGCTTCTTTTGCGTTTTTAGCAGGTTTAGAAATATCACATCCATAGCCTTCTGCCATTTTCTTGATTTCTTCCAAAGCTCTGATTTGTTCGCTAACTTCTTCACGAAGTCTAATGTGTTCTTCAATGTTGTCTTCTGCAAGGAAATCACCAAGTTTAACAACATCTTTGTGTTTTTCTTCAATAAGTCTGTCGATACCATAAAGAGCAATTCTTCTATAGTCACCAATAATTCTTCCCCTGCCGTAGCCATCTGGAAGGCCTGTCAAAAGACCGTTGCTTCTTGCTCTTCTGATTGATGGAGTGTAAGCATCAAAAACACCATCATTATGAGTTTTTCTGTAGGTTGTGAAAGCTTTCAAAACTTCAGGGTTAAGCTCATAACCATGAGCAGCAAGTGCTTTCAAAGCAATTTTTGTGCCACCATACATGTTTACAATTCTTTTAAGTGGTTTATCTGTTTGCAAACCAACAATAACTTCATTTTCTTTGTCAATGTAACCAGGTTTGAACGCATTGATTCCGCTCAAAATGTTGGTTTCAACATCCAAGCAACCACCATGTTTGTTTTCTTCAACCAAAAGTTCTTCACATCTGTTCCAAACTTTCTTTGTTTTTTCGGTTATTGGTGACAAAAAGCTGTCATCCCCTGTGTATTCAGTGTAGTTTCTGTCAATAAAATCACTAACATCAATAGAATCTCTCCAAGTGTCACCTTTAAAACCATTCCATTCTTCAATAATATTTTCTTCCATAATCTCTCCTATAAATTATAACCATTTATTTTAATGATTAAACGAACTCAAAATTTCATTCAAAAAATCACAAAAATAAACCGCTACCTTAAAAGTAACGGAAATATAATAGCATATAATCTTTTCAATTAAAAGAAAAATGCGACAAATTTTTTATATTTTGTAAAATTTGCATATATATTTATATCAAAAAATATTAGTAACCATTGAGTGGAATATTTTCATCATCTTCACCTTTGGTTATTGACTTGATTGTGACGAAATATGAATTGTCTTCGCAGACTTTCACAAGTACCCTGTCACCCACCTTGTGTTTCAAAATAGCCTTGCCAAAAGGCGACTCTTTACTGTAAACACTATGGTTTAAGTCAAGCCTTGTTGTTGTTGAAAGTCTGATTGTTTCAACTTCGCCAGTATCTTCATACAAAACTTCAACTCTATCAAAAAGTCCAACTTCATCTGGTGCAGATTCTGTGGAGATAACTTTCGCGGTTTTTATCATCTTTTGCAAAAATCTTATTCTGCTTTCATTTCGTCCAAAAGCACGCCTTGCGCTTCTATACTCCGCATTTTCCGACAAGTCACCAAGTGAACGAGCTTCCTTCACATCATCTGAAAGTTTTGGTCGAAGCTCAATTGTTCTATACTTTATCTCTTCTTTCATTTTCTTTATATCAACCGGAGTAAGTTCATTATACATAATTTCACCACCTAGCACTTGCCGTTTTTAATAAAAAATAGTATAACCACGAAATGATTTTATGTCAATAAATTCAATTGTCAAATATTGACAGCCACACCAAATCATGCTACACTTTTCTTGCCGAGAAGGACGGCTCGCATTTATGAATATTACAGATGATGAAATTACAGATAAATCAAAATTAAACAAAAAAGTTTTTGAAAAGAAAATAAGACCTTTCAAAGTTTTAAAAAATCTTTTTATGAAACCCATTGATAAATTTAAAGAAGAAAAATTTCAAGATGCTTGTAACAAAACTTATGATAACTTTTTAAATTATGTCCAAAGAGAGCTTGGAAAACGTGGAACAGAATATATTGAGACAGAATTTGGAACAACCACTGTTTTTCACACTCAAGGTCAAGGACCAATCGTAAAAGTTCCATTAAACCAAGAAAACTCAAACCATGCAAACAAGCATGGCGAGTCACCTTTCAGAATTATTGGATTTTTAAAAGAGCCTTTCAACCACTATATGCTTTATGATTTAACTATTGCAAAAGATATTGAACATTCAAACCCAGCAGACGGGGTCTACGAAGCAAAAGACATCTACACAGTAGACGGATATAAAAAAGAATACTTTAAAACTCCTGCAATAAGAATTAGTGAAAAATCTTATAGTAAGCCAGAAATTTTAAAACAAATTGAAGAATTTGAAAATAAATTTTCACAAAATGGCATTCAAAAAGGCGAAGAATAAAAATAAATTACGCATAAAAAAACACTCACAATAATGGGTGTTTTTTCTTTGAGTTTCAAACACTAAACAACATTAAAAATTTATTGTTTTACAGATTGATTCCCTTCTTTACATTTTTCAATGATATCGTTCATTTTTTCATATTTCAAAATCATGTCTTGCGCGAGCTTAAGTTGACATCTTGCCCTATCCAAATTATGTTCAGGATAGTTTATTTTAAAATATGTGTCGCCGTTTAAGTAGTCCGCCAAAAATCTTGAACCACATTCAACTGTCATTGTGATTGCGCCAAGTGGCAGTGTGTCAAGTTCTTCTTTTGTGAAAACATTGCCTGCACCATTCATAAAACCTTTTGAAAAACTTTCAAATTTTGTTAGGTCTAGCGCAACCTTGTTTAAATCTTTTTCATCTTCAGTTGCAGTGTTTGCAACAAATCTAATTCCGTCACCAAAATCAAAACCAGCAAGGCCAGGCATAACAGTGTCAAGGTCAATAACACAAATATGTTTTTTTGTTTTTACATCAAACAAAACATTGTTGCATTTTGTGTCGTTGTGCGTAACCCTTGCAGGCAACTCACCTGTCAAGTACTGATAATACATTTGCGATGCAGGCTCTTTTAAAGATAAATAGTCTTGAATTAAATCTTCAACGCCAGCTCTTCTTGACATTACATCATTTTGAATCGCTGTCTCAAGATCAGCAAATCTGCTTGGTGTGTTATGAAAATTTGGAATAGTCTCAAAAAGTTTGTTTGCAGGAAAATCTCCCAAAAGTTTTTGAAACTCACCAAAAGCATAGCCGGTTTCATAAATTATTTCTTGATTTTCGGTTATATCGTAAGTTTCTGAATTGCTAACAAATTCATAACCACGATAAAAATCTCCGTCGACTTCTACAAACCCGAGTCCGTTTTCACCTTTCAAAAATTTTAAACCTTGGGCTTTTTTGCCGTCCAAGCTTTTGTTTTCAATAAAACTTGTAACCAGCAAAATATTTTGCATGAGTTCATCAGGTTTTTTGAAAACATTTGTGTTAATTCTTTGCACAATATAAGATTTGTCTTCGCCATTATTTGAAACATCAATCTTAAAAGTAGTATTGATGTGTCCACTAGAAAGAACTGAAACTCCAATAACATCACCAGAAATTCCAAGTTTCTTACTAATTTCAATAATATCGTTTGTTTCCATATTTCTCCTTTCGCGCATGGACATTATACCAAATCTTTCACAAAAAATCAATATCCAATGTTTTTGTCATCATATTATATGATTTTTTGCATGATTTTTGTGATAAAAAAAGAAACACTGCTTGCGAAAAAAACCTTCTATGTTTTGAAATTTATTTCGAATAAAATGAAAATAAAACGCAAATTTATCCATAAAATTAAGAAATAAACTATAAAAAGACCTAAAAAATAGATTTTTAATTAAAAAAGCCAAACTAAATTTGTTTGGCAATTTCAATATCAACTGCAAAAATTACAGCTATAATAATTGTAAGTATAATGACAAATAAAACATATTGCCACACTTTTTTTGGCTGAACATTTTTAAGAATTATGCCAAGCACATATACAATAACAAAATCTATGGCAAGTGAAATTACAACACCCACAAATTTCCAAAAGAAACCTGTTTGAGATCCTGAAATGATAGAAATTTTAATAACCAATAAAACAACAAGTGCAGCAATAACAACCCCGCGTAAAACAGTTCCAAAAGCATCTAACTTTTTTATCTCATTTTCCTTTTTATTAAAGTCTGCAAGAAGTTCATTGTATCTTTCCAAGTCACTTGAAAAAGATTTCTTTTCATCTTCGGAAGCATTACCAAGAGCATTTTTCATATATTTTTCAATCTTTTTTACATCTTTATCAAGCAATAATGAAAAATCTAAAGTCTCTGCTTTGGCCATACCCAACCAGCAAGCCGAATTATCTGGAGCAAGCTTGCAAGCATTTTCAAAAGCTTCAAAAGCTTTGTCGTATTCTTCTAACTCAATAAACTTTTCACCAGCATTAAGAAAAGTTACTTCTGGTCTTTGTATATTTTCATCTGAAAACTCTGAACCACAATTTGGACATTTATATATACCTGTCGATTTTCTAAACTTTAACACAGCACCACAGTTAACACACTTATGTTCAATCATCACTTTAACTCCTTTGATTTATATCACCATAAATTATAAAGTCAAATCTCACACTTGTCAATAAATATCACACCAACCTAAAATGTAAAAATCATCCTTAATTTTAAAAATTTATACAAAAAACGCAATTTCGTACTATTTTTAGCTAAATTTTATAGATTTTTATTGATTTTTTTATTTTCCAGCTTCAAAAGAGCAATTTTATTTCTCACACCGCCGCCATAACCAGTAATGTTTCCATTTGCTCCCATAACTCTGTGACATGGAATAATAATGCAAATAGGATTTGCACCAACCGCCCCACCAACAGCTTGAGCAGACATTCTTTTTATGCCTTTTTGTGCGGCAATTCTTTGAGCTATTTCTCCATAAGTCATCGTTTCACCATAGGGAATTTCACTCATAATATCCGTTACACTCCTTCGAAATTCGCTAATATTTTCAAGTTTATATTTTGGGGTAAATTTTGATTCTTCACCAGAAAAATAAATATCCAGCCATTTTTTTGTTTCATCAAAAATCGAAAACCCTTTTTCTTTTGCATTCGCACTAAACTTATGCTCATCTTTTGACCCTACAAAGAAAAGCCCCGTCAAAAATTGCCCGTCACTAATCATCACCATATCATCAAACTCTTTCGGAGTGTTATATAAACATTTATAAACCATTTTTCTTTACCACTTTCATTATATCATACCAACTTTATTTTGTAATAAAATTTCAATCAATTCTTAAACAAAAAATAAATCAAATCTTTCACCCCCCCCTTTTTCAAAGATATGATTTATTTTTGCAAATGTAATCACAAAAAAATCCCAATTTCATTTGAAACTATCACAAAGCGCCAAGTACAATTTCATTGTAAACAAAAAAGGAAAGCCATTAAGACTTTTCTTTTTTTAGTTTGGCGCAGAGAACGAGATTTGAACTCGTGATACCTAATTAGTATGCCAGTTTTCGGGACTGGTACATTCGACCGCTCTGACATCTCTGCATATTATTTGATAAAACTATTATCGTCTTTTATTTTAAAAATTTTTCAAGC
The DNA here is from genome assembly GCA_934746515.1 of uncultured Clostridia bacterium. Taxonomy (GTDB): domain Bacteria; phylum Bacillota; class Clostridia; order Christensenellales; family UBA1242; genus RGIG1681. Next base: position 122,132 of record CAKVFH010000002.1, read on the forward strand.
GCTCGTCAAATCAATATTGGGCTATAAATTTATTTTTATTTATTATTTATTTTTTGATATTTTATTGTATTATTTTTCTTATATTAAATATTATAAAAACTGCACTATATATTTATGTTTTAAAATTATGCACAAAAATATAAAACCGCATAAATTTATCATTATTTAACACATTTTTATGCCAAATTAACTTAATTTTGCGTTTTTTAATAGAATTATAAGATATTATTTTATTAAAAGCATATAAGTAGAAGTTAGAAAAAATATGGTTTTTCAATAAAAACAAATATATTTTGCGCTTTTTAAAAAAGACCAGCAAGAATAAATTATTCTCACTAGCCTTTTTATTTGTTATTTAAAAACATTTAAGCTTTAAAATCAATGGCAGCTTTAACAAAAGATACAAATAATGGATGTGGTTTTGTTGGTCTGCTTTTGAGTTCTGGGTGAAATTGAACACCAATAAAATATTGCTCTTTATTATTAAATTCAACTGTTTCAACAATATTCTTTTCAGGGTTGACTCCAGAAATGATAAGACCATTTTTCACAAGCAAATCTTTAAAGTCGTTGTTAAATTCATATCTGTGTCTGTGACGCTCACTAATTATGTCTGATTTGTAAGATTTATCCATTATTGTTCCTGGCACAATCTTGCATGGATATGCACCGAGACGCATGGTTCCACCTTTCTTTTTGCCCAATTGGTCTGGCATAAGATCAATCACGAGTTCATTTCCGTCACTATCAAACTCTCTTGAACTTGCATTTTTAAGTCCCGCAACATCTCTTGCAAATTCAATAACAGCAATCTGCATACCCAAACATATTCCAAAATATGGAACCTTATGAGTTCTTGCGAACTTGCATGCCAAAATTTTTCCTTCAATACCACGAGTTCCAAAACCGCCAGGAACAAGCACACCATGCGCACCTTTTAAAAGCTTTTCAGCTTCTTCATCGCTTGTGATATCTTCAGCTTCAATCCAGCGAATTTTTACATGCTTGCCATTTTCATAACCTGCATGATTCAATGCTTCAACAATTGAAATGTAAGAATCTCGAAGCTTGCAATATTTTCCAACAATAGCAATCTCAACTTCGCCTTTTCTTGATTTCATTTTGTCAAGCATTGCATTCCATTCAGAAAAATCAATTTTATTATCAGGGAGATTTAATTCACGAACCGCAACTTCATCAAGTTTCTTTTCATGCAAATAACCTGGACATGCATAAAGATCTGAAAGCGTAACATCGTTAATAACGCAATCGCTTTTAACATTGCAGAACATTGCAATTTTGTTAAGCAAGCCTTCATCAATTTCATTATCACTTCTAGCAATAATAATGTTTGGTCTAATGCCCATACCTTGAAGCTCTTTTACTGAATGTTGTGTTGGCTTGGTTTTGTATTCATCAGAACCAGAAATAAATGGAACCAAACAAACATGCACAAACAAACAATTTTCAAGCCCAACTTCCAATGAAAATTGTCTAATAGCTTCAATAAATGGCTGGCTCTCAATATCGCCAATCGTTCCGCCGATTTCTGTAATCAAAATATCAGGATTGTTTGTTTCAATATTTTTTCTAATAAATTTTTTAATTTCATCAGTCACATGCGGAATAATCTGAACAGTTTTGCCAAGATAATCACCGTCTCTCTCTTTGTTCAAAACATTCCAAAAAACTTTACCACTCGTAAGATTCGAATACTTGTTCAAATTGATATCAATAAATCTTTCATAGTGCCCCAAATCCAAATCGGTTTCGATTCCGTCATCAGTAACAAACACTTCACCATGTTCGTTTGGATTCATTGTTCCTGGATCAATGTTTAAATATGGATCAAATTTTTCCACAAAAACATTATATCCTCTCATCTTCATAAGCCTGCCAAGACTTGCCGCAATGATGCCCTTACCAATACCAGAAACAACACCGCCTGTTACAAAAATATACTTTGCCATAATTCCCCCTTAATTTAAAAAAAATAAAAAAAGAGTTTTTTTTTATGGGCATAGGAATGTCCACAAAAAAACTCTTTGCTCTCTTTATTTATTCTGACAAGATAATAGCACATCCATTTTCATTTTGCAATAATATTCAATCACAAAATCATATTTGTATATTTTTCACAAAATTTAATCATCTTAAACTTTCCACCACCGCACTTAAAAAACCGCAAATTAAAATAAAATCTTTCAACAGATACGCTGCAATTATTTTTAAAAAATTTACACTATAAATTGTAATATTTTGCTTTAATTTTAAATAAAAATACATTTTAAATGTAAAATCAAGCAAATTAAAATTTTGTTAATTGAAACAAATTGAAAAAATTTATAAAAAAATATTTCACTGGTTTGCGCTACTGCCAAATAACCTATGCATTGATATAAAATTAACACAAATTGAAAATAAATTTTACGCTAAAAATATCAGCAAAATTTTCTCTCTTTTTATAATTGTTTTTTTTGTTTCTAAAAATTTTTTCTTCAATATCATATACTACTTTGTCTTTCCAATATATCTTCACATAGCAAAAGATAAAACCAATTTTGCCCGTGTGTGATATAATTTTAATGATATTGTTCGTTGCACTCTCAATGATATTACTCGCTGCGCTCATAATGATATAATATTTCCTTCAATCGTTTTGCTATAGCAAAATATCATTGCTTTAGCAATATCATTCGTGAAACGAATATCATTTCCGTTTGGAAATATCATTGTAAGCAAAAAGCAAAGCCTTTGCGACTTTGCTTTTGCTTACTTGTGTGTATACAACCAAAAGTCTTTTTTTGATTATTTTTCTTTGATTTTGCGACTGATTTTGATTATCACACACTTTTTGATTATTTTAGATTTTTTGCTGTTTAATTTTACGACAGCATTTTTTGATTTTGCGAAATCAAAATCATTTTTGTTTTAAACTATCTCCAACTCATTTTTTTTAATAATTGTGTTCTCCTATACATCGTATACAAAAAAATCATTATCTTGCACTCTTGTTATCTTGATATGGTATTCTTTTTCGTAACTCAAAACTCTTTCTTTCATTTCATTACTTGTTTTATTCCAATGTGGAAAAAAGTTTATTTTTACAATTCCAAGACCTTTATATGAAGGCAATTCGATATCATATTTAGGCTTTGTTCCTTTTTTTAAATCATAAATCCATTTAAGGTCTGTACCAAATATCATTGAGCCTGCGCTCTCGCCAATTATGTTGCCACCATTTTTCAAATATGTAATAAAAGCACTTTTTAAATCACATTTTTGAATTAATTCAAAGAAAGGTGCGAGATCTCCTCCTGTGATATAAACTATGTCATAATCTCCCAACTCTTTAATGTTGTTTTCGGTTAATGAAATTTGAGTTACTGACTTTGCTATTTTAGAAAAATTATCTTTTATGATAGGCACGCCTTTTAGATTACTTCCTGTTAAGGTTGCATTATCGACCAAGAGAACTTTTTTATTTCTAGAAAATGCTTCTATTATTTCATCGCATTCCTTACCTCTTTGTCCGTTCAAATAACCACCAGATGTTAATATCAACTTTCCCATAAAATATCTCTCCTTTTGCATTATAGCATATTTTTGTTTGTTTTATAGCGTTTATATTATAGTTTATCAAAAATATTAGTATAATAAACCAATTTATTTTGCTTTCGCTTATAAATTTGGTGTTGTATTCACAATAAAAAGCATTCCATAAATGAAGGCTTTTTACTTAGTTTATATGTGTGTGTACAATCAAAAGTCTTTTTTTGATTATTTTTCTTTGCTTTTGCGATTTCTTTGATTTTTTTAATTCTTTTGATTTATGGTGGTATAATCATAAGTTTTCTTTTATTCTACAATGTTGCGATTATCACTCATTGAAATAATTTTTTCATATGTTAATTTATCTATATTTATAGGTTTAATTTCTAATAAGTTATTATTAATTGCTGGCATAAATGTCTGTCTTACTGTCTCAAAATCAGCTTCTGGATTTCTTCTATATTTTACTAAGTCGTGTTCCAATATTGGAACAATTAAAATAAGTTTTGCGTTTTTACCTGTTGCCTTTTTGTAAAAGTATATTTTATTAAGAATATAGTAAATCATAAATATACTTGGAGAATACGCTGTAAATTGCGATTTTATTTCTAAAAAACATTCACAATCATTTTGAACGAAATATCCATCAAATCTAATATTTTTTTCCATAATAGGATCAAAACCTATCATTCCTTCTTTAAATTGCATATCTTTAAAAATTTTATTTTTATCAATATTTAATTCATTTACTACTTTATCATAAGCATATTTCTCAAAATTTCTAAAAAATAATCTTCTATTATGCAAATCGTTACTTAAATCTCTTTCAGCTTCAATTGCATCTTCATCTTTTTGTTCAGATTTATTTTTTTCATCAATATCAGAAGCTTTTTCAACACCAAGCGATTTTTCATAATCACTACTTAAGATAATATTTTGTGTATTACTTTGCTTTGTTATGAAATTAATTTGTGCTATTAATTGATTTCTTAAAGTTTCATTCTCCTTTTTTGATCTTTCCAAGTCTTGATCTGTTTCTTTCAGTTTTTTCTTTAAACTGATAAGATTTCCGATACTAAAGCTGTCAAACATTTCAGATAAAACAAGGATAATAAGTAATGCAGTACAAATAATAATTCCACCAGTTATTACAAACTTTTGCTCAGAAAGCAAAAATGATATTATTATAAGCGTAGCAAGAAATAAACTTAAAATTACAATTAAAATTCGTGTAAATATATTTTTATTATTCATATAACCTCTATGTTTTTGTTTTTTTTTAATTATAACATAAAATCCAAAATTATCACATTATTTTACACAAAAATATATATTATTTTTAAACTAATATCAATGCTAAAAATACAACAAATAATTAATTAAAACATAAATTTAGTTGTTAGCTTGCCTACTTTTGATATCATGATATAATAATAAAAAACTAATGGAACTTCAATGAAAAAGTATACGATCAAATTCAAAGAAATAATTATAAAGGAATATAAAAATGGGACAAGTTACAGGGAAATTAAGAAAAAGTATAATGTACCAAAAACTTGTCTTTATGATTGGTTAAAATTATATTCCATAAAAGTTCATAAAGATGAAAAGATTTTTACATACGAACAATATGAAGATTTGCAGAAAAAGTTTGAAAAAGTATCTAGAGAACTTGAAATTATAAAACTTTCTCATTGTTTTGCCGACTCTCCAAGGAAACAAAAAGAAGAAGCAATTGAAAAACTAATGGATAAATTCCCAGTAAAAGAAATGTGTAGAGTTTTGAATTTGCCCACTGGCACATTTTATAACTATCATCTTCGTAGAGTTAAAATCACACAAAATCAAATTCGAGATGAATATCTAAAAGGTGAAATTCTTAAAATTTTTAATGAATCAGGTCAACGGTTTGGCACTCCAAAAATAACTGCAAAACTATCAACATTAGGAATAAAAACTACAAAGAGTAAAGTTTCAAATTTAATGAAACAAATGAACATAAAAAGTAAACAATGTAAAAAACGAACATTTGAAAAGACTCAAGGTAAACTTCCTTATTGTAGGAATTATCTTAAAAGACAATTTGAACAAAACAAACCAGACAAGTTTTGGGTTGGAGATATTACTGCAATTTTTATTAAAAACAATAAGTTTTATCTGTGCGTGATTTTGGACTTGTTTTCAAGAAAAGTTATCGCATATAGATTATCCAGTCAAAACAATAATAATTTATCTATCAACACTTTTAAAGATGCCTTCGAAATAAGAAATCGTCCTACTGACCTATGTTTTCACAGCGACCAAGGAACGAATTATACAAGTCATGAATATAGGGATTTACTCAAAGCCTTAAAAGTAAAACAATCATTTTCAAGCAAAGCCAACCCATACGACAATGCCGTAGTAGAATCATTCTTCTCAAATTTTAAGCGAGAAGAAATAAATCATCATAGCTACGAGTATTTTGAAGAATTGCAAGAATCTGTTAAGGAATATATGAACTATTACAATGATTACAGACCACATTCCAGTCTAAAAAATAAAACACCCAACCAAGTCGAAAACGACTATAAGTTGAGTGTTCTTGCCGAACTTTCCGTCTGAAAAGTTATCAGACTTCAAGTCCAACACACTTGGTGGAGGTGGCGAGGGTTGAACTCGCGTCCAGAAAGAGAACCATTACCCCTTCTACATGTGATAGTTTGTTTTGTGATTTCATTAGAGTGTTTAAACAAACAAAATTCAATCTAACTATTTGATTTTATCTCGAATTTTGACGCATCAAAATCATCAGAATTCATCCCACATAGTTTAACAACAACGCATGGTCTGTGAGAAACCATGAATTGCCGTGTAGCTTAAATTAAGCTGCAATTGCTGCATCAGCAGCAACAAAATCGCTTTCTGCGTTTATTTTTTTCCAATTTTTAATGTAGTTTGGGCTACACACATGCTTATAAATAATGTTTCTGTCTCCCTGTCGAAACCGAAACACCCCCATGAATGAAATAATTAACCTTGTTTAATTTGTCTTTCAGCATATCTCTTCAAATCTGACTTCATCAAATCTTGGCGTTTATCATACAAATGTTTTCCTTTTGCAAGCGCAATTTCAACTTTGACTTTATTTTTATCGTTAAAGTACATTTTTGTTGGAATAATTGTAAGACCTTGCGTTTTTATTTTCTTTTCAAATTTGAAAATTTCTGAATTATTCAAGAGAAGTTTTCTTGTTCTTCTTTCGTCTGGAGCAAATGAAGATGTTTTTTCGAATTGCGAAATAAACGCATTCAAAAGATACGCTTCACCGCCACGAATAACAACATAGCTATCTTTTAAGTTGCATTTTCCTGCACGAAGTGACTTAACTTCACTGCCCACAAGCACAATTCCCGCTTCAGTAAACTCTTCCAAAAAATAGTTATGTTTTGCTTCTCTATTTTCAGTTATTATTTTCATATAACCATATTAACACAGTTTATGCAATAAATCAAGAATTTACAATAAAAATAAAAAGGTTAAAAAGCTATTGCAATTATGTTGAATTTGTATTATAATATAACTATAAAGTCTAGGGAGGAGTTTTATGAAAAACACTGGAATTGTAAACAATAGACGCGTGGGAGCTGGATACACATGGGCTCAATTGAGACCTGTTTTAGAAACAACTTTTTACACCAACGCAAATTTTGACTCAACAAAGTCATTTATTTTGCCATTTTCAAATGATTATGCAGATTATTCAACTGGAATTCCTAGAATTTTCCATTTCCAAGTAATCAAAAATGAAAACATAAAAATTACAAAAGCCAACGGAATTTTGGATTTAGCAATACCTATTCTCCCTGTTGGTTGGGACACTAATTCAAAACAAGACATGGATGATTTTGTAAAAAATGCGAAAGATCCTGAAGCTATTAAAAATCAATGCTATGGACTGACCGATAAAGAATATTCCAGAAGAATAAATGAAGGAATAGTTGAAGCATACAATTTTATTCTTTTCTCTCTTGCTGAAAGATATGCCGAAGCTCTTAAAAGCGGCGATAAAAATACTGCTGCTTTGATTAAAAATATGGCAGTTATGCAGGAAAGTGGTTTTAATTTTAATGAATTTTTAAAGCTAATGCAAAATAAATCAAATTATGCGGTTTCTGCTAATCCTCAATTTGGAACAGCTTATGTTTCTTATTTAAAGGCAAAAGATAAATATCAAGAACTTCTCAATGTTTTGCAAGAATACAGAACCTATGACGCTAAAAATGAAATTAAAGATCAAAACACAGCTCACACAAAAGCCATGTTTAATAGAACAAGCCCAGTTGAACCACAACCTGGCGAATAACATTGTTTTAACTAAATTTAATTATTAAAAATAAAAACCACGGGAATATCTCGTGGCTTTTTTGTAACAAAAAAACCTTAAAGAATTAACTTTAAGGTCTTTTTTCTATCTTCTTTTCTTATGAGAGCCATGACGATTTTTATCATGACCAAATTTTGAATGTCTTTCGTTTGATCTATTTCCACCAAAATCGTTTCTTCCATGACGCTTATGATTTCTTTCGCGATAATCAGTTGCGCTAATCATCTCTTCATGTTTTTCTTCAACATCTCTATGAAAATTTTCAAGCTCAAAATTAACATGACGAAGCGCAATGTCGGTTGAAACAACTCTAATGCTGATTTTGTCACCAATCTTATACACCTTGCCAACGCCAGAAATTGAATATCTTGATTCATTATATTCATAATGTCCTTGTGGAAGTCGTTCAAGACCCACAAAGCCTTCAACAGTATTGTCAAGCTCAACAAAGAAACCATTTGGCGAAACGCCTGAAATTATGCCTTCAAAAACTTCACCAATTTTTGTTTGCATAAACTCTGTTGCTTTTTGATCGTCAACTGTTCTCTCTGCTTCTTCAGCTTGTCTTTCGGTTGTGCTTGAATGTTCTGCTGAAGCGGCAGCAAACTCTTCAAGTTCCTTAATGCGTTTGTTTGTGAGCTTTCCGTCAATCATTTCAGAAATAATTCTGTGAATAGTCAAATCTGGATATCTTCTGATTGGCGAAGTAAAATGGCAATAATCATGAAGCGCCAAACCGAAGTGACCGAGATTTTCAGTTTCATATCTAGCTTTTTGCATGCTTCGAAGCATAACTTTTGAAAGTGCTGTTGAATAGTCTTTACCTTCGCTTTCTTTTAACAAAATTTGGAAATCTTTTGGGCTTGGATCTTTGCCTGTTGCGCAGAATTTAAGTCCTAAAGAACCCGCAAATGCTTTAAATTTATTTGTTCTTTCAATGGTTGGAATTTCATGCACACGATAAACAAATGGAACTTTCATTTTGTCGAAATGACGAGCAACAACTTCGTTTGTTAAAACCATAAATTGCTCAATAATTCTATCTGAAAGGTCTCTTGGTTTTCTGTGAATATCCGCAACAGTGCCGTCTTTGTTTAAAATGATTTCAGGTTCTGGAATATCAAAGTCAAGTTGACCTGCATTATTTCTTCTTGTAATCAAAATTTTAGCCAAATCCGCCATCATGAAAAGCATTGGTGCAAGGTCTTTGTATTGATTCGTGAGTTCTTTGTCGCCTTGCAAAATCTTTGTAACTTTATTGTATGTCATTCTGTATGACGAACGAATAATACCTTTGTTAATTTTATAATCCAAAACTTTGCCGTCTGGACTAACTTGCATTTCAACTGCCAAAACAAATCTATCTTCGTTTGGATTAAGTGAGCAAATTCCATTTGAAAGTGTCACTGGAAGCATTGGTAAAACATAGTCTGGAAAATAAACTGATGTGCCACGCTTGAATGCTTCTTCATCAAGTTTTGTGTTTGGTCTAACATAGTGTGAAACATCGGCAATGTAAACACCAAGATCATAATTATTGCCATTTTTTGTTACGGAAACTGCATCGTCGAAATCTTTTGCATCGTCACCATCAATGGTTATAATCATTCGATTTCTAAAATCTTTTCTATTCTGCTGGTCTTCTTCACTGACAGGAATTGCGACCTTTTTTGCTTCTTCTTCAACTTCTTTTGGAAATTCTTCAAACAAGTTATAAGAACGGATTATTGAAAGAGTTGTCACGCGGACATCATTTGGGTCGCCCAGAATTTCGCGTACTCTTCCCCTAGCCATTTTGATTGGCGATGGATAATCCAAAATATCAAGAACAACTTTTGTGTTTGTTTTTGCACCATTCATATCATCTGGAGCAACATAAACACTATCAGCAAATCTTCTATCATCAGGCAAAACCGTTGCAACACCATTTTCGTTAATAGTCATGATGCCGACAACAACCTTGTATCCTCTTTCAAGAATTTGCACAACTCTGCCTTCAGGCTTGCCTTTTGCAACAAGTGGCAAATCGCGCTTATATTTTCTATCTTTTCCTGAAATGCCAACTTCAACCATAACAGTGTCACCATGGCAAGCATCATTCATGTTTGCCACAGAAATGAAAATATCGCTATCTTTATCCTTTTCTCTTTCAGCTTTAATTGGTCTCGCGAACGCATAATCTTTACTTGTGCCAAGAAGTGTGCACTTGATAATTTCTGGCTGATAAACAAGTGCATATTCGCCATTTTTAAGCTTGGTTAGTTTGCCTTTTTTAGCAAGCCCATCAAGCGTTTTTGCAAGTGTTCTTTTATCAAAGCCATACTCAAGCCCTGTTGCTTTTGCAATATCATTTAAACTAAATTTATTTTTTCTCATTTTGAGAATTTCATTATATACTATTTCAACAAAATTCATAACTTCACCTTATACGGCTATTATATATTAAATCTCATTTTTTTTACAACAAAAACAACGCAAGTTGCGATTTTTTGTTTATTTATTTAATAACTTTTTTGGCAACTATTATTGACATTATTTTTTTTTGATAATATAATGATATTGTTATTTATTTCGGTAGGTAAGGCTACCAAAGGGATATGGGTTGCTGCCGTTTAAAAAAGGAGACTTTTTTAATATGGTTTGAACAAATCTTCTCGAATAAACAAGGGAAAATTTAACGCAACTTCACCGCCCTTCGGAGCTAACGCTTGAACGGGTAATTTTTTTATTTCCTGCAGGCGTGCAGGGAATTTTTTTTAAGGAGAAAAAAATGATTTATAAAAAAATTATTATTGAGCTTTATAACTCACAAGATTTTGAAAAATTCAAAAAATATATTTCTGAAATTGATCCAGAAGAGCTTGCAAAAGAAATCACAAAAATTGACAAGCCTTTGATTGTTCCAATCGTTTCAAAATTTCCTGACGATGTTTTTGCGGAAGTTTTTATCAAACTAAATAAAAATCTGCAAAAATATTTGGTAGAAAATATCAACGATTTTGATTTTAAGAATCTTTCCGAAAAACTCCTTGATCAAGAAGAAATCGAAAATAAAATCGACAAAGACATTTTCAATGAAATCTTGATTCGTGCAGAAGTTGAAAGTCGAAGAGAAAAACTTCTTGAAATTATTGAAAACATTGAAAACAAAAAGTTTTCAAATCTTCGCCCAATTCTGGCAGAAATGAAACCCGTTGATATTGCAGAAATCATAAACGATGTTGAAGAAGACAAAGTTGCAGTAATCTTTAGACTTTTGCCAAAAAATCTTGCCAGTGATGTTTTTGTTGAAATGGACAATGACGCTAAACAAATTGTAATCAAAGCATTCACGGATTCAGAACTTTCAAACATCGTCAACGACATGTTCCTTGATGACACCGCTGATATCATTGAAGAAATGCCATCAAATGTTGCAAGAAGAATTTTGAAAGTTGCAAGTCCTGAAAACAGAGACACAATAAACAAACTCTTGGGATTCCCAAAAGATAGTGCAGGCTCAATCATGACCCCTGAATGCATCACTCTTCGCGAAACAATGACCGTTGATGATGCACTCGCAAAAATTCGCAGACAAGCGCTCGACAAAGAAACAATCTACACTTGTTATGTAACAGACGACCAGAAAAAACTTTTAGGCATAGTTTCTGCAAGAGATATTTTAACTCACCTGCCAAACGAAAAAATTGGCGATTTCATGCAAGATAATTTTATTTTTGCAAGCACACTAACCGACAAGGAAGAAGTTGCAAATTTGCTGTCAAAATATGACCTTCTCGCAATTCCTATCGTTGACAAAGAAAATCGAATATTGGGTATTGTAACCGTCGACGACGCTATTGATGTCATCACTGAAGAAGCAACCGAAGATATCGCAAAAATGGCCGGCGCCGCACCAAGCGAAACGCCATATTTAAAGACAGATGTTTTTAAGCTTTGGCTAAATCGTGTCCCTTGGCTAATTTTCATGCTTTTAAGCGCAACATTCACGGGGCTCATTATTAGTAGGAATGAATCAATTTTGGCTAACGGAATTTATGGCATAATTTTAACATCATGTATTCCAATGATTATGGGAACAGGCGGTAATGCTGGTGGACAAGCTTCTGCAACCATAATCCGTGGTATTGCCCTTGAAGAAATTGAGTTTAAAGACTCTTTTAAAGTTATTTGGAAAGAAATTCGTATCGGCATGCTCATGGGATTAACGCTTGGAATCACCTGTTTTGCAAAAATAATGCTGATTGATGGACTTTTATTCCACACTGACGGCGTAAGCGTTAGATCGGCATTTGTTATATCAATTTCACTTGCAATAACAATCATAATTTCAAAGCTCGTTGGTGCAATTCTTCCACTGCTCGCAAAAAAATGTAAGCTTGACCCAGCCGTAATGGCAAGCCCATTTATCACAACTATTATTGATATTTTATCGCTTTTGATTTATTGCGGATTCTCAATCATGCTTTTATTCTAATTTTTGAAAGCTTAATAAAATACGCAAAATCCAGTAAAAAATCATGAAAAAATAGTGAAAAATACTCAAAAAATTCAAATCAATGCGTTTTTTTGCAAATAAAAAGACTATTAAATGTTGAATTGTTTTTAATTTAACAGATAATAGTCTTTTTTATTGGTTTTTTTTATTCAGGTTCACTTTGTGCTTTATCTTGCTCGTTAGTTTCTTGATTTTTAATTAAAATTGTAACAACCTTGCCAACAACTTCAAAAAGTTCCTTTTCATTTTCTTTCAAGTTGTTAGTCGATGATTCGGCAGATTTTTTATTGAAGTACTCAAAAAGTTTTTCAGCCATTTCATCCACTTCTTCATTATGTATATTTTGCTTGTTAATTTTTTTATTGATAAGTTTATTCATCATCTGCACGAGATAATAGTTTTTTATTCTATCAATAGAACCAGCGATTGTTTTTAGAAAATCTATCTCTTCTTTTTCCTGTTCAGATAAATGTCTTTCGTTTACTTTTCTTTCTAATTCAATAATTCTGTCGCCACCAAAAAATGAAAACATCAAATCCATTGCACGATAAAGATCGAAATCACTTTCCCTTTCTCGCTTTGAAAACTCGGTCGTTATCGCATAACCAATATCTTCCAAAGATATATCGTCTTGATTTGCAAACAACTTATTTTCAAATTCATCTCGATTTGCAACAACAACTCGTAGCACAAAATTCGTTACAGTCTTTCTGGCAGTCTCATAAAGTTTCTGCAAAAATTCATCATGCGTGCCGTCAAGATATTTTTCATCAATCAAAGTATAGCTAGACGGACTATCTTCTTCATACTGAAAATAAACATAATCAGGAACACAGCCCTCAAGCGCCGATTTTGCATCATCAGTCATGTATCCTTCGCCTTCTGGAGAAACATACATCAATTTATCTTCAACAAGTTTTCCTGTCTTTTTATCTGAAATAAAAACACCAAGCCAATTTTTATCAAGTGGAACAACTTTTTCAACTTTCTGATTACTTTCTAAAAATGGGATAGGTTCCAGGTCAGAGATATCGTATTTAGCATCCTTGTACTGAATTGAATCCGAATGCTTTTTCAAAATGGCTTCTCTATCATAAAAAACAAGCATAGCAATCATTTGTTTGCATGCTCTTTCACTGCTTGCACATTTGTAAATATTATTAGATATTTTATAATTATAAACATCAAGTTTATATGGTTTATTATCAATAATTGCCATAAAATTCTCCTAATAATATTATACATTTTGGCGTTTCAAAAGTCAATATTGCCAAGTTTCCAATCCACCGACTTCAATTTTAATTTTTATTTGAAAGCAATTTAAGTGCTTCAATCTGATATGGAAAAGGAATCAGCTTTAGCGCCTGACTAATATCAATCCACATCGGTTCATGAAATGGTTCCAGCGGTTCGATCTTTTTATTTTCATCTACTTCGCAAAAGAAAAAATTTGCATCAGTTTCCATTAACCTACCGTCTCTTTTACGCCAAAAACAGTCGATATTAACAAATTCGTTGATTTTATCAATCAAATAGCCAGATTCTTCCAAAAACTCCCTTTTAAGTGATTCTTCAAGCGTTTTGCCTTGTTCAACTCCACCACCAATAAGCGAATATTCTTTGTCCTTGTTGCTGTAAGTGACAAGCAACTTTTCGCCACAAGCAATAATTCCATACACAGTTTTTCGATAGTCACATTTCACTTTTTTACCAATAACTATTCTTTGCATAAGCACTCCTTATTCTTGAGAAATTTGTTTAGATTGCTCTTTTTCTTCCAATTTTTTAAGTAATGTTTCGTTAATCTTCAAAGCTTGCTGAAAATTCTCTACTAGCCTTTGTTTAGAATTATCTTCATTAGATTAAATGCAAATAATTCTCACAAAAACATATTTTCACAAAAACATATTTTCACAACACAAAAAAAACTACTGAAATAAAATTCAGTAGTTTTAATTTATTATTTTACAAGTTCAGCGATAGCCATTTGAGCATTATCACCACGACGAATTGTGGTTTTAAGAACTCTTGTGTAACCGCCTCTTTGACCTTTTTCGTTGATTCTTTCAGCATATCTAGGAGCATAATCATCAAAGATTTTTTCAACTAAAGGCATTTCAATACCTTGAGTTCTAGCTTCGAAAGCAGAAAGTTTTTCACCTTTTTGTCTCTTTTCTTGTCTATCATAAAGTAAAGAAATGATTTTTCTTCTAGCATTAAGCTTTTTAACGCCGTCTTTAGAAACAGATACTTTCTTTTCTTTGCCATTGTTGTCTAATGTTGTTTTTTCAACAGTAACAACATCTTGATAAGAATCTACAGCTAAAGTGATAACTTTTTCAGCAAGTGCAGCAGCTGTTTTAGCTCTATCAAAAGTTGTTTCAATATGTCCATACCACAAAAGATCAGATGCAAGATTTGAAACCATTGCAAGTTTTTGGTCAGTAGGTTTTCCTAATTTTGTATTCATAACCCTTCTCCTTAATCTTCATTTGTCTTAAGTCCAAGCCCAAGACTCTCTAATTTGTGTATAACTTCATCAAGAGATTTTCTACCAAGATTTTTAACTTTTAACATATCATCTTCGGTTTTCTTGATAAGGTCTTCAACAGTATTTATACCTGCACGCTTTAAGCAGTTGTAAGAACGAACTGAAAGATCCATATCTTCAACACTCATAACGAGCAATTTGTGAACTTTATCTTCTTCACGGCTAACCAAGATAGAAGAATTAGCCATATTTTCAACAAGTTCAATGAACAAATAGTTATATTCGTTCATAAGTTTTGCTGACAAGCTTACAACTTCTTTTGCAGAAACAGTTCCGTTTGTAACAACTTCAAGAGTAAGTTTATCAAAGTCGGTATTTTGACCAACACGAGTATTTTCAACGACATAGCTAGCACGCTTTACAGGAGTATAGATGCTATCAATAGCAATGAAACCAATTGGAAGACTCATATCTTTGTTTTTATCTGCAGGAACATAACCTCTTCCTTGAGCAACCATAATATCCATATCAAGGTCGCCATCTTCTTCCAAAGTGCAGATATACATGTTTTTGTTCATAATATGAACTTCGTCATCATCTGCAATATCAGCAGCTGTAACGACACATGGTCCATGTGCTTTGAGTTTTAATGTCTTTTTAAAATTTTTGTCGTCAGAATCAATTTTTACTGCAAGTCCTTTCATATTAAGGACAACTTCAGTAACATCTTCTTTTGCACCTTTAAGTGCCATGAATTCATGATCAACACCAGCTATTCTGATATTAGTAACAGCTGAACCAGGAAGGCTTGAAAGTAAAATTCTGCGGAGTGAGTTGCCAATTGTGACACCAAATCCTTTTTCGAGTGGTTCCATTACAAACTTTGCATAAGAACCTCCCTTTTCTTCAATACATTCAATTCTTGGTTTTTCGATTTCTAACATAAAATTCCTCCAATTATTTATTATTTAGAGTAAAGCTCGATAATAAGGTGTTCTGCGATTGTAAGGTCAATATCTTCACGAGCAGGAAGAGCAACAACTTTTCCTGTAAGTTTTGAAGAATCAAATTCAAGCCACTTTGGAACAATAACTCTTGCTTCTTTAACAGATGCAAAAAGTTCACTTTTAGCGCTTGATTCCTTAACAGAAATGACATCACCAACTTTAACTTGATAAGATGGGATGTTTACACATTTGCCATTAACCAAGATATGTGTGTGGTTTACAATTTGTCTTGCTTGTGCACGGCTAGCACCAAGGCCAAGTCTGTAACAAACATTGTCAAGTCTTCTTTCAAGTAATGAAAGCATTGTTTCACCAGTTTTGCCTTTCATTCTAGCTGCTTCTTCATAGTAACCATGGAATTGTTTTTCTAACAAACCATAAGCTCTTTTAACTTTTTGTTTTTCACGAAGCTGTGTTAAGTATTCTGATGGTTTCTTTCTTGTGTTTGGGTGAGCGCCAGGAACGCCTGGTCTCTTATCTACAGCACACTTTTTAGAAGTGCATCTTTCACCTTTAAGGAACAATTTTGTGCCTTCTCTTCTGCAAAGTCTGCAATCTGCATTTATATATTTTGCCATTTTCTTCTCCTTAGACTAAATTCTTCTTGGTTTTGGTGGACGGCAACCATTGTGAGGGATTGGAGAAATATCTCTAATCATTGTAACCTCAAGGTCTGCAGCTGCAAGACTTCTTACAGCAGATTCTCTACCATTACCAGGTCCTTTAACATAAACTTCGACTGATTTAAGACCATATTCTTTTGCAATTTTAGCAGCTTTTTCAGCAGCTTGACCAGCTGCGAATGGTGTGCTTTTTTTGCTACCTTTATAACCAAGAGCACCAGCTGAACATGCAGCGAGTGCATTTCCTGCAGCATCAGTAACTGTTACAATAGTGTTGTTAAAAGAAGATTGGATATAAACTCTACCCTTATCAACATTAGTTGTAATTTTGCGTTTTTTAGTTGCAGTTTTCTTAACTTTATTTTCTGCCATTTTTCTTCCTTCCTTTACAAACTATTTTTTACCAGGCATTTGTTTTTTAGCCTTGGTTGCAATTTTCTTTGGACCTTTTGTTGTTCTAGCATTAGATTTTGTGTTTTGTCCACGAACAGGGAGATGATTTTTGTGTCTCATTCCTCTGTAGCATTTAATTTCTTGAAGAGTTTTAATATTCATGCTAACAACTCTACGAAGTTCACCTTCAGTTGTTAAATGTTTATCCATATATTCACGGATTCTACCGATTTGTTCTTCTGTCAAATCTTTAACTCTTGTATCTGGATCAATTCCAGTTTCTTTTAAAATAATGTTAGATGTATGTCTTCCGATACCAAAAATGTATGTAAGACCAATTTCTACTCTTTTTTCATTTGGTAAATCTACACCAGCAATACGTGCCATTTTATCCTCCACAGATATTTTTATTTTACAAAATTAAATTTATTATCTCAAGAAAAGAATTTTCTTCTTTGCCGCTCCTTAAGATAATCTAAAACAGTTTTGTATATGAAAGATGATATTTAGACAAGTGGAATGTCTTGTTGTTTCCAAATGTCATCTTCCATAAACAAAACCAAAGAGAAAACTAACCCTGAACTTGTTTATGTTTAGGATTTTTACTACAAATGACTCTAACTTTACCGTTTCTCTTAATAACTTTACAACCATCACACATAGGTTTTACACTAGGTCTAACTTTCATTGTTTTTTCTCCTCGAATTTATTTACTACGCCAGATTATTCTGCCACGAGTTAAATCGTAAGGGCTAATTTCTAATTTTACCGTGTCGCCCTCGTAAACACGAATAAAATTTTTCCAGAGTTTGCCAGATAAATAAGCTGTAACAATATGTCCACCAGCAATTTTTACCTTGAATGTTGCACCAGGCATAGCCTCAACAACAACACCCTCTGTTTCGATAACATCATCTTTACTCAAGATTGTTTGCCTCCAAATCTGCAGTTTTTGTGAGTATCTCTACTCCATTTTTTGTAATTAAAACTGTATTCTCATAGTGAGCACTTGGCAGACCATCAGCAGTCCTGACATCCCAGCCATTGATTGTGATTTCGTATGTTCCCATATTGATCATTGGTTCAATAGCTATGACCATTCCAGCTTCAAGCTTTATTCCTGTTCCAGCTCTGCCAAACATTGGAACAAATGGGTCTTCGTGCATATCTTTGCCAACACCATGTCCACCCATTTGGTGAACAGGCTCAAACCCAAACTTTTGTGCATGACGCTCAACTTCAAAACCAATATCGCCCAATCTTGAACCTTCCTTTAAATTTTCAATAGCTTTAAAGAAACATTCTTTTGTGACACGCAAAAGTTTTGCTTTGTCATCGTCAATTTTGCCAACAGCAAATGTTCTTGCTGCATCCCCACAGTAGCCTTTATATTTCGCACCAACATCGATACCAATAATTTGACCTTCTTGCAAAATAATATTAGCTTTAGGGATACCGTGAACAACCACATCATCAATTGATGCACAAATAGAACATGGAAAACCGTCGTAACGCAAAAAAGCAGGTTTTGCCCCTTTATCAATTATATACTTTTCAGCTATTTTGTCAAGTTCTAAAGTGGAAATTCCCGGTTTTATATATTTTGAAATCTCGTCGAGAGCGCCAGCCGTAATCTTGCCGGCAACTCTCATAATTTCGATTTCATTTTGTGATTTTATTTTTATCATATTAGCCTTCGATAAATTCTTTCAGGCCTTTGATATTGCTTGCTTTAAAGGCATTAACCATATTTTGATAGCTTTCTTCTGGTTCTTTTTGACCTTCAACAACAATAACTTTACCTTCTTTCTTGAAGTAGTCAAGAATTGGAAGTGTTTCGTTCAAATAAACTTCATATCTCTTTTTATAAGTTTCTTCGTTGTCATCACTTCTGATTCCCCATTCACCACCACATTTTGGGCACTTGTCATAGCCAAGATTCCAACTTGTGTTGTAAATGTATCCACAATCTTTGCAAGTTCTTCTACCTGTTACTCTTTCAAGTAAGGTTTCGTAAGGAACTTCCAAATCAACAACAACATCAATGTTTGCTATTTTTTGTTCAACAAAAGCAGTAAGTTGTTCTGGTGTTCTTGGGAAACCATCAAGGATGTATCCCTTTTGAACATCATCTCTTGAAAGTCTTTCCTTGATAACATCAAGAACGATTTGCATAGGAACCATTTCGCCCCTAGCTTGATATTCTTTTACTGTTGGATTTGTTGTGTTACGAAGTAACTCACCCATCGAAATTGTTGGAAGATTGTACTTTTCAGCAAGAATATTTGCTAAAGTTCCCTTTCCTGCCATTGGTGCACCGAACATTAAAAAATTCATAAATTTCTCCTTAAAATAAATTATTTTGAAATCTAGTTATAAAATGTTTTTGTGTCTCTTCATCATTAGCTGTGCTTCAAGCTGATCTCTAATTTCAATAGCAACAGATACAACGATAAGCATACCAGTTGCGGTGAATGAGTTTAGAAGACCTTGTGAACCTACTGCAATTGCAGAGAACAATACTGAAGGCACAAGAGCTAAAAATGCTAGGAATATTGCACCAAAAAGTGTGATTCTATTTGATACTTTTTTAAGATATTCAGTTGTTGGTTTTCCAGGACGAATGCCAGGAACAAAACCACCATGTTGTTGAATATTTAAGCTTACATCAGCTGGATTGAATTGAATTTGTGCATAGAAATATGCAAAGAACAAAATAAATACAGCTGTTAAAATGCTATAAAGAACAGTTCCTGTTCCAAAATATTTAAACCACCAGCCAGCAAAACCACCGCTATTTGCACCTTTGCCAAACAATGACAAGATGAGAGATGGGAATGTGATAATAGCTGATGCAAAGATGATTGGCATAACACCACTTCCGTTGAGTTTCATTGGAATATATGATGATTGACCGCCATACATCTTGTTACCTTTAATTTGTTTTGTATATTGCACTGTGATTCTTCTTTCTGACATATCAATAAATGCGATAAGGAAGAAAATCAAAACAACGAGTGCAAGGAAACCAATAAGTTCCCACAAATATCCAATGTTATATTGAATATTTTTAATCGCGTTTACGATTGATTGAGCAGCGGTAGCAATGATACCAACAAAGATGATAAGAGATAAACCATTACCAATACCTTGTTCAGTAATCTTGTCACCAAGCCACATTGTGAAACATGTGCCTGCCATTAAAATTAAAATAACTACTACACTGGTAAGCCATTTGAGTTTTTCGCCGAAAATTGGCACAATATAATCACCACCAAGTCCCAAAACGATGCCCAAGCCTTGAGCCAAAGCCAAGACTAAAGCAACAATTTTTGTGATTAGGTTGATTTTGTTTTTACCCTCTTCGCCTTCCTTTGAAAGTCTTTCAAGTGAAGGAATTGCAACAGCCAAAAGCTGAACAATGATAGAAGCATTGATGTAAGGTGTTACACCAAGAGCAAAAATTGCCGCATTTGAAAGGGCACTACCAGTTACTGTGTTAAGCAAACTTAACAATCCAGTTGCATCATTTGTGCTAAGGTCACTATATAAATCGGCACTTAAACCTGGTGTTGGCAAAAAGCAACCCAAGCGGTATACAAGTAACAACAAAAGTGTTACAAGCATACCTTTTCTAAGTTCACGATTTTTAAATGCGCTTCCAAGGGTTTTAAACATTATTTTACCTCAATAGTTCCGCCAGCAGCGGTGATTTTTTTAGCTGCACCATCAGTAAATTTAGCAGCTTGAACATTCAATTTTTTAGTAAGTGTACCATTACCTAAAACTTTAAGACCATAAGGCTCAATTTTAGAAATGATGTTTTTAGATTTAAGCAACTGTGCAGTTACAGTTGTGCCGTTATCCAAAACTTCCAACTCACCAACATTTATTGTAGTATAAACCTTTCTGAAGTTGTTTGTAAAGCCAATTTTAGGAAGTTGACGAATTAAAGGCATTTGACCGCCTTCAAATCCTGGTCTTACACCGCCGCCACTTCTAGCATTTTGACCTTTGTGGCCTTTGCCAGATGTTTTGCCGAGTCCTGAACCAATACCACGACCAAGTCTCTTTGTTTTAGAAACTGAACCTTCAGCTGGTTTCAATTCAT
Source organism: uncultured Clostridia bacterium (assembly GCA_934746515.1). Lineage (GTDB taxonomy): Bacteria > Bacillota > Clostridia > Christensenellales > UBA1242 > RGIG1681. The sequence continues at coordinate 143,173 of CAKVFH010000002.1, forward strand.
TTAATCTCATAAGAGTTCTCCTTATTTTACTATTTCAACACTAACTAAATGTTTAACAACAAAAATCATACCACGGATTGCAGCATTATCTGGCAATACATTTGATGAATTTGTTTTGTTTAAACCCAAGGCTTTAAGTGTTCTTTGTTGTTTTTCAAGTCTGCCTGAACCACTCTTAACCAATGTAACCTTAATCATAGGACCATTAGCTTTCTTTTGAGCAGCTGGAGCTTTCTTTGTAGCTTTTGGAGCTTCAACTTTAACTTCTTCTACTTTAACAACTTCAGCAGCCTTTGCTTCAGCAGCTTTTGCTGTAGATTTTTTAGCAGTTGTAGCTTTTGAAGTAGATTTAGCAGCTGTTTTTGTTGCTGCAGCTTCAGCTTTTGGAGCTGCGGCCTTTGTTGTTGTTTTTTTAGCAGCTTCAGCTTTTGGAGCTGCGGCTTTTGTTGCCTTTTTAGCTGTTTCAGCTTTTGGAGCTGCAACTTTCTTTTCAGCGGTTTTTGCTGTTGTAGATTTTGTTGCAGCAGCCTTTGTTGCTGTTGTCTTTTTTGGAGCTTCAGCTTTAGCAGCTGTTTCCTTTTTTTCAGAAGACTTAACTGTTTTTGTTGCTGTAGTTTTCTTTGTTTCTGCCATTTATGTCTTCCTCCTATCTAATTTCTTCAACTGATTTGCCACGAAGAGCTGCAATTTGTTCAGCGCTTCTCAAAGATTTTAAACCTTCGAATGTAGCTTTAACGCAGTTTACTGGGTTGTTTGAACCATAAAGTTTTGTTGTGATATCTTTGATACCAGCAAGTTCAACAACGTCACGAACAGCACCACCAGCGATGATACCTTTACCTTCTTTAGAAGCCATCATGATAACTTTGGTTGTACCAAATTTACCGATAGTGTCATGAGGGATTGTTGTGCCATCTGTGCAAACTGTAATCATGTGTTTTTTAGCAACAAGTGTTGCTTTTTCAATAGCTTGAGTAACATCAAGAGCTTTAGCGAGACCGATACCAACCTTACCGTTCTTGTCACCAACAACCATAAGTGCATCATAACGCATGGTTTTACCACCTTTTGTAACTTTTGAAATTGCATTAAGGTTTACCATTCTCTTTTCTAAACCGTCAGAAATCTTTTCAGGACGACGATTGTTATCTCTTCTTGGTTTACGAGTTCTGCCATTAGCTTCTTTTTTATTTTCAGTTGCTTCTGTGTTTTCAGCTTCTTTAGCTTCAACTGTTTCTTCAACTTTAACTTCTAATTCTTCTGCCATAACCTACTCCTTAAAACTCAAGACCGGCGCTTCTAGCACCATCAGCTAAACTTTTAACACGACCAGTGTAAGCATAACCACTACGATCAAATACGACTTTTTTAATACCAAGTTTCAAAGCTCTTTCGCCAAGAACTTTACCAACTTCCAAAGCTTGATCAACTTTGTTTTTGCCTGCAATAGCTTTTTCTAAAGCTTTGTCTTTAGTGCTTGCAGAGCAAAGTGTTTTGCCTTCCTTATCATTGATAAGTTGAGCAGAAATTTCGTTAATTGAACGATAAACATTAAGTCTAGGCATCTCTGCAGTTCCGCTTAAAGTGTAACGGATACGAGTATGCTTAGCCATTCTAACTTCATTTTTGTTTACTTTCTTAAACATATCTTTTCTCCTTACTTCTTACCTGCAGATGTCTTCTTAATTTCCTTTCTACGAACATGTTCATTGGTATAGTAAATACCATAACCATGATATGGTTCAACTTTCTTGATGGCCTTTACATCTGCTGCGAATTGACCAACACGAACCTTTGAAATACCAGCTACCAAAATTTCAGTAGCGCTTGGGCAAGTAACTGTTAAATCTGATGGGATTTCAACATTAACTGGATGTGAAAATCCGATATTTAAAACAAGTTTGTTGCCTTGAACAGCACATTTGAAACCTACACCATTGATTGTGATAGATTTTGTAAAGCCTGTTGAAACACCAGCTACAAGATTTGCAAGAAGAGCTCTGTACAAACCATGTTTAGCGTTTGTTTCAGCGTTGTTATCGCCTGCAACAAGCAAAACTTCATGTTTGCCGTCTTTTTCTACCATAGTAACTTTAACATTACCGGTAATTTGTTCAGTAAGTGTTCCTTTAGGACCAGTTACTGTTACCAAATTAGCATCATCAACACTAACAGTAACACCAGCTGGAAGAACGATTGGAGTTTTTCCTATACGACTCATTTCCTTTCCTCCTTACCATACATAGGCGAGAACTTCGCCACCGATTCCAAGTTTTCTAGCTTCTCTATCAGTCATAACACCTTTAGAAGTTGAAACGATTACGATACCAAGACCGTTAAGAACTTTAGGAAGCTCTTCGCATGAAGCATAAATTCTACGACCTGGTTTTGAAATACGTTTTAAGCCAGTAATAACTTTTTGATTTTTATTAACATATTTTAAGCTAATAACGATATCTTTTGTTTTGCCGTTATCAACTTCTTCGAATGAAGAAATGTAACCTTCATCAAGCAAGATTTGAGCAATTGATTTCTTCATGATTGAAGTTTCAACTGAAACAGTTTCATGTCTTGCAATTTGAGCATTTCTGATTCGAGTGAGCATATCAGCGATTGAATCATTAACCATTTTATCTTTCCTCCTATATTACCAGCTTGATTTTTTAATTCCAGGGATTTGACCTTTGTAAGCAAGTTCTCTGAAACAAATACGGCAAATGCCATATTTTTTAAGAACTGAATGAGGTCTGCCACAAAGTGAACAACGTGTATATTCACGAGTCTTGTATTTTTGAGCACCCTGTTGTTTATTGATCATTGATTTTTTTGCCATTATTTTTCTCCTACATTCCTAAAATTTCGTTAGGCCTTAAAAGGCATTCCCATAAGTTTAAGAAGTTCTCTTGCTTCATCATCAGTTTTAGCAGATGTAACAAAACTAATATCAAAACCTCTGATTTTCTCGATTTTATCGTAAACGATTTCAGGGAAAATAAGTTGTTCTTTGATACCATAAGTGTAGTTGCCTCTACCATCAAAACCTGTTGAAGCATCAATACCTCTAAAGTCACGAACTTTTGGAAGAGCGATTGCAATAAGTCTATCCATGAATTCGTACATTCTTTGACCACGAAGTGTAACCTTTGCGCCAATTTTTTGTCCTGCACGAAGTTTGAAGTTTGCAATAGACTTTTTAGCTGTTGTAACAACTGGCTTTTGACCAGAAATTACTGCAAGTTCATCAACTGCAATGTTAAAGCTTTTTGAGTTATCTTTAACATCACCAAGTCCCATATTTAAAACGATTTTTTCAATCTTTGGAACTTCATTAACATTTTTGTAACCAAACTTTTTCAAGAGTGCTGGTACAACTTCAGTGTTGTATTTATCTTTAAGTCTGATTCCTGTTGATTTTGTTGTTTTTGTTGCCATAAATTACACACCTCTTTGAGAAGATCTAGCAGTTGTAGGCTTCTTTGCTTCAGCTGTTTTTGTTGCTTTCTCATTTGCAACCTTTGAAGTAACTTTCGACTTTTTTTCTGCAGCAGGTTTTTTAGCTGCTTTCTTTGGTTCTTCTGCTTTGTCAGCAGATTTCTTTTCTGTTTTTGCTTTTGCGTCTTTAACAAATTTCTTGTCAAGAACAGCGCCACAAGAACAAACTCTAACTTTCTTGCCATCAACAACAGCGTGTTTAACACGAGTTGGTTTTCCGCAAGTTGGGCAAACTACATTAACATTAGAAACATCAATTGTTCCTTCAGTTTTAACAAGTTCGCTCTTTTCTTGAGCTGTTCTAGCTTTTTTAGCTTTTGTCATGATGTTAACGCCTTCAACAACGACTCTAACACCTTTTTTAGTTTCTTTAATTGCTAATACCTTTCCCTTTTTACCAGAGTCTTTTCCGGAATTTACAAGAACGGTATCGCCAGTTTTAATACTAACTTTCATTATCCTTCCTCCTTATAAAACTTCTGGTGCAAGTGAAATAATTTTCATAAATTTTGGATTAGCACGAAGTTCACGAGCAACAGGTCCAAAGATACGAGTTCCTTTTGGACTACCCTCGGCATTGATGATAACAGCAGCGTTGTCATCGAATTTGATATAACTGCCATCTTCTCTGCGAACACCTTTTTGAGTTCTAACAATAACAGCGGTAACAACATCACCCTTTTTAATGTTAGCACCTGGAGTTGCAGATTTTACAGAAGCTTTAATAATGTCTCCGATATTAGCAGTTTTAACAACAGAACCACCAACAACATGGAAGCACATAATTTCTTTTGCACCTGAGTTGTCAGCAACTCTGAGTCTTGTTTGTGGTTGAATCATATTTGCTTTCTCCTATTCACTATTTTACTTTTTCAACAATTCTAACTAAACGCCATCTCTTATCTTTGCTCAATGGGCGTGTTTCAGCGATTTCAACTGTATCACCAATATCGCATTGATTTTCAGGATCGTCAGCTTTTACTTTTGCTGATTGATTAAGTGTTTTTCCATAAATCGGATGCATAACCTTGTTTTTCAAAAGAACAACAATTGTTTTGTCCATTTTGTTACTAACAACTTCACCAATTCTGGTTTTTCTTTCATTTCTTTCAATTGTGTCTGCCATATTTCACCTTAACCTTTAACTTCTGCATCGACTTTTGCAGTTTTCTTTGTAGATTTTTTTGTTGCTTCTTTTTCAGGAGCTTTAGCGAGTCCTAATTCTCTTTGACGAATTACAGTTTTAACTCTAGCAATGTTTCTCTTGCAAATTGCAAGTTCGCTTGAGTTTGTTAAACTTCCTGTTGCATGTGTAAATCTTAAATTGAAAAGTTCTGATTTAAGACTTGCAAGCTTTTCAGCAAGTTCACTATTAGTAAGTGAATTCAATTCTAAATTCTTCATAATTAGTTAGCCTCCTCTGTAGCAGGAGCAACTTCTTTCTTGATGATTTTAGTTCCACAAGGAAGCTTGTATTGAGCTTTCTTCAAAGCTTTAATCATAAGCTCATCTGATGGACCTTCAACTTCAAAAATTACTCTGCCTGGTTTAACGACAGCAACCCAATATTCTGGAGAACCTTTACCAGAACCCATACGAGTGTCTGCAGGTTTCTTTGTAACTGGTTTGTCAGGGAAAACATCAATCCAAACTTTACCACCTCTTTGGAAGCATCTGTTAATAGCGATACGACCAGCTTCAAGTTGATTTGATGTTAACCAACATGGATCTGTTGAGATAAGACCGTATGAACCATAAGCAAGTGTGTTACCACGAAGTGCTTTACCAGTCATTCTACCTCTTTGAACCTTTCTTCTTTTTACTCTTTTTGGCATCAACATTAGTCTTTACCTCCTGTTTGTTTTGTGAGGTTTACTTTACCAAGTATTTCGCCTTTATAAATCCAAACTTTAACACCAAGTTTGCCATAGATTGTGCCTTCAGCGAAGCCATAATCAATATCAGCACGAAGTGTTTGTAGTGGGATTGAACCAAAGTGAAGTGTTTCACTTCTAGCGATTTCGGCGTTGTTAATACGACCAGATACCATAACTTTGATACCCTTAACGCCTGCTTTTTGACATCTTGCAATAGCTTGTTTCATTGCACGACGGCAAACTACACGCTGATCAAGTTGTTGAGCGATTGAATCTGCAACAAGTTGAGCGTTTAAATCTGGTTGTTTGATTTCAACAACATTTATATTTACAGTTTTTCCACCAAGGAGTTTTGAAATTGAAGATTTCATAGCTTCAACTCCAGCGCCCTTTTGACCAATAACCATACCAGGTCTTGAAGTGTAGAGTGAAATCAAAACTGCTGTGTCGTTGTTTCTTTCAATACCAACTTTTGCGATACTACAATTTTTGTAGTTGTTTTCAACAAATTCACGAATTTTGTTATCTTCAAGAATATAAGAAGCAATGTGCTTTTTATCAGCAATCCAGTTGCTATCCCAAGTCTTGTTAATACCAACTCTATATCCGTGTGGATTAACTTTTTGTCCCATATTTTCCTCCTCTACCTTCTATTAAGCCTTTTTCTCATCAAGAATGATTGTGATATGGCTTGTTCTCTTTTTAATTGAATGAGCTCTACCTTTGCTTACTGGTTGGAATCTCTTCAAAACAGCAGCGCCGTCAGCATAGCATTCAGCAACATAAAGGTTAGCTTTATTCATTCCCAAATTATTTTCAGCATTAGCTGCAGCACTTTCCAAAACTTTGACAGCATATTCAGCGCCAACATTTGGCATATTCTTTAAAATTGCATCAGCTTCTGCATAGTCCTTACCACGAATAAGGTTAAGAACAATACGAACCTTTGAAGGAGATACTCCAAGGTTTTTAGCGATAGCTCTTGGACGCTTATCAGCGTTTTGTGCATTCTTTTCAGCTCTAACTCTTTGTCTTGTAGCCATCCTTATTTACCTCCCTTCAAAGCCTTTGAACCAGCATGACCTTTGAATGTTCTTGTAGGTGCAAATTCACCGAGTTTGCAAGAAACCATTTCAGCAGTGATGTAAACAGGAACATGCTTTCTGCCATCGTAAACAGCGATTGTGTGACCAACCATATCTGGAACGATTGTAGAAGCTCTTGACCAAGTTTTAACAACATGCTTATCATTGGCTGCGTTCATAGTTTCAATTTTTTTCATAAGGCTTTCTTCAACGAATGGGCCTTTCTTAACTGATCTACTCATATCTTTGTCTCCTAATTAACACGCTTAACAATAAGTTTGTTAGTTCTATTCTTTTTCTTTCTTGTCTTATAACCAAGTGCAGGTTTACCCCAAGGTGTCATAGGACCAGCGTGTCCTACAGGAGCTCTACCTTCACCACCACCATGTGGGTGATCAACAGGGTTCATAGCAGAACCACGAACTGTTGGTCTAACGCCCATGTGACGTTTAACACCAGCTTTACCGATTGATGTGATTTCGTGTTCCAAGTTGCCAACTTGACCGATTGTTGCACGGCAAGTTTCAGGAACTTTTCTCATTTCACCTGATGGCATACGAAGTGTTGCATAACCATTTTCAAGTGCCATGAATTGTGCAGAAATACCAGCGCTTCTTGCAATCTTTCCGCCTTTGCCTGGGTTGAATTCAATGTTATGAATAACAGAACCAACAGGAATTTTTGTAAGTGGAAGAGTGTTGCCTGCTTTGATATCAGCATTTTCACCACTTTCAACAACATCGCCAACTGCAAGACCAATAGGAGCTAGGATATATCTCTTTTCACCATCAGCATAGTTCAAAAGAGCAATGTAAGCTGATCTATTTGGATCATATTCAATTGAAGCAACCTTTGCTGGAATATTATCTTTATTTCTCTTAAAATCAATTACACGATATTTTTGACGATTTCCGCCACCAATATGACGAACTGTAATTCTACCATAAGAGTTACGGCCACCTGATTTCTTCTTTGATTCAAGCAAAGATTTTTCAGGAGATTTAGCAGTAATTTCTTCAAAAGAAGCAACAGCTCTAAATCTTTGACCACTACTTGTTGGATTTGATTTTTTAATTGCCATTATTTTTCTCTCCTTTCCTAGTCTTATGACAAGCTATCGAAGAATTCAATTGACTTGCTGTCTTTTGCAAGTTGAACAACGGCCTTTTTGTAGTTGCCGGTCAAACCTTCGGTTCTTCCTTGTCTTTTTATTTTTCCGTACACATTAAGTGTATTAACGCTTTCAACTTTAACTTTGAAGATTTGTTCAACAGCTGCTTTAACTTGAGTTTTAGTAGCCTTTTTAGCAACTTCAAAATAGTATTTCTTGTTAGCTATGTCAGCATAGCTCTTTTCAGAAAGGATAGGTCTAATAATAATATCTTGTGCTAACATTATTTGTTGCCCTCCTCAATTTTCTTGATTGCATCTTTTGTAATAACAACATAGTCAGAAACAACTAAGTCATAAGTATTCAAGATGTCAGCAGTTGTAACAGCTTTACCTTCAAGGTTAGCAAATGCACGAATTGCATTTTCATTAACACCATCAGTAACAACAGTTACGCGTTTGTCTGTTTTAAGTGCATCAAGCACTTTAACAGCTTCTTTTGTTTTTGCTTCGATGTTCATGTTATCAACAACAACAATTGCCTTTTCTTTCATCATTGTTGAAAGAGCTGAAATAAATGCACCTTTCTTCATTTGAGCATTCATTTTCTTTTCGAAGTCTCTTGGCTTTGGTGCAAATACAACACCACCATGAACCCATTGTGGAGCACGGATAGAACCTTGTCTAGCTCTACCAGTTCCTTTTTGTTTCCAAGGTTTTCTTCCACCACCAGCAACTTCGCTTCTGGTTAATGTAGATTTTGTTCCTTGTCTTTGATTAGCAAGATAAGTTACAACAGCTTGATGAATAAGGTCTTCATTGTATTCAGCACCAAAAACTTTGTCATCAAGAGTAACTTTGCTTACTTCTTTACCTTCTAGATTTAAAACTTTTGTCTGCATATCTTACTCCTTACGCTTTAACAGCACTACAGATTGTTACGATAGCGCCTTTAGCTCCTGGAATAGCACCCTTAATTAAAATAAGGTTTCTATCAGCATCGACTTTTGCAATTTCAAGATTTTGGATTGTAACTTTCTCGTCACCCCAATCACCAGGCATTTTGTGGTTTTTGAAAACTCTTGATGGTGTTGAGTTTGCTGAAAGTGAACCAACTTCTCTGTGAACTGGACCAGCACCATGAGTCATTGGAAGTCTGTGATGATTCCATTTTTGGATAACACCAGAGAAACCATGACCTTTTGAAAATCCTGAAACATCAACTTTTTCACCAGCTGTGAAAACATTGCATTTAATTTCAGAACCAAGGTTAAGTCCTTCAGCAGAAATCTTAAATTCTTTCAAATATTTTTTAGCTGTAAGGTTTGCTTTTTTCAAGTGACCTGCTTCAGCTTTTGTGAGCTTGCTTTCTTTAGTATCCATAAAACTTAATTGAACTGCATTATAGCCATCAACAGCATCTGTTTTAATTTGTGATACATAACATGGGCCAGCTTCAACTACAGTCACAGGTATAACCTTTCCGTCATTGTTGAAGATCTGTGACATACCAATCTTTTTACCAAGTATTGCGTTTTTCATAGTAATTAACTTCTCCTCCTGTGACCTTATAATTTAATTTTGATATCAACACCTGCTGGAAGTTCGATTTTCATAAGTGAATCAACTGTCTTAGCAGATGGATTGTAGATATCAATCAACCTTTTATATGTTCTCATTTCAAATTGCTCACGAGCATCTTTATACTTGTGAACTGCACGAAGTATTGTGATTACTTCTTTTTCTGTAGGCATTGGAATTGGGCCAGAATATTTAGCACCAGATTTCTTAACAGTCTCAATGATTCTTGCTGCGCTTTGGTCAACAAGATTGTGATCGTATGCCTTTAATTTAATTCTCATTTTTTGCACTGCCATTATTTTCCTCCAAGTTAGATTTACCGAAACGGATTTAATCCTGTGTTACTGTCAGTTTGGCTGACTAAATCGCTCCGTCGCTTGAATCCTATCGTTCAAACTATTGTCAGTCGAAGTTATCTTTCTTGGGCTAATTAAAGTAACCTCCGACATCAACCCCGGTTGTGTGTTTAACACTAAAATTCAAGAGTTATCAAGAAAAATTCTCAACACTTTCCTTCATTAAAGAGTATGGTTTTGGCTTTGCACTAAAAGCGCATAATAACCCCAACCCACACAGTAACACAATTATTATACTATACACCCGGATTAGTGTCAAGGGGTTTTTGATAAAATTTTCAATTATTTTTAATATGTTAAAATTTGGCTGGCTTTCGAAAATTTCTATGTTTTGTTTGCTTAAAATAAAGTATCAAAATCAAATAAATATTAACTTTGCACAAATAAAATCAGTTCAAGGCTGCCATAAAAATGATTTTATCAATAAAATAAATAAAACGGCAAAATAAAAGGACGCCTGATGGCATCCATTTTATTATTCACCTGGTTGGCTTTGACTTTTGAATTTTGGATCCTTGTATGGATCATAAGTTCTAACATCGTCACAGTCGTACTTTTGATAAAGACTAACATTGTCTGAACTCAAAGTTTCTGTAACTTTTTTATCTTTATCGAAAAATTCAATTGTAACTTTAAATGAGTCTTTGTTTGGCTCAATGCTTTTAACTCTAAAGAGTTCACCTGGCATAATGCCCTTTTCCAAGAATTTTTGTCTATCTTCCGGACTCATTCCAATAAAGTCGTTCATGATTGCAAAATATTTTTCTTCCATATTTTCTCCTTATTTAGCTTTTATATTTACTTTAAGTTTGCAAGAAACTCCCTTGTAAAGCTTAATCTCGACATCAAACAAACCTTCGGTTTTTATTGCCTTATCCAAAACAATATCTTTTTTATCAACACTATAGCCGAGTTTTCCAAGTTCTTCAGAAATTTCTTTGCCAGTTATTGAACCAAAAGCCTTGCCCCTTTCACCCATTTCAATTTCAAAATTAAGTGTAACATCTTTAAGTTTTGCAGCATCAGCCTTTGCTTTTGCAGTTTCTTCAGCAATTCTCTTTGCTTCGTTTTCTTTTTGTCTATTATTGATATTCACATTTGCTTGGTTTGCTGGAATAGCCAAACCATTTTTTAGCAAATAGTTATTTGCATAACCATCTGACACATTGATTGTGTCACCTTTCCTTCCTTGAGATTTAACATCTTTAACTAAAATAACTTTCATATTCAATCTCCTTTTGTTTTATTATAAATTAACAAATATTTTTTGTCAACACACATTAAAGATAAAAAATTCGTGCATAATAAAATCAAAGGAGAAAATATGTTTGATATAAAATGTAAAAGACAAGGTTGCGTATATAACAAAAACTGCAACTGCACTGCAAAAGATATTGAAGTAACAAAAGAAACAGAATGTAAAACTTATGAACCTAGCAACGAGGCGGAAGTTGGCGAAGTTGAAAAAGTTGGACAACCACCAATCAGAAAAGACACACAAGTGGCTTGCAAAGCAACGTGCTTATTCAATAAAGACCAAGAATGCACCGCAAACGGAATCACCATTCAAACATGTGATAATGTTGCATGTCCAAACTGTTGCACTTTTGAGCCAAGATAAACTTTGCAAATCTATTTTAACCTATTTTGTTTGCATATTAAGAGCCGATAAAGAAAACATAAAGAATATTTTTGTATTATTTTATATTTTTATAGGATTTTTTATTGATTTTATATTTCAGTTTAAACAAACTTGGTTTTATTATTTCATCGACCCTTTTAATAAGGATATTCTATATATATAATATATTTATATAATATATAGACAGTAACAAGAAAAAACACCGCACCAATTTGAAATGAACCATTTTTTTAGTTCGCTTCATTTTGCGCAGTGTTTTTATTTTGAATATCACACATATTTTTCTCTCTGTTTTCCTATAAATATTTCAATTTACATATCGCTATTATTATCAATAAAAGCACACAAATCAAATAAATAAAATGTTTAAAAATAATCAAAAAATATAATTTACATTTTTAAAAAAATTGTGTAATATCATATTAGGGAGAAAAAATATGAAATCAGATATTCAGAAAGCATGCACAAAAAAATTGATTTTAGCAATCGCTCTTTCAGTTGGTTTAGTGGTCGGTATTCCACTGATTATTGTTGGAGCCATGAAAATGAAATTATTGATGGTTCTTGGAATTGTTTTAACAGTTTTAGGATTTTATGGTTCACCTATGGCTTGGGTTAGTTTTGGAAATCTTGTTTCAGAAAAATCTGTTTATTTTGCCATTGTTGAAGACAACTTGCTATCAACAAACGACATTGCCGGAAACCTTGGCACAAAACCAGAAGATGTAAAACAAAAAATCAATCACCTTTTGCAAAATAGATACCTTACAGGATATAAACTTGAAGAAGATGGGAAAATAACAAGGCTTGAAAAACCAAAACAAGAAACAAAAGAAATTAAACTCAAAAAATGCCCAAACTGTGGTGCTAACCTAACCGAAACAAAAGACCACAAATATCATTGCAAATATTGTGGCGTTTCTTTTGATAAATAATTATTATGTAGCAAAACAAAAAATACGGAACACTTGGATTTTTAAGTGATTCCGTATTTTTATTTATGTTAAATTTTTCAAAAACAATTGCGCATTAAAATATTGCTAACAATTTAAAAGAAAATTTTTGCTATCAATCCACAAAATCCAAAAAATGTTTAGCAATTTTAAACATTGCTTGTTTCATTTGTAGATTTTTGCAAAATTAAATGATTTTCATACAATTTCCTTAAATTTTGCGCTTTTAAAGTAAATATTCAGTAAAAGTTAATACATTTTGCGTTTTTTAAAATTGCTTTGTTCCACTTACAGCACTATTTTTAGATTCTTCTTCAGATTTTTTTGATGTTTTTTTCTGTTTTAATTTTTCATTATTTTTGATTATTAATTGTTTTGATTTTTCGATTTCTTTAACAATCATGCCCAAAACTTTTGATTTATGCAACCAATAATCTCTGCTCCAAATTCTCATGATATTCCAGCCACGAGATTTCAAAAATGATGGTCTGAACACATCTCTTTCAAGAACTGAAGGTGATGACTCAAAAGCAGCATAATCACACTCTAACCCGAGCAAATATTTATCGAGCGATTTGTCGTAAATTGCAACGCTGATTTTATAGTCAGTGTTTCCAAGATTTGTTTCAACTTTATAGCCCAGCGATTCAAGTTCTGTTTTAAGCTCTTCTTCAATACCTGAAAGATTTTCATGTTTAATCAAAATTTCAGGTTGAGTGTTTGCTTGCTCTAAGATGATTTTTGTTTCAAGCTGATTTCCATTTGAAACAGCTCTAACATATTTAAGATAATTTTTGAATATTTTTGGTCCAGCATTTTTTGTTGAATCAACATTGAGCTCTTCTGGTTCAATGCTGGTTACAACATAAATCTTTTCTTTTGCACGAGTGATTGCAACATTAAGTCTGTTTTCACCGCCATCAAGCGAAAGTGGTCCAAAGTTTGCAACAACCCTGCCCATTTCATTTTTAGCATAACCAATACTGAAGATGATGATATCTCTTTCATCACCCTGAACATTTTCAAGGTTTTTAACAAACAGAGAAATGTCTTCGCCATTTTCTTTCCTGTTTTCTTCTTTCAGAATGTTATCTCTGAATTTTGGATTGATATTTGCCTCTTTATCAATTGCATCTTCAATTGCAGATTCTTGTTCCGAGTTAAATGTGATAATACCAATTGACTGATTGCTCTTTCTAGTCGCAAAAATCTTTTTCAAAAGCTCTACAACAGCATTTGCTTCTTCGAGGTTGCTTCTATTGATCCATCTGCCCTTAACCAAAATTCGTTCAATTGGTTTTGAACCTTTGTTTTTAGTTGTGTTTGGTGAAATTTGAAGCTTACCTTCATAGAAACTTTGGTTTGAAAAATTGATAAGTTCTTCATTTTTACTTCTATAGTGATAAGTTAGGTTTGCGCTCTTGTATCTTGTGATTGCAAGGTCCAAAAGGCTTTCAACTTCCAAAGCAGCCTGCGTTGAATAGTCCAGTTTATCATCAAAATCACCACCCATAAATCTCTTCATGAATGTTGCTGTTGGTCTCAACTGCTTTGAGTCGCCCGCAACAACGATATTTTTTCCACGATAAATAACTGGGAGTGTGTTTTCAATGAACACCTGTGATGCTTCATCAAAAAGTATTATATCAAACAAGTTTTTAACGAGCGGCAAAATTGTGCAAACTCCTTCTGGTGAAAGCAACCAGCATGGGAAAAGTGTGTATAAATACTCGCCATAAACTTCCATAAATTTTCTGATTGGCCATTGATTTTGAGTTTTTGTAATTTGATAAAGATAGTTTTTGCTATCTCTATTTTTTTCAAAATACTTTTTGTATTCATCAATAAATTGTTCTGAACAAATTTCTTTTGATAAAGCGTTTTGCTCATGCTTTAAAGATAAAATTCTATTTTTAATGTTATCATAATCCAAAATTTTTGAAAGCTCAAGCTTGTGCAAATCTTCTTGAACTGTGATTTCGTGATAGATTCTAACAGTCATGAGTTTTGACAAAGTTTCAAGATATTTGGTTTTTGTGTCAGTTGTTTTGTAGGCAAACTTTAAAATAATTCGTTCGTTGTCATCAAGTCCGTCGAGCGTTGCCGACAAATCTCTAAACTCAACATAATTATCCAATGCCTTTAACAAAAATTTAGGATAAAGCGTGTTGCCATTCAAGATGTTGTCAATCATCATGCTATAGCCGTTTTCAGTGAGCACATCGCGCAAAAATTCATAATCTTCGGTATACTCAACAATTGCATCAAGTGTTTTTGAAAATTCCTTGCCAATTTCTTTTTCAATCTTTCTCTTCTTTGTTAAAGTGAATGGCAATGCTGGGAAAAGCACACAGCTCAAATAGAATGATTTATAAACTTCAGGATTGTTTGTTTTTGCAACAAAATTAACAAGCGGATTTAAACTCTTAAGTTTCAAATTTTTATCAACAAAATATGCAACAAGCTGTCTTGAATTTGGATATTTAGACATATCAAAAGGCGCAACACGGCTTTGAAGCAACTTTTCAAGTTTTGACTTGGTTTCATTAACCACATGAAATTCCAAATCATTTTTAATATTACCAATAAATGGATTGCTCTTTTTAGCTTCAATATATTTATAATATAGTTCGGCTTTATTTTTCTCTTTAATCAGTCTCAAACTTTCAGAAAGCTCTGAAAAATTAAGCGCCATAAGTTTTGGTGAATTTAGCAAGTTTTGATAGATTGTGTAATCGTAACTTTTTTTGCCAATAATAGAAGAATTTGCATACATTTGGCTTAACGACAAACCAAATTCTGTTTTTGTAAAAAGAACATTGCTTATTGATTCAAGCTGACTTTCTTCGTAGTCGAGTTTACTTTGAATTTCTTTATATTTATCCAAAACTTGCCCACCACTTCTCTTCATAACTTCTTCATGAGTATTTTTAACTCTGTCATAGAAGAAATTTTTATTCTTTTCAGCATCAACAAGATACATTACTTTTGAATTCAAAAGCCCCAAACGATTGTATACAACATCAAGCGCTGCTCTTTTTTGTGATACAACCAAAACTCTTTTGTTTTTAGCAATTGCGTCGGTGATAATATTCACAATTGTTTGCGATTTACCAGTTCCAGGTGGTCCATAAATAACCATGTTGCCATTTTTGTTTAGGCTGTAAATTGCATTTTCTTGCGCATAGTCAAGACTTGCCACAGTGAAAAGATTATCATCTGTCTTTTTTGATTGTTTGACTGGTTTTGTGTATAAAAGTTCATCAATCGCATCGTTTGTAAGTTTTTTCTTTTCAAGAAGTGAATAGTCGTTGTAAATTGCGTTTGCAAGTGGATAACGACCAAGCACACAAAGATGCTTGACTTCCAATCCCTGCCCACTTGGAGTATCTTTGATTTTTTCATAATCAAACATACCCTTGCGCTGACTGTATGAAATTTTGATTCCAAACTTTCTGAGATAATCAAGAAGCGCTTGAATATTTTTAAATCTCGCACCAATTGAACCTTTGAACTCCATGTCCATTTCATCAATGTTTTTCAGTTTGTGATTTTGAGCATAAGCAAGCATCAAAACTTTGTTAAGCTGAATTGATTCGTTTTCACGGAATTCAATATTTATGGTTGTTTCATCTGCAACATCAATTGTCACTGGAAACAAAACAAGTGGCGCTTTAACTTCAAAATCTTTGCCAATAAAACCTTGCACAAAAGGATAGCCGACATAAAGTTCATATCTGCCAGTTTCTTTTTCAAATTCTTCAATTTCTCTTTTTAAGCTCTTGATTGAATTAACCTGCGAGATAACAAGTCTTTTAAATTCTTCTTTTTTTCTTCTTTCAAGTCTTGCTTTTGCGCTTGCTTTTGAGTTATTGTCCAAATCCGTTAGTTCGCTTATTTCTTTTGCAAACTTTTGTTCAACGCCCAAATTTTTCAAAAGTCTTGGCGTCATTTCTTTGCTTAAAATGTTAAAAGAAAATCTGTCTCCATTCCACAAAAAATCAACAAGACTTGCAATGGCTTCATAGTCACCATCAAAAAGTTTGCCAATATCAAAACTATTCTTTTTGGTGATTTTCTTTGAATATAAACTTCTATTTTTTCCACTAATTTCAACTAATCTTTGTTTGTAATATGTGTAAATACTTTTCATCTTTAGCTCCGTAGAAATATTATAACAAAATCGCAAAAAATAACAATATATATTGCCAAAATAATTAAATTTATAAAATTTAACTAAAACACAGTTTCTACAAAATTGCAAACATAAAATGTATATTTTTGTTTTATAAAATGATTTTTATACATTTTTAATGTGCAAAATCTTATTTTTTATTATCAAAAATTTATTTGCAAATTTTTTATATAAATTGTACTATTATTCTATAAACAAAAGCTAGGAGAAAGTATGAAAAAGGCTGTAAACTTATATTTAATTGTGGCTAACACGAAAATGAAATTAGATCTCATCAAAAAAGCTGGCTATGACGGGGTTTTGCTCGGCGTAAGCCACTCAAATGAAACAATGACCTTGGATGAACAAGTTGATTATGCAAAAAGTCTTGGCCTTGAAATATCAATGATTCATTCAAGATATATTGAGCCTTTTTTAAATGATATTTGGAAAGAAGACCAAGTCGGAGAGCTGGTTACAAACGACTTAATCAGTCAAATAAATTTTGTAAGCAACTATAAACTCAAGAATTTCGTTGTTCACACTTGCGGAAGCAAAACTGTGAAAAACACAAAAATCGGTTTAGAAAGGATAAAGAGAATTCTTGATGCTTGCAAAAAAAATAACATGAATTTGTGCATTGAAAATTTGTATAGTGAAAAACAGATTGATTATATATTCAAAAACATCCATGATGACTCACTAAAGATTTGCTTTGACTCCGGCCATAATAATTTCTTGACACCAAAAAGCAAGATTTTAGAAAACTATTTTGACAAAATCACCACCACACATATTCATGATAACCACGGCGAAAAGGATGAGCATTTGATTTTGGGCGAAGGCAACATAAACACAAAAAAACTCGCAGAAGGGCTTTCAAAATGCAATCTCGAATTTCTTACTGCCGAAATTAAATTTAAACATAAAAAATTATCAAGTCAAGAGCTGTTTTTAAAACTGCAAGAAAACCTAAAAATGCTAGAAAATTTGGATAAACAGATAAATTATTTTAAAACAAGCAAATAATTTTTTGCATAATTATTGTTAAATTTAATAGTTAATAAAATAAGCCAGCTAAATGCTGGTTTTTTTAACATAAAACGATTAAATTACCTTCACTCTGGGGCTTTTTGTTTTTGACAAATCATTATTTTTCATGATAGAATATAATAAGTGAGGACAACTTATGCAAACAAAATATTTAGATGTTGAAAAAGTAAATAAAAAAGTGAAGAGCAATCCTAAAGAATTCGTTGATAGCTGTGAAAATTCATTTAAAAAACAGCTCGAAAAAATTGCCGAAAAAATCTTAACAAAAGAGACACCTGTAAAAGTTATTTTGATTGGTGGGCCAAGCTGCTCTGGAAAAACAACTTCAGCGAGAATGCTCGGCGAAATTTTAAAGAAAAATGGCAAAAAAGTTTTGTCTCTTGAAATGGATAATTTTTTCATCAGTCGCGACGAACGCCCAAGGCTTCCAAATGGTTCAGTTGACTATGATTCAATAAACATCGTCAATCTCGACCTTATTGAGAAATGTTTTACAGAGCTTTTTGAAAACGGAAAATCAAAATTCCCTATTTATGATTTTATTGATGGGATTAGCAAACCAGACCAAAAACTTGTCAAAGCAGACAAAGACACAATTTTAATCTTTGAAGGCATTCACACACTAAACCCAAAACTTATCAAAAAACTTGGAACAAAAGACATTTATAAAATTTTCATCTGCAATGCAGATGGCTATACTTTTAACGGAAAAACAATCGAGCCACGAGAGTTCAGAATGGTTAGAAGAATGGTTCGTGATGTGCAATTTAGAGCCGTTAAAATTTCAAACACACTAAAGCACTGGCACGATGTCACAGACGCAGAAGACATCTATATCATGCCACATTCAACCGGTGTGAATTCAAAAATCAACACTTCACATGCTTATGAAATCAATTTGTATAAACAAGAAATTGTTGATGCTCTCAAATCTGGAGAAATCACCACAGAGCAAGTTCCTTGGTTTGAAGTTTTCTGCAATATTGATGATCTTGACAGAAACCTGCTTCCAAAATCAACACTCATGAAAGAGTTTATAAACTTTGACTAACTAAAAAGACCACAATATCCGTGGTCTTTTATTTTTTAAACCTAAGCAACTTTTTTAATCTTGCCAACTATTGATTTTTTTGTTTTTTTATTAAAACGCAATAAAAGTAAAGAAAAACAGGTTGAATTACCTGTTTTTCTATTGCTGATTTAACACACGATTACACTAAAATAATTTGGTTATAAAAGAGAATTTTCGCTTGAAAGAGTTTCTATCGGTGATTTGATGCCCAATAGTTTCAAAATTGTTGCACCAATATGGTAAAAACCTTGTTTTGTACCGAGATTTTCAGGTTTAATTCCCTTTTGGTAAATTATGTAAGGCACATATTCTCTGCTGTGATCAGTCGATGGTGTTGCTGGGTCACAGCCATGATCTGCAGTGATCATCAAAACATCATCATTCTTCATGTTTTTTATAAATTTATTAAGTGCATTATCCACCACAGTCAATGCTTTTGCATAGCCATCACAGTCATTTCTATGACCATATTTTGAATCAAAATCGCAGAAATTTAGCCAACAAAAACCATCAAAAGCTTGTTTTTGTGCTTCAAACAAAGATTTAATTTCTCCCGCATTTCCGTTATTTGGATACATTTTATCAATGTTATGTTCATTGAATAAATCTCTGATTTTTCCAATAGAAATTGTCTCTTTCCCAGCGTTTTGAATAATCTCAAACAAATGATTTTTTGGTGGGTCAACGGAAAAATCTTTGCGGTTATCAGTTCTTGTATAGTTTGGATATTCACCAACAAATGGTCGTGCAATAATTCTGCTAACAGCATCTTTTCCGCTCATAATTTTGCGTGCTTTTTCGCACATATCATAAAGCTCATTTACTGAAAATTCATCTTCATGGCAGGCAATTTGCAAAACACTATCCGCTGAAGTATAAACAATTGGTGCGTGTTTTTCAAGTTGTTCTCTGCCATAATCTTTTATGACTTCAGTGCCAGAATAAGGTTTGTTGCAAAGAATTTCTTTAACTCCCCAAGCCTTTTTAAGTTTGTTTAGAATCTCATCACTAAACCCATTTGGATAGGTTGGAAAAGGCATTTTTGTGACAATTCCAGCCATTTCCCAATGTCCTGTGGTTGAATCTTTGCCGTTTGAAAGTTCTTGAAGTCTAACTATTTTTCCGATGTAATTTTTGTTTGTTCCATTCAAACCATCAATGTTTGTCAGACCCAGTTTTGTGAGCGTTGGAATGACACAATTTTTGTTTGTTGTGACTGATCTAAAAGTGTTTGAACCTTCGTCGCCGTATTTTTCAGCATCTGGTGCTTCACCAATACCAAAACTATCCAAAACAAGTAAAAATATTCTCATTATACCATCTCCAATGCAAATTTAATCATATTTCCGAGTGATAACTCTCGTTCTTTCGCGGTCATTTGCTCTTTCGTTTTTATATTGTCACTAACAGTCAAAAGTGCAATTGCATTTTTTTTCAAGTCAATAGCATTTTTATAAAGTGCAACTGTTTCCATTTCAACGCCAAAGCAATTATAGTCTTCGATAATTCGTTCTTGATTTTTATCACCATAAAAAGTGTCCGAACAATAAATATTGCCAAATCTTGCAGTTGCATTTAATTTTTTTGCGATTTCTTTAGCTTTATTTTTTAATTTTTCGCTGGCAGAAAGAGTGTAAGTTTCACCTTCAAATAAGTCCGCAAAATTCGATCTTGATACGGTTTTTTCTGCAACTGCGATATCTCCAAGTTTGAAATCTGTGTTATAAACCCCGCAAGTTCCAACTCTAATAATGTTTTCAACCCCATAAACATTAAACAGTTCATAACTATAAATTCCCATACTAGGATTTCCCATTCCTGAAGCCATAACGGAAACCTTTTTTCCATTATATTCGCCAGTATATGCCAAAATTCCGCGAACTTCGCTAACGAGTCTTGCATTTTTTAAAAAATTTTCCGCGATAAATTTTGCTCGCCTTGGGTCACCAGGCATTATTACTGTTTTTGCAAAGTCACCAAGATTTGCTTCAATATGTGCTGTTGCCATATACACCTCCAAATATAAATTCATTATACTTTTGTTAGAGCTTTTCGTAAAGCAAAACAGGGCCTATCAACAATTATTGTGACAAATATAATGATAAAATGGCTTCAAAATTTTAACTTATTTCAAATAAAATCTAATATAATTATTAGCAAAGAAAAAAAACACTTAACCCGAAAGCTTAAGTGTTTTTTGCTGTTATAGTGGCAAATCTTTCTTTTTGAATTTGATTTAACCAACAACATAACCGATAAGTCCAATAGCAATCAAAATTGCGAATTTCCAAACGAATGTGGCTGTTTTGTTTTGGTCAACGGTATTTCTGGAATCTATCTCGACTACCTTGAAAACAAGCTTTCATACACCATTGACGAACTCGGC
>CAKVFH010000003.1 GCA_934746515.1 uncultured Clostridia bacterium
AAAGAGTATCCAGAATATGGCTTTGAAAAACACAAAGGCTATGGAACAAAGGCACACATTGAAGCCTTGAAACAATATGGTCCATGCATATATCACAGATTATCATTTTTAAAATTTTTGGGAGAATAGATGTTCAAAGAAACAACATGGCGCGAAGGTGAACTAAAAGTTCAGGAGTTTATGAAAAAGCAAGGCTACAATATTTTGTGGACAAATTTTTCATGCGTTGGCGTTGAACTTGACATTGTTGCATTTCTTCCAAAATCGGTTCAAATTAAAAAGGTAAAAGACGAATACAATCAAAAGATATTAAGTGATAAAGCAAATAAAAAAATATACAAAAGCAGCATGAAAAGTTTCATAAAAACGCTTTCTGATATTATTGTTATAACCGAAGTGAAGGCGCGTGAAACTGATAAATATGGGCTTGGAATGGATGCGATATCTGACTATAAAAAAGAAAACATAAAGCGCGGTGCAAGATTTTTGCAAGTCGATAAAAATTTGGGGAAATATCAAATTCGCTTTGATGTTGCAAGTGTTGATAATGGAAAAATAACATACATTGAAAACGCGTTTTAAGCCATTTGATTAGCACTTGCATTTTGATTAAATTTTTTATTAGACATTAAATATTTTTTGTTTTCAATAATTTGTGGATTGCAAAAATTTTTATTGCCTGTCTATATAATAAATTCGCTTAATTTTTTTGCAAAAATCTCAAAAATAGCAAAAGAAAATTCATTTTAAAATTTTATCAAAAAACACTTGATTTTAAATTATTATGGTGGTATAATTGGTGCATTACTTGTGAGTGGTCCTCTGCACCATTAGAGCTAGCACGAACACTCCGTCATACTTAAACAAGGAGGAAACCTATGAATATTATCGATTCACTTGAAAAAGAAGGTATGCGCACTGATATTCCTGCATTTGAAGTTGGTGATACTGTCAATGTATTTGTTAAAGTCGTTGAAGGTTCACGTGAAAGATTACAGGCTTTTGAAGGTGTGGTTATAGCTCGTAAAAATGGTGGCATTAGAGAAACTTTTACTGTTCGTCGTATTTCTTTTGGTATTGGTGTAGAGAGAACATTCCCATTACACTCACCAAAGATTGACCATATTGAAGTTCTTCGTCATGGTGTTGTTAGACGTGCTAAACTTTATTATCTTAAAGGCAAAACTGCTAAAAATTCAAGAATTAAAGAAGCAAGATAAAAAATATCAAAGAGATACAGAAATGTATCTCTTTTCTTTTGGTTTAATTGCACCATTAGTTTGCAAAAACATAAAATTGTGCTATCATGGTAGAGTGAGGTAAAATATGTTCTCAAAGGTAAAAAGTTTTTCGCTTGTTGGTCTTGAAGGATTGGCAATTGATGTTGAAGTTGACATAAATCTTGGGCTTCCAAGTTATGATATTGTGGGGCTTCCAGACACTGCGGTTAAAGAGTCTAAAGAAAGGGTTAGGTCTTCAATAAAAAACTCTGGATTTAATTTTCCTGTGCATAAAATCACTGTGAATTTGGCACCAGCAAATGTGAAAAAGGCAGGGCCTGTTTTTGATTTGCCAATAGCAATTGCAATTCTTTTTTCAGGTTCGCAGTTTTCTAGCACCAAGCTTAAAGATTTTGTTATAATTGGTGAGCTTGGGCTTGACGGCAAAATTAAAGCTGTTCAAGGGGTTCTTCCAATTTTGATTTCAGCGAGAGAACAAGGTTATAAAAATTTTATTATTCCAAAAGAAAATGAAAATGAAGCAAGTTTTATTGATGGCATTGATGTTTATGCTTTGTCTACGCTTGCTGAAGTTGTTTCGTTTTTAACTGGCAATTGTTTGTTTGATCCGGTTCAAAAAAAGATTTGGCAAGGCGAAACAACTGTAAAAGCTTTTGAAAATTTTTCAAGAGTTAAAGGTCAACGAATTGCGAAAAGAGCGATTGAAATTGCAGTTAGTGGTGGACATAATATTTTGATGGTTGGACCTCCGGGTGCTGGTAAAACTATGATTGCTAGGTGCATTCCTGGAATTATGCCAGACTTGACTTTTGAAGAAGCTTTGGAGATTACAAAAATTCACTCAATTGCTGGAACTCTAGACTTGAGCAAGGGTGTTGTTGGTTCAAGACCTTTCCGTTCTCCGCACCACACAGCGTCAACAGTTGCACTGACTGGTGGTGGAAGAGACGCAAAACCTGGTGAAGTGAGTTTGGCTAGTGAAGGTGTTTTGTTTTTAGATGAGCTGCCAGAATATCAAAGAACTGCACTTGAAACTTTAAGACAACCACTAGAAGATGGAGTTATCACAATTTCAAGAGCGGCGGGAACTTATGAGTATCCTGCAAACTTTATGCTGGTGGCTTCAATGAATCCTTGTCCATGTGGAAACTATGGTTCAAGAGAACTTGAGTGCACCTGCACGCCTGCTCAAATTCAAAAATATTTAAAGAAAATTTCAGGACCGCTTCTTGATAGAATTGATTTAAAAATCAATGTTGAAAGAGTGAAATTTTTGGAACTTTCAAGTGCGCAGGAAGAAGAGTCTAGTGAAGAAATAAAAAAGCGTGTTGACAGGGCGCGTAAAATTCAGCAGCAGAGATTTGCAGGAACAAAAATTCACATGAATGCAAAAATGAATTCAAAGATGATAAATGAGTTTTGCAAACTTGACCCGGAGAGTGAAGAACTTATGAAACTTGCTTTTGATAAATATCACATTTCTGCGCGCGGTTACACAAGAATTTTAAAGGTTGCAAGAACGATTGCAGACCTAGATGAAAGTGAAAATATTACTGCCAGTCACATCACCGAGGCACTGGCGTATAGAAATATTGACAAGTTTCAAATGTAGGAGAAGATATGTTTAGTAGAGACGAACTTGTGTGTTTGTGGTTTGATTACAATGACTACTCGTTTTCTAAATTAGAGAAAGTTTTGCGTCATTTTGACAAAATTGATAGTCTTTTTGATAAAAATTTGGTAAAAAATGCGTTTTTTGAAAATGATTTGAAACCAATTCAAGAAAAACTTTTGTTGTTAGATGAAAATAAATTTGCTCAAAAAATTGACGATGAATTTTATAAATTTGGCATTAGTGCGGTCACTTATGTTTCAAATGATTACCCAGAAAAATTAAAAGTGATTGCAGACCCACCACTTGTTCTGTATTTAAAAGGTGACAAATCTCTTTTAAACAAGAAATCAATTTCAATTGTTGGCACTAGATCGCCAAGCGAATATGGTAAAATTGTTTGTGAAAAATTTACAAAAGTTTTGTCTAATGCAGGGCTTGTCACGGTTTCGGGGCTTGCTTACGGCATTGACACAATTGTGGCTGAAACAACCTTAAAAGAAAATGGAAAAACCATTGCTGTTTTAGCTGGTGGACTTGATTCAATTTATCCTGCATCAAACACAAATCTTGCAGAAAAAATTTCAATGAATGGGCTTTTGGTTTCTGAAGTGAGACCAGGTGTTAAACCTGTTAATTATGCTTTTGTTGCAAGAAACAGAATTGTGTCTGCGCTGAGTCTTGGAACACTTATTATAGAAGCTGGAAAACATAGTGGAACAATGACAACTGCAAGGTTTGCAATTGAGCAGTCAAGAGAACTTTTTGTTGTGCCAGGCAACATTTATTCAAAGACAAGTGAAGGAACAAATAACTTGATTGATGAATTGCCAGACACTTTCACGATTTCGCCAGAGCGAATTTTGTTTAGACTAAAAATAAAAAAGAAAGAGCCGGAAACAAATTCTGTTCAGGTTGGTTTTGAAAATAATGCAATTTTAAATGCACTATCTAGTGGCGAGAAATCTTTTGATGAACTTGCTGAAATTTCTGGTCTTAAACCATCAGCGCTTTCAAGCGAACTTATAAAAATGGAAATGTTTGAGCTTATAAAAATTGGTGATGATGGCCTTTATTATAAAATGTAACAATAAAATCCAATTTAGGATAAAATTAGGGTTTGAATAAGCTTTTCGTGCAAAAGAATAATTGACAAACCAAAAAATATTATGTTAAAGTAGTGTGCACTTGCAAAGGAGAAAATGAAAATGGAAGGAAAAGCAAAATTATTCGAAACTGAAAGGCTGATTTTAAGAAGATTTGAACTTTCCGATGCAGAAGAAATGTATAACAATTATTGTAATAACGATAATGTTACAAAATATTTGACATGGGCAACACACAGAAGTGTTGAAGATACAAAAGAATATCTTAAAAATGTTGCTTTGCCAAGATATGATACAGAAAATCCATACATTTGGGCATTGGTTTTGAAAGAAACCAACCAAGTTATTGGTTGCATAGATGCTTGCTATATAGATTTAAGACACAAAAGAGCTGAAATTGGCTGGGTGCTTTCAGAAAAATATTGGGGAAAAGGTTTGATGCCAGAAGCTGGACTTGTTATTCGTGATTATCTTTTCAGTGAAGGCTTTGAGAGAATTCAAGCTATACATGATGTTAGAAATCCAAAAAGTGGTAGAGCAATGCAAAAAATAGGCATGACTCATGAAGGTACTTTGAAAAAGTATGAGTTCGACAACAAGGGTAAACTTATAGATTGCGAATTCTATGCCATTGTGAAAGATGCGCAATAAAAAATTATTGTGACAGGCTATTTAAAGAACAAAATATTTATTGATTATAAATAACAAAAATTAAGGAGATTTTATGAAACTCGTTTTGATAGAAGGTCCTGGTAAAAGGGAAAGTGTGCAACATTATTTGGGTAATGACTATAAAGTCATGCCTACTTTTGGTCACTGCAGAGATTTGCCTGAAAAAACCTTGGGCGTCAATGTAAATAACAATTTTGAGCCAGAATATGTTGTTGTTCCTGACCACAAGAAATATGTGGAAGATATAAAAAAGGAAATGAAAAAGGCAGAAAGAGTTTATTTTGCAAGCGACCCTGATCGTGAAGGAGAAGCCATTGCTTGGCACATGTGCCACTTGCTTGGTATTGATCCAAACGAACCAAACAGAATCACTTATAATGAAATTTCAGAATCTGCAGTCAATGAAGCTATTGCTCATCCAAGACCAATTGATTCAAAACTTGTTGACGCTCAACAAGCCAGAAGAATTTTGGATAGACTTGTAGGTTACAAAATTTCTCCAATTCTTTGCAAAAAAATTCAAAATAAATTGTCTGCTGGTCGTGTGCAATCTGTAACTCTTCGTCTTGTTGTTGATAGAGAGCGTGAGATTTTAAACTTTAAGCCAGAAGAATACTGGACTCTTCAGGTAATCTTGAAAAAGACCGACGGTTCAACAGAAACATTTAAGGCAACACTAAATCTTGGTAAAGACAAAACCGTTAAATCGAAAGAAGAAATGGATAAGATTATTGAAGCGATTACTGGAAAAGAGTTCATTGCGACAAATGTTAAAAAATCTGTAACCAAGTCTTCACCAAGCGCACCATTCACAACATCAACAATGCAACAAGAAGCATTAAATAAGCTTGGAATGAGTTTGAAGACAACTTCTTCAGTTGCGCAGGTTTTGTATGAAGGTGTTGAAATTGCTGGTCGTGGCAAACAACCACTTGTAACATACATCAGAACCGACTCAACTCGTATCGCTCCAGAAGCACAAGCAAAGGCAAAAGCTTTCATTAAGCAAAACTATGGTGACAAATATGCTTTGGAGAAACCAAGGTCATTTAAAAATAAAAAAGACGCACAAGACGCGCACGAAGCTATCCGTCCAATTTCACTTGATAGACGCCCAGAGGATTTGAAAGATAAAATCAAAAAAGAAGAGTACAGACTCTACAAACTTATCTATGATAGATTTTTGGCGAGCCAGATGGCGGATGCGACATACAATTCACTTACTGTTGATTTTGAGTGCGATAAATATAAATTCAAAACAACAGGAAAGAGTTTGATTTTTGAAGGCTATACAGCTCTTTATAACAACCAGCCAGCTGAAGATGAAAATGATGAAACAAGCGCAAAACTTCCAAACATTGAAAAAGGTGACAAGTTTGTTCAGAAAGAGCTTAAGCCTGAACAAAAATGGACAAAGCCACCAGCAAGATACACAGAAGCTAGCCTTGTTAAAGCAATGGAAGAAAAAGGTATTGGCAGACCTTCAACATACACACAGTCAGTTACAACGCTGTTTAATAGAAACTATGTTGAAAAGGAAGGCAAAGCAATCAAACCAACAGAGCTTGGCAATGTTGTTGTTGATATGCTTGTAAAATATTTCCCAAATATCATGGATGTTAAGTTTACTGCTGAAATGGAAGATAAACTTGATGACATTGAATATGACGGAAAAGATTGGCACAAGGTTTTGCAAGAGTTTTATTATGATTTTGACGCGAATGTAAAGGCTGCAATGAGTGACGGAACAAAGGCGAAGATTCCAGATCAGCCAACAGATGAAATTTGTGAAAAATGTGGTTCGAAAATGGTTATTCGTGCTGGAAAATTTGGAAAGTTTTTGGCTTGTCCAAACTATCCAACTTGCAAAAACGCAAGACCTTTGGAAGAAACAAAAAAGGTTGTTGCAAAGTGTCCAAAATGTGGCAAAGATGTTATTGAAAAGAGATCTAAACGCGGAAAGGTATTTTATAGTTGTGTTGGATATCCAGAATGTGATTATTCATCTTGGAACATTCCTGCAAATGAAAAATGCCCAAGTTGCGGAACTGATATGATTGTTAAGCTTTACAAAAATATGAAAGTTATATCATGTCCAAAATGCAGTTATTCAAGACGCGAAAAGATTGAAAAAAATCAAGACGGCGCAAATGAAAATGAGTCAGAAATGATTGACGAAATTGATATTTTAAATAAATTAGATGAGCAAAATGACAAGAGTTAATGTTATAGGATTGGGACTTGCTGGAAGTGAAGCGACTTATCAGCTAGCAAAAAGGGGAATATTGGTTGATGCTTTTGAAATGAAGCCAACCAAGTTTTCTCCTGCTCATTCTAAAGCTGATTTTGCAGAAATTGTTTGCTCAAATTCTTTTAAAAGTGATGATTTATCCACGGCTTCTGGATGTTTGAAGGCAGAAATGCGTGAGCTGGATTGTTTTATTTTAAAATGTGCTGAAAAGGCAAAAGTTCCTGCAGGTTCGGCGCTTGCTGTTGATAGGGATAAGTTTAGCGAAATTGTCACAAATGAATTAAAAGCACTTAAAAATGTTAATATTCATTTAGGCGAAGTCACAAAACTGGATTTGACTGTGCCAACAATTATTGCAACTGGCCCGCTCACAAGCGATGCATTATCTAGGCAGCTTCAAAAACTTCTTGGCGAAGATAATTTGCATTTTTATGATGCTTCAGCGCCAATAATTGACGGTGAAACGATTGATAAAAGCAAGTCGTTCACGGCTGGAAGATACGGCAAAGGCGAGAGTGATTACATCAACTTGCCAATGAATAAAGACGAATATTATGCTTTTGTTGACGAGCTTGTTAGTTCCGAAAAAGTTGAGCTTCATGATTTTGAAAAGAAGGAGATTTTTGACGGTTGCATGCCTGTTGAAGTTATGGCATCAAGGGGCAGAGACACTTTGCGTTTTGGCCCACTTCGTCCAGTTGGGCTTGTAGATAACAGCGGGAATAAACCTTTTGCTGTTGTTCAACTCAGACGAGAAAGCACTGAAAGTGAACTTTATAATATTGTTGGTTTTCAAACAAATTTGAAATGGGGTGAACAGAAAAGAGTGTTTTCAATGATACCAGCTTTAAGTAATGCAGAGTTTGTAAAGTTTGGTGTTATGCACAGAAATAGTTTTATTTGTGCACCAAAACACTTAAATTCAGATTTTAGTTTAAAAGGAAATCCGCTTGTTTTTATTGCTGGACAGTTGTCTGGTGTTGAAGGATATATGGAAAGCACAATGAGTGGTTTGATTGCTGCAATATCAATGGCTGAAAAACTTGACGGAAAATCTCTTGCAATTCTGCCAAAAACCACTATAATGGGAGCTATAACGAATTATCTTGTGTCTGCGGATGAAAATAGTTTTCAACCAATGAATGCAAACTTTGGGTTGCTTCCACAACTTGATGTGAAAATTAAAGATAAGAGTTTGAAAAAACAAGCGTATTCAAATCGTGCAATTAACGATTTAAAACAATATAAGGAGATTAACCATGTTAGAATTTAGAGGCACTACAATTATTGGTGTCAAAAAAGACGGAAAAATTGTTCTTGCTGGTGACGGACAAGTTACTGCAGGTGAACATACAATTTTCAAAGGTAATGCTAGAAAGGTTAGAAGAATCTTTAACGATAAGGTTGTTATTGGTTTTGCTGGTTCAACCGCTGATGCTTTCAATCTTTGCGAACACTTTGAAAAAATGCTTGAAAAATATTCAGGAAATTTGGAGAGGGCTGCAGTTGAGCTTGCACTTTTGTGGCGCAGCGACAAAGCCATTCGTCAACTTGATGCAATGATGATTGTTGCAGACAAAGACCAGCTTTTGATTATTTCAGGCAATGGCGATGTATTTGAGCCAGAAGGCGGTGTTTGTGCAATTGGTTCTGGTGGCAACTATGCTTTATCAGCAGGCAAAGCACTCCTTGAAAACACAAATCTTTCAGCAAGAGAAATCGCTGAAAAAGCAATGAAGATTGCAGGCGAGATTTGCGTTTATACAAACGATCATATCACAGTTGAGGAGGTGTAATATGAATTCACAATTATCACCAAAACAAATTGTTAGCGAGCTTGACAAATATATTATCGGTCAAGAAGAAGCAAAAAAAGCTGTCGCAATTGCACTTCGCAATCGTTATAGAAGGAGCAAACTTCCACTAGAAATTAGAGAAGAAATCACTCCAAAAAACATCATCATGCAAGGACCAACTGGTGTTGGTAAAACAGAAATTGCAAGAAGACTTGCAAAACTTGTAAAAGCTCCATTTGTTAAAGTTGAAGCAACAAAGTTTACCGAAGTTGGTTATGTTGGAAGAGATGTTGAATCAATCATTAGAGATCTTGCTGAAGCATCAGTTAGACTCGTCAAAAAAGAAAGATTTGACGAAGTTCGTGAAAAAGCAGAAAAGGCAACAATGGACAGACTTGTTTTTGCGCTTTATCAAGACTATAAAGCAAAGCATCCTGAAATGGCAGATGATACTCTTCGCGATCATATTATTGAAGACCTAAAAAATCATAAAATCGACAACGAAATTGTTGAAGTTGAAGTCACTGAAGACAATTCAAACAATCCTATGCAAATGCTTGGTGGCGGCATGGGTATGGAAATTAACATTGGCGAAATGCTTGGTGGAATCTTACCAAAAAAGAAAAAGAAAAAGCGTTTGGCTGTTGTTGATGCAATGCATATTTTCTTGAACGAAGAAAGCGAAAAACTTATTGATATGGACAATGTTTCAGCAGAAGCAATTAGACGCGCTGAACAAGACGGAATTGTGTTTATTGATGAAATTGACAAAATTACAAGCAAATCAAACACAGGTTCAAGCGGTGGTCCAGATGTTTCAAGAGAAGGTGTGCAAAGAGATTTGCTTCCAATCGTTGAAGGCAGCACTGTTTCAACAAAATATGGTCCAATCAGAACAGACTTTATATTGTTTATTGCTGCGGGTGCTTTCCACATGTCAAAAATTGAAGACCTTATTCCAGAGCTTCAAGGAAGATTTCCAACAATCGTGGCTTTAGATAGTCTTCACTATGATGATTTTGTGAAGATTTTGGAAGATACACAAAACTCACTCTTGGTTCAATATTCAAGTCTTTTGGAAGTTGATAACATTAAACTTAATTTCCAAAAAGACGGAATTGAAGAGCTTGCAAAAATTGCAGTTCTTGCAAACGAAACCAACGAAAACATTGGTGCGCGCAGACTTCATTCAATAATGGAAAGTTTGCTTGAAGATGTTTCATTTAATGCAACTGGTGATCATCCAGTGATTGTTATCAATATCGACAAGGCTTATGTTGATGAACATCTTGGCAATATCTGCAAAAAATTCGATTTAAGCAAATATATTCTGTAATTTAATTATGGGGGAATTGTTATGTTAAGTGCTGGTATTATGACAACTGAAGAATTTGAGAATATTTTAAATTCAAAAGAAATTTGTGTTTGTGATTTTTCTGCATCTTGGTGTGGACCTTGCAGAATGATGGCTCCAATTTTAGAAGATGTTTCTGATAAATATAAACGCAAATATTATTTCTATCAAATCGACATTGATAGCGCAGAAGAGCTTGCTGAAAAGTTTTCTGTTGAGGTTGTTCCAACAATTATCATCTTTAAAAACGGAAAAGAAATCGGTAGAACAACGGGCTTTCAAGAAATGGACGAGTTTGAAAAATTTATGCTTGACACAATCAATGCAAACTAAAAATAAATTTATATTTTAATAACAAAAAAGACATTTGTGTGTCATAAGCAATAATCATGTTTTATGACCTAAAAGATGTCTTTTTCTTTTGTTTTTAAATTTTTATTGATTTTAATTAAACGCAGCAAATTTTTAAAAACTTCATTTTTTAAATGAATTTTTGTGCGTTTTTATGACAAAATTGCGTTTTTTGATAAATTATTTTTAAAAATGGTATTGATTTTTATCAATAGTTGTTATATAATTATAATAGATTTATGAAAGGGGAAAACTATGGAAGAAAAAATTTATTATTTAGACAACGCAAACACAACTTTTCTTTCTGCTGATGTCTATAAAAAGATTTTGGAAACTTACACAAGATGTCAAGCTGATGAACACAGCATTTATTTTTTAGGCGAAAACTCAAAAAATGAAATTGCTGATGCAAAAGCAAAAGTTGCAAAAGCTATTGGTGCTAGTTCTGAAGAAATTGTCTTTACTTCTGGTTTGGAAGAATCTAACAACTGGGCAATTAAGGGGCTTGCACATGCAAATATGACAAAAGGAAAACATATCATCACATCTGTTATTGAAGATAGTTCAATCTTGGCTGCATGTCATGAACTTGAAGATGAAGGATTCAAAGTGACTTATGTTCCTGTTGATGAATTTGGTGTTGTTGACTATGCCCAAATCATCAAATCAATTGGACCTGACACTTGTCTTATTTCTATTGGCATGGCAAACAAAGAAGTTGGAACTTTAGAGCCAATTAGAGCGATTGCAGAACTTGCAAATCAAAATGGTGTTTGCTTCCACACTGATGCTTCTCAAGCAATTGGTGCAATGAATATAAATGTTAAGGATTTGGGTGTTGACTGCATGTCAATTTCTTCACAAGTTATTGGTGGTCCAAAAGGTGTTGGTGCAATTTATTTAAAAGAAGACACAAAAATTTCAAAACTTATTGCGGGTGACAGCAAAGCACTTCGCGCAGGAAACTTAAATGTTCCACTTATTGCTGGTTTTGGTCTTGCCATTGAAAACGCAACAACCGATCTTGATGAAAAAGTTAAAAATGTTAGAATAGTTAGAAAATATTTCCAAAAGAAACTTTCTGAAGCTGTTCATAACATTGCATTGAATGGACATCCAATTCAAAGACTTGCAAACAATGCAAACATCATGTTTGAGGGTGCAGAATCAGAAGCTGTTGTTGCATTTTTGAACAAAGAAGGCATTTGTGCTGCAACTTGCACAGGTGTTGAAAATGGCACAAACTCTGCTTCCGGTGTTTTGATTGCTATGGGCAAAAAACCTGAATGGGCAAGATCATCAGTCAGATTTACTTTTGGTGCAGACACAACAAAAGAAGATGTTGATGAAATTGTTGAAATTATTAGAAAAGTCGTTAAAAAAGTTAGAAGCATTTCAGCTGTAAGAATTTATAAGAATAAGGTGGAATTATAATATGTATTCAAATCAAATTATGGAAGAATTTTACAATCCAACTAATTTCGGTGTAATTCGTGGCGCAAATGGTGTTGGAAAAATTGTTTGTGAAGAAGGCGATGAAATTATCAAGATTTTTATCGTTGTAAATGACGGAACAATTGTTGATGCTGAATATCAAACTTTTGGCGGTGTTGTTGCAATTGCTCTCACAAGTTTTGCAAACAAATTTTTGATTGGCAAAACAGTCAATTCTGCAAAGAAAATTTCAATCAGCGACATTATTTCTATGGCTGGCGAAATTCCTGAAAATAGAATGTATCTTGCTCATGCTGTTGTTGCTTGCGCAAGAATGGCTATTGAAAATATTGACAAAAAAGGCGCAAAAGACGAAGACTAATTCGTTTAAAATAATAAGTTAAATAAAAACCAATACTATTCGGTATTGGTTTTTTGTTTGCAAATTTTTTGCTTTTAGTTTTTTGCTTTGGGGCTAATCTTCAAATTTTTTCTTTCTTATTTAAGTTTTTTTTGAATTTTAACCTGTATGCTTTTTGTTGCCACGCCTTTTTAAGTAACTTGCAAATTTTTTTGTCAGCATAAATTTTTTATTTGCAAATTTAATTATTACGGCAAACATTTTTAAATGAGTATCTCTAAAATTTATTTTTTATAAATCATTATTTGTTTCGCTGTCACAATTCTCGTTTTCGGCGGTGTTTGCTCCTAAATTTTTTTCCGCTTGTTTTTGAGATTGCTTTTCTTTTTTTAGCGTTTGTTTTTCAAGTTTTTTGTAGCAGTCGTAACACATTGCTTTATATTTTTCGTCACCGCCAATGTCGATAACGGAACCTTTTGTCACAAGGTAGCCATTTTTAAACCTTGCATTGACAGTTGCTTTTCTGCCACATTCGCAAATTGCTTTAAGTTCCATGAGTGAGTCGGCAATTTCAACAAGTCTTTTGCTTCCAGGAAACAGCTTGGTTCTAAAATCAGTTTTCAAACCATAGCAGAGAACTGGCACAAACTTTGTGAGTTCTTTAAGCTCGTCGATTTGATTGCTTGAGCAAAACTGACATTCATCAACAATAATAACGCCTATTTTATCCTTTTTGTGCTTGTTGAAAAGGCGCAACAAATTGTCTTTTTTGTTAAAAGTGATTGCTTCGGCTTCAAGACCAATTCGGCTTTTGATAACCGTTTTATTGTCATGATTATCTCTTGTGTCAATTGATGGTTTCATCAAAAGAACATTGTAGCCTTGCTGTTCATAATTAAATTTTGTCATCAGTGCTTGAGCAGTTTTTGAGCAACCCATAACACCATATTTAAAATAAAGTTTGAAAGACATAATTTCTCCTTGTGTTTAAGTTTAGACAGCAAATTTAGATTTGTCAATTTTTGGCTAAAAATTAAAAAATTTTAAGCAAAATGTATAAATTTGGCTTAACCGAAGCAAAATATGTGTAGGAGGTTTTTATGGGAAATTTCTGTAAAGGAATAATGCTTGGTATGGTTGCTGGCGTTTGTGTTGGTGCAATTGTTGTTGCAAAAAACAAGAAATTGTCAAATAAACTCAAAGAAGGCCTTGCCACAGCAGAAGGAAAACTAAAAGAAGTAAAAGAAAATATTGAAGAAAAGCTAAATGACGAAACTTGTGGCTGTGGAAGCGAAAATTGCTCGCCAGAAAGTGAATCTTGCGGCTGCGGCGAAGAGTCTTGCGATTGCAATGAGCCTAAAAATAATTTTTCAAAAAAGAATAAAAATGATTAGACAACAATTTTAATTTATGCTATTATGATTTTGTAAAATTGTTGTGGGGAAGTCTATGAAAATTTTAGCGCTAGATATTGGAACGGTCAGAATTGGCATTGCAACATCAGACATTATGGAAATCATTGCATCGGCTTATGAAGTTTATAGACGCAAGAATACTGATGCTGATGTAAAGTATGTTGCTGAACTTGTCCAAAAGCTTGGTGCTGGTGAAGTTGTCATTGGCTTGCCACTTAAACTTGACGGAACAGAAGGTCAAAGCGTTGAAATGGCAAAAGCATTTGGCGATGCACTTTCAAAACTTGTTGAAGTTCCAATAGTTTATCAAGATGAAAGGCTTTCAACTGTTTCAGCTCAAAGAATTTTAATTGAATCTGGAATGCGCAGAGAAAAACGCAAAGATAAAGTTGACAGCATTGCCGCAACAATTATACTTCAAACTTACCTTGACAAAAAAAGTTTAAAAAAAGGTAGTTTGGGCTAAATTAACATAATAGGAGAGAAAAATTATGGCAGATGAAGAAAAGAAGAATCTTCCTGAATCAATGGAGCATATGGAAGAAGATGACGATGATGTCGTTACATTGCTTTCAGCAAACGGAGAAGAAATTGATTTTGTTGAAATCGCAGGTATAGCTTACAAGGGTTCTTTCTATGCAATTTTGCAACCAGTTGAACTTCTTGAAGGAATGGACGATGATGAAGCTTTAGTATTCAAAGTTACAAGAGGCAAAGATGGTGAAGATAAGTTTGAAATTGAACTTGATGATTCAGTTATTGATGCCGTATTTGCAGAATATAACAAGCTTTATGAAGACGCTCATAATGGCGAAGGCAACAAATAGTTCGCTTTAATTAAGGCAAATTAAAAATAAAGATAGACAAATGAAATGTGGAATTATTCACATTCTTTTGTCTATTTTTTGTTTAAAAAACTTATTTAATGTTTCAATAATAGCTTTTTAATATAGAAATCAAATGAAATCCCCCAAAATATAAGGCTTACAAAATCCATAAAAAGTTTTAAGATGACAACTAATTCACTTGACAAAAATTTTTGGGGAGGGGTATAATTTAGTTATCATAACTAAAGGGGTAAAAGGAATTTATGAAAAAATTAAAAAGAATTATCACAGCTCTAGCACTTGTTTTGTGTTTATGCTTGCCACTTACTCTTGTTGCATGCGGTGAATCAGAAGGTGATGACAAAAAGAAATCAACACCAGCAACAAAAACAGCAGAGCAAGTTTTGTCGGAAGCTTATCAAAACTCATTAAACTATAAAAATGTAATGTTGTATTATCTTGAAAATGATACAATGACTTTAGCATCATTTGATGAAAATAGTGAAATTTATTATTCTTCAACAGACGGTTCAAAGTATTATGATGAGTTTGTCAAGTCTGGAGAAAATTACACACGAAAAACTTACAATGTGACTCAAAAGAAATATACAGAATCAACCTTAACAAAACAAGAAAAAGCTTTAAGTGCTCATGTTATCTTGAATTATGTAGACTATTACAATGCTGCAAAAGTCTCAAATTCACAATCAAAAGAGAGTGTTTCAGACACAGTTTTGAAAAATTTGTTTAGTGTTTCTGATTTAACTCTCACAACCGAGAATGGAAAAAACATTGTTTCTTTTGATGTATGCAAAGTAAATAAAGTTGATGAAACTAAATATGAATTTAACAGAGTAACCTTTAAAATTTATATCAAAGATGGTTTGGTAGAAAAGCTCACTATGCTTAATGCTGACTATAATATAAATGAAAATAAGGTTGTTGAAGCTGAAGTTTCTAAAAGCTTAACAGCAACAATTTATTATTCATACACAAAAGATAAACTTGTTAGTCTCGATAAAGAAGGATACACGAAAGCTTAAGAGTAATAGGTTAAATAAAAAAACATGGCACGAGCCGTGTTTTTTTTTGCGTAAATCAAAGCGCTTTAAAATTTAAAAAACTGGTTAAAGAATAAGAATGTCGCAATGAAAAAAATTGCTGGGTTAATTTTTTCTTGTTTAATTATCCGCACTATGTTGGAGTGGCAGTCTTAATAAGTGTGATGTTTTCAATCATAAAAAACTCACAGGATAAAATTAAATTTTATAAAAAAATCCTTGCAATTTTGGGTTTTATATGATAAAATCGTTCTATCACACATCTGTGGTGATGTTTTTGGTGTTGCATAAAATTAAATTTTTTATGGTTTTATGTTCCAAAAGCAGGTGATCTGCAGAGAGGGATAAACAAGAAGGAGAAAAATTTTATGGCAGTTGTATCTATGAAACAACTACTCGAGGCTGGTGTTCATTTTGGTCATCCAACAAGAAAATGGAATCCAAAAATGAAAAAATACATTTTTACTGCAAGAAATGATATTTATATCCTTGACCTTGAAAAAACAGTTACTTTAATTGACGAAGCTTATGCATTCGTTAAATCAGTTGTTGAAGCTGGTGGTAACATTTTGTTTGTTGGAACAAAAAAACAAGCAAAAGATGCAGTTATTGAAGAAGCTCAAAGAGCTGGAATGTTCTATATGGGCAACCGTTGGTTAGGCGGCACACTTACTAACTTCAAAACTATTCGTTCAAGAGTAGACAGACTTACAAAATTAAATCAAATGGAACAAACAGGCGAATTCGACCTTTTGCCTAAAAAAGAAGTTTTAGGTCTTAAGGCTGAAAGAGATAAGCTGGAAGAAAACCTTGGCGGTATCAAGGATATGAGAAGTCTTCCTGCAGCTCTTTTCGTTGTTGACCCAGGCAAAGAATATATTGCTGTTCGTGAAGCTAAATCACTTGGAATTCCTATCGTTGCACTTGTTGACACAAACTGCGATCCAGATGACATTGATTATGTTATCCCAGGAAATGATGATGCTATCAGAGCTGTTAAACTTATCGCTGGTGCTATGGCTGATGCTTGCATCGAAGCTAGAGAAGGCGAAGAAGGTTTGGCAAGAATCAAAGCTGCTGAAGCTGCTGCTAATGGTGAAAATGCTGAAGAAGCTAATGCTGAAACAGCTGAAGCACCAGTTGCTGAAACTGAAACAACAGAAAATAAAGATTAAATTTAATTTATTATAAAAGGAGATACTATTATGTCAATGATGACTGATATTACAACACTCAGAGAGCAAACCGGTGCTGGTATGCTTGATTGCAAAAATGCCTTAACTGAATGCGGTGGCGATATGAACAAAGCTGCTGACTGGCTCAGAGAAAAGGGTATTGCAAAAGCAGCAAAAAAACAATCAAGAATTGCTGCAGAAGGTTCAGTTTTCCTTTACAACCACATGAATGGTAAAATTGGTGTTATGCTTGAACTTAACTGTGAAACAGATTTCGTTG
Source organism: uncultured Clostridia bacterium (assembly GCA_934746515.1). Lineage (GTDB taxonomy): Bacteria > Bacillota > Clostridia > Christensenellales > UBA1242 > RGIG1681. Next base: position 16,937 of record CAKVFH010000003.1, read on the forward strand.
CTAAAAACGAAGATTTCCAAACACTTGGTCACGATATTTGCTTGCACATTGCAGCAAATGCTCCAAAATATGTTTCAGTTGATGAAGTTGATGCAACAGAACTTTTGAAAGAAAAGGAAATCTTGAAAGCTCAAGTTATCAACGAAGGCAAGCCAGAAGCTATGGCTGACAAAATTGTTGAAGGCAAAATCAAAAAATATTACAAAGATGTTTGCTTGCTTGAACAAGACTTCGTTAAAGATCCTGAAATCACAATCAATCAACTTGTTGCAAACTACACAGCAAAAATTGGTGAAAAGATTTCTGTAAGAAGATTTGCTCGTTTCGTTATGGGTGAAGGTCTTGAAAAGAGACAAGATAACCTTGCTGAAGAAGTTAAAAAGCAAATGGACGATAAAAAATAGTCAAAAACCAAACATAAAAAACACAGGTTCGCCTGTGTTTTTTTGTTGCCAAAATTATCTAAACTGATTTTAGATAAAAAACTAGCAAAGCGAAATTGCGTGAGCTAATTTTTCTTGTGAAAATTTAGTATAATTTTTGTTGTAAATATCAGATTTAATTTTATTTGTCAAATAAATACTTGATAATTCAAAAAAAATCTTGTATTATATATTTTGTATAAGAGGAGATTTTTTATGAATTATGAAAACGAAGAAGTAGAAATGATTTTTATTGAGTTTGAAGAAGAACTCGAAAAAGCTGTTAGGCATTATGAAATGGAACTTGCTTCAGTTCGTGCTGGCAGAGCAAATCCACACATTTTGGATAAAATTTTGGTTGACTATTATGGTACACCAACTCCAATTCAACACATGGCAAATGTTTCAGTTCCTGAAGCTAGACAACTTTTGATTTCACCTTGGGATATTTCTAATGTTAAAAATATTTCAAAGGCAATTTTGGCTTCTGACCTTGGTCTTACTCCAACCGATGACGGCAGAGTTATTAGACTTAATTTTCCAATGCTTACTGAAGAAAGAAGAAGAGATCTTGTTAAGCAAACAAGAAAACTTGTTGAAGATACAAAAATTATTTGCAGAAATTCGCGTCGTGATGCTATTGAAGCTCTTAAAAAACTTAAAAAAGATAGCAAGATAACTGAAGATGCTGAAAGCTCTTATGAAAAAGACATTCAAAAGAAACTTGATGATGTTTCAGCTAAAATTGACAAACTTATGGACGAGAAAGAAAAAGAAATCATGCAGGTTTAATATGGATTTTAAAAACCTTATTGGGCTTGACGAAAAAATTGCTAGACAATTTTTAGAAAAAAATGGCTATAATAATATAGAAACAATTATAAATTCAAAACATAACGATTTATGTGACACCCTTGTGGTTTGTGCTGTGAGAAATAATGGCACGAAGGTTACTCTTGTTTGTGGCGAGTTTTATATGGATTTAAAGGGGTAATAATGTTTTTTAAGAAGAAAAAACGAGTTGTTGACACAGAGCATCTTCCAAAACACATTGCTTTTATTTGCGACGGCAACAGACGCTGGGCAAAAAGCAGAGCTCTTCCAACACTCCTTGGACACAAGGAAGGCGTTGAAGCAATCAAAAGAGTTGTAAAACGCGCTGCAGAACTCAAGATTGAAAACTTAACATTTTTCTGTTTTTCAACAGAAAATTTTGATAGAAGCAAAGAAGAAGTTAAATATCTCTTTAATCTTTTCCGTGGGCTTACAAAACTTAAGCCTGATTTTCTTCGTGACGGATACCGTTTTCATCACACAGGCGACAGGTCGCTTCTTGAACAAGATCTTTTGGACATTATTGATGAAATGGAAAAAGACACCGCTAACGGAACAACCGGAACAATCAATATCGCTCTCGCTTATGGCGGAAGAAATGATATTGTTAATGCAGCAAAACGAATTGTTAGAGAAAAGGTTAAGCCTGAAGATATCACTGAAGAAAGCTTTAAAAACTATTTAACAACTGGTGAAATGCCAGATGTTGATTTGCTTGTTAGAACAAGTGGTGAACAGAGAATTAGCGGTTTTATGCTATATAACATGGCGTATGCCGAGCTTTATTTTGTAAAAAAACACTGGCCAGCTTTTGTCGGCAGTGATTTGGATGATTGTATTTGCGAATTCCAAGGCAGACACAGAAGATTTGGAAAATAGAGGTTACTTATGAAAAAAAGATTGCCAACAAGTATTGCAATTTTGATTTTTACATTGGCTTTTGTGCTTTTAAAGCAGTTTAGCCCTTTGTTTTTTGATGCTTTTGCGCTGGTTATTATGTTTGGCTCAATAATTGAAATTATAAAGGTAAACAAAAAACAAGAAAAGCAAATTGACATTCCTGTTTTGGTTTTAGCGCCAGTTGCATTATGTTTAATTTTTAACTTGGCAAAAGGAAAACTTATAGTTTTGCTGTGCTTGGCTTTTGTGCTTTTGGCTGTTTTATATTTGCTCACCTTTGAAATTATTTCTTATGGTAGGCACAGAAAAGAGAATGAAACAAAAAGCGCTGAAGAAATAAATGCGCACCTTTTTGATAGAACAAAAAACACTATGATGGCTATTGGCTATCCAGTTTTGCCATTGTCGTTTATGTTTGTTTTAAATCATTTATCATATCAAGTTGGATATATGGGCATTGTGCTTATTTTTGCTGTTGCAATGCTTACTGACTCGCTTGCTTATGTGTTTGGTTCACTTTTAGGCAAAAAAAGATTTATCCCAGAAGTGTCACCAAAGAAATCAATCGCTGGTGTTTTTGGTGGATTTTTCGGTGGAGTTTTGGGCGCAGGGCTTGTTTTTGTGTTCTTCTATTTCACAAAATGGTTTGATATTTTGAATGTGACAAGCTTTAATTTGTCTATTCCTGCGTTTGTGATTATTGGAATTATTGGGTCTTATGCAAATCAGCTTGGGGATCTTGTGGCTTCTGCATACAAGAGAAAAGCTGGCATAAAAGACTTTTCAAACATATTCCCAGGTCATGGCGGTTTTATGGACAGAGTTGATGGAATGATGTTTGTTTCAGTTGTTGTTTACATTGTTCTGGCATTGTTTTTTGTATAATTTTGATTATTTATCATAAAATTGATTAAGGAGAAATTATGACTTTTTTGTACATTTTACTGGCACTTATAGTTTTGCTTGTCATGATAACTGTCCACGAGTTTGGGCATTATATTGCCGGTAAAATTTTCGGTTTTAAGATAAACGAGTTTGCTATTGGCTTTGGGCCTGCAATTTATAAAAAGAAGAAAAAGGACGGTGAACTTTTTTCAATTCGTGCTTTGCCACTCGGTGGATACTGCGCGTTTGAAGGTGAAGATGAAGAAGGCAAGGATAAACCTGATTCATTTAACTCACAGCCTGCTTGGAAAAGACTTATCGTTTTGCTTTCTGGTGTAACATTCAACTTTTTGTTTGGAATTTTAACCGCTGCAATTTATCTTTTTGTGACAGGATATGCAACTCCAAAGATCACTTCAGTAATAAATTCTACCGAAAGAACAGGCTCTGGACTTTACCAAAATGATATTATCGTTGCTGTTGATGGCAAGACTTTGGAAAATTACAGATCACTTGATTCTCTTATTTCTAAATATAAAGAAGGTGATACTTTCACTTTGACAGTAAATCGTGACGGAAAACTTGTTGATATTGTTTCATCAAAACAAAAATATCCAAACCACTATGTTGTTTACAATTTGTCTTCATTTGAAGGTAAGGTTTTTGATGCAAACGGCAAGGTTGATATTTATGATTTAGCAAACAGAGTTGTAACATGCCAAATTACCGAGACTGAAGAAGAAAAGGGTAAGGGCAAAGGACTTGAAACTCTTTTTGCTTCGCTTTATAAAGACGAAGCACTTGCAAATGCCTATACTCTTGATGACATTAAAGCATATATTGAAAGCGAAACAATTTTTTATGTTGAAAGTGAAAACATTGCATCTATGGGCATTACCTATATTTACAATGCTGAAAAATACACATTCTTTGAGTCTATTGGAAAGGCTTGGCCATTCTGCATTTATCTTTGCGGAATGATTTTGAAAGCACTCGGTGGAATTTTCACAGGCGCAACAGCGCTTAAAGATATGGGCGGAACTGTTACAGCAGTTTCACAAATTGCACAAATCAGCAAAATGGGCATTGAATATTTCTTATTATTGTTGCCACTTCTTGCAATGAACCTTGCTTTGTTCAACATTTTGCCAATACCTTCACTTGATGGCGCAAGGGCATTGTTTGTTATCATTGAAATGATTTTCAGAAAGCCTGTTCCAAGAAAAATCGAAGGCTGGATTCACACAATCGGCTTGTTTGTTCTGCTGGGGCTTGTTATCTTTTTTGATATTTATCATTTTGCAGTATCTGCTAGGTTGTTGTTATAAAATGGAAAAATTTATTGAAGAATTAAATAATCACACGAATAATAAATTTGGCTTTATGCTTAAATCTGCACTTTTAAAGAAAGATGCAGATTTTTGTGTTGTCGAAATTTTGTATAAAGACGGCGTTATGCTTCTTCCAGCTGAAAAAAAAGAGATTGAAGATTTCGCAGTTTCAATTCTTCCAAAAAACTTTGTTTATGAGTTTAATTTTATCAAGAGATATATAAGCGAAGAGAGAATTTTTGATGATACAAAAGCGTTTTTAACCAAAAACTTTCCGTCAGTTTCATGCAAAATTGACAGCGTAACCTTGTGCGATAAAAAATTTCAAATCAACATAACAGTTGACAATCTTTCATGCGAGCATGCGAAATCTAAAAATATGACTGGCGAAATTGTTAAGTTTTTGAAGTCTCAATACGACAATTTTGACTATAATTGCGACATGCAAGTCGGCTCGGTTTATGTTGAAGATGAAAGACAGGAAATGATTAAAAATTTTCATGAAGACTCTGAAGATATTTATGCAAATCGTAAAATTGAATTTTTTGATGTTGTTAAGCTTGTTGGAGACTTTGAAGAAGGCTTAAAAGCTGATTATATCAAAGATAAAACAAGTCCAGAAAATGCAATTGTTGTTTGCGGAAAGATTACAAGTATTCAAGAAAAAGTTATAAAAAGAAAACCTAAAGCAAAGAATGAAGAAGGCGAAGAAAAACAAGAATCTGAAGAAAAGGTTTCTGGGGAAATCACAAAAACTGAAGCTCTTTCTGAAAAACAAGCGCAGATTCAATCAAGCGAAAAAGACACAGCAAATTCGGAGCAAAGCGCAGAAAAAACTGACAGTCAAGAAAAAGCACAGTCTGATGCTGAAAGTGGAGAATCTGAAGGCAAGGAGCAGGAAGGCGAGCAAAGCGAAACCAAATATCAACGCAAGCTTTATAAATTTGCAATTGCTGATTTTACAGGCGAAATGAATTGTGTGTTCTTTTCAAATAAAGAAAATCAATCTAAACTCGAAAAGTTGGAAGTGGGGTCGGTGATTGTTGTTCGTGGAAATTTGGAAGCGGACGCATATTCTGGTGGAAACACATTAAAAGTTAAAGACCTTGCTTATTGTTCAATCCCAGATGGACTTAAAGAGTATATTGAATATCGCAAAGAAAAACCATTTTATGAGTTTGTTGAGCCTGAAAAAATTATAACTTATTCGCAAGACAATTTGATGAATTTTGCTGAAGAAAAGCATATTCCAAAATTCTTGCAAGGAAAGACCTTTGTTTGTTATGATTTTGAAACTACAGGACTGCATTATGTTTCAGGTGACAAAATCATTGAAATTGGTGCTGTAAAAATTGAAGACGGCAAAATTACTGAAAAATTTATGAGTTATGTTGACCCAGAAAAACATATTCCAGAAGAGTCTTCTGCAATCTCTGGCATTGTTGACAGCGATGTTCAGGGCGCGCCAACCGCCGACAAAGTTTTGCAAGACTTTTACAAATGGACTCGTGGGGCAATAATTATTGGTTATAATAACATAAATTTTGACAACATTTTCTTAATCGGTCAAGGAAGTCAGGCAAGGTGGAATTTTGACAACGAAACAGATGATGTTTACAAATGGGCGCAAAAATATGTTCGCGGAGCAAAAAATTACAAACTCAAAACGATTGCAGACAAGCTTGGTGTTACGCTCGATAATGCGCATCGTGCGGTGTATGATGCCTTGGCAACGGCGGAAGTTTTCATAAAAATACAAGAAATCTATGAAAAAGACATAGAAAACGCGTTAAATCAATGATTTTTTTGCGTTAGTGCTTGCAAAATGAATGTAAATTGATTATACTATAAGTAGTTTATAGCTTGACTATGGGGAGTGGCAAATGCCACTCCTAAAATTTTGTTAAAAAGGAGATAGTTAATGTCTAAAATTTCAGAGAATGTTGAACAGTTTATCACACCTATAATTGACGAGCTTGGTTTAAACATTGAAGTTGTTGAAGTTGAATTCGCAAAAAAATATAATGGCGACAACTTAACCGTTTTCATTGACAAGCCAGGTGGTGTGACTATTGAAGATTGTGAAAAAGTTCATTCCGCAATTGACGGGCCACTTGATGAGCTTAATCCAACCGAAGACAAGCCATACACACTCAATGTTTCAAGCCCAGGTATTGACCGACCAATTGTGACCGATAAAGATTATGCAAGAAATATTGGTGAAGAGCTTGAAATCAAACTGTTTGAACCTATCATGAAAAAAAGAACATTGATTGGAACTCTTGTTGCTTTTAACAAAGACAGCGTTATACTTGAAATCAATAATGAAAATTTGGAAATTGAAAGAAAGAAAATTTCTAAAGCCACAAAATTTATAAACTTTTAGGAGAAAATTATGACAAATAAAGATTTTTTTGCAGCACTTGATGCGCTTGAAAAAGAAAAAGGAATTAGTAAGGAATATTTTTTGGATGCTTTGCAAACAGCACTTGCAACAGCCTACAAGAGAAACTTTAATGAAGTTAGACCAGTTGAAGTTGTGCTTGATGAAACAAAGTATTCAATAGATATGTATGCTTATCAAACAGTTGTTAGCGAAGTTGAAAATCCAGACACAGAAATTGCTCTTCAAGATGCAAGACTTATCAAGAAAACCTGCAAACTTGGTGAAAAACTTAAACAAAAAATCACTCCAAAGGAATTTGGTAGAATTGCTGCAAGCACTGCAAAACAAGTTATCACTCAAAAACTTCGTGAAAAAGAAAAAGATTCTGCTTATGGCGAATTCAGCAGCAAGGTTGATTCACTTTTGACCGGTGTTATCACAAGAATTGATGCAGATAATGTTTACATTGAGTTCCCAGGAACAAACACTGAAGGTGTTATGGCTCCATTTGATCAAATTGCTACAGAAAAATATAATGTTGGCGACAGAATCAAAGTTTATGTTAAAAAACTTCGTGAAACCGCTTATGGCGTTCAAGCAATCTGTTCAAGATCAAATGCTGGATTTGTTAAAAAATTGTTCGAACTTGAAGTTCCAGAAATTCAAGACGGCGTTGTTGAAATTGTGAACATTGTTCGTGAAGTTGGCTACAGAACCAAAATTGCAATCACTTCAAAAGATCCTAATGTTGATGCTCTTGGTGCATGTGTTGGTGCTAAAGGCGTCAGAGTGAATTCAATTGTGTTCCAACTTGGTGGCGAAAAAATTGATATTATTGTTTATTCAGATGATCCATTTGAATACATCGCTCGCGCTCTTTCTCCAGCAAAGGTTATTTCAGTTGAAATTGATGAAATCACAAAGTCTGCAAGAGTTATTGTTCCTGATGACAAACTTTCTCTTGCTATTGGCAAAGGCGGACAAAATGTTCGTTTGGCTGCAAAACTTACAAACTGGAAGATTGATGTTAAAAGCGAAAGCAAAGCAAAAATGGATTCTGGTGATGCAAGTCACACTGATGTTGATGATATTGGCGGAATTTTCAGCGGCACTGAAGACATCAGTCTTGACTAGGAGAGTTTATGGCTAATCCTATTAGAACTTGTATTGTTTGCAGAAAGAAAGGCACAAAAGAAAACTTTATAAAAATTGTTTTAAACAAAAATGGTGAATTGCTTATTGAAAAAGACAAAAGGCTTGACGGCCGCGGCGCATATATTTGCAAAGCTGGCGAGTGCATAGACAAATGTCAAAAATCAAAAGCAATCAATCGTGCGTTTAAAATGAATGTTCCACAAGAATTTTATGAGGAACTTAAAAATGGAAAATAACATTTCTAAAATCAAGACATATTTGGGTTTTGCAATAAAGTCACGAAAAGTTAGGTTTGGTGTTGACGATATTATGAAACTCAAAAAGGCTGATTTGATTCTTGTTTCGGACTCGCTGACAGAGTCTGGACAACAGAAAATTAACACTTTTGCAAAAAATCATTCGGTTTATGTTAAATCACTAAATCAAGAAGAGTTTGCAGAAATTGTAAATAATATAAACATAAAAGCGGCAGCAATTTTAGATAAAAATCTTGCTGATGCAATAAAAAAGAATTTGACTAATAATTAGTCGCGGAGGAAACTTTGAACAAAACAGAAAACAAAGTGCAAGTAGATTTTTCAAACATTAGAGACTTGCAAAACATTATCAAAACCAATGGTATTTCAAAACTTGCAATGGGTGTGAAGTCTTTGAGACAAAGGCTTGGTGCAGTTGGCGCAAAAATTGCTGATGTGAAGAAAACTGTTCAAGAGCCAAAAAAGGCTGAACCAAAACCAGTTGAAGCAAAGCCACAAGAAAAGCCTGTTGAAACAAAGATTGAAAAACCCGCAGTTCAGGAAAAGAGCGCTGAAACTCCAGCTAAAAAGCCTGCTTTTGAAAACAAACAGGCATACCAAAACAGACAGAATGGTTTTGCTGGACAAAGACAAGGTGGGTTTGATAATAACTATCAAAACAGACAAAATGGTGGATACCAAAACAATGGTTATCAGAATCGTCAAGGAAATTATCAAAATCGCAATGATGGCGGATTCCAGAACCGTCAAGGCGGAAGATTTGTTGCAACTGGCGAAAGAAAATTTGATAACAATTATGGTGATAGAAGACCTGGCGCGTTTAATGGTAATGGTTCAAGGTTCAACAAACCTGGCGACAGACCAGCTGGTCAAGGTGGGTTCCAGAGAAAGCCTTTTGGTGCAGCTCAAGGCGGAGTAACTCCAAGACTACCAAAACCAACTGAAGGTTTTGCTGCTTCAACAATTGCTAAAACAAACAATCGTGTGGCTCCACAAAAGAAGAAATCACATGACAAGGGTGACGAAAAGAAAGCACTTAACAAAAAGTCACTTTTGATGCGTGGTTATGTCAGCGACGAAGGTTCAATGGATGAAGATGGCGTTGTAAGAGTTCACAGCAAAAAATATAAAGAAGAATCAGCTCCAGCACAAAAAGTTGTTCAAAAGATTGACCATGCTGTTATCACAACAGACAACTTAACTGTGAAGATTTTGGCTGAAACAATCGGCAAATCTGTTCCAGAACTTATGAGCAAATTCTTGCTTTTAGGAATGATGGTAAACATCAATTCTAACATTGATTTTGAGTCTGCAGAACTTGTTGCAAGCGAGTTTGGAATCACTCTTGAAAAGAAAGTTGAAAAATCTTTTGAAGAAAAACTTGCTGATACATATAAAGAAATTGAAGATAAAGATGAAGACCTTGTTAAGCGCCCAGCTGTTGTGTGTGTTATGGGACATGTTGACCATGGTAAAACTTCACTTCTTGACCAAATTAGAAAAACAAATGTCGTTGCTGGTGAAGCTGGCGGTATCACCCAAAGCATTGGTGCATACACCATTAACCTTAACGGCGAAAATATCACATTTATTGATACTCCTGGACACGAAGCTTTCACAGCAATGCGTGAAAGGGGTGCAAAACTCACAGATATTGCAATCTTGATTGTTGCGGCAGATGACGGTGTTATGCCACAGACAGTTGAGTCTATCAAACAAATCAAAAATGCAAAAGTTCCAATGATTGTTGCAATCAGCAAAATTGATAAGCCTGGTGCAAACATTGAAAATGTTAAAACACAGCTTGCACAATATGATGTATTGCCAGAAGAATGGGGTGGCGATGCAATCATTGTTCCAATCGATGCAAAACATGGAACTAATGTTGACAAACTTCTTGAAATGGTTTTGTTTGTTGCTGAATATCAAAACTTAAAAGCTAATCCAAACAGAAAAGCATCTGGTTCAATCATTGAAGCAAAACTTGATCGTGGTCTTGGTGCTGTTGCAACTGTTCTCGTTCAAAACGGAACACTTAAAGTTGGCGACTATGTTGTTGTTGGCACTTGCACAGGAAAAATTCGTGCAATGATGAACGACAAAAACGAAAGAATCAAGAGCGCTGGACCATCAATTGCGGTTCAAATTATGGGTCTTTCAGGTGTTCCAAATGCTGGTGACGAACTCTTTGTGGTTGATGAAAAGATGAGTCGTCAAGTTGCTTTGGAAAGACAAAATCAAGCCAAAGTTGACATGATTAAGAGCGCTGATCTTTCAATTGAAAACATGATGAACAAGATTGCTGATAGCAATTTCAAAGACTATAATGTTATTGTTAGAGCCGATGTTCAAGGTTCTGTTGAAGCGCTCAAGCAAGCACTTGTTGCAATTCAAAATGAAGAAGTTAAAGTTAGATTCGTATCAGGTTTGGTTGGTGCAGTTACTGAAAATGATATTAGTTTGGCTCAAGCTTCAAATGCACTTGTTGTTGCATTTAACACAAAAATTGACTTTAAAGCTAAAGTTTTAGCTGACAAATATAAAGTTGAAATCAAATCTTCAAAGATTATCTATGAAGTTATTGATTATATAAAAGAAAAGATTAGCAAGATGCTTACTCCAAAATATAAGGAAGTTATCACTGGTCATGCCGAAATCAGAGCAACATTCAAGGCAAGCAAAGTTGGGTTGATTGCCGGAACTTATGTTCTTGATGGAAAGATTGGCCGTGGCAACAAAGTCCGCGTATTTAGGGGCGAAAAGAAGATTTACGAAGGCGAAATCGCTTCACTTCAAAGAGAAAAGAATGAAGCAAAAGATGTTGATGCAGGTTTTGAATGCGGCGCAACTTTTGCAGGATTTACAGATTTTGCTGTTGGCGATACCTTTGAAACTTATATTCTTGAAAGAATTAACTAATCTTAAGAGCGTGAGATTACTTCAAGCGCTCTGATTATTTTAGGAGAAATCTATGACAAATAAAAGAATGAGTAGAGTTGATGCAGAAATTCAAAAAGCACTTGCTGAAATCATTTCTAAATTTGATGATGTTAATATTGCCGGTTCACTTATTTCAGTCATGAAAGTCGAAACATTTTCAGACTTTTCAATGGCTAAAGTTTTCATTAGTGTTCTTGGCGATAAATCAAAAAAATCTTTAATAGTTAAGAAACTTAACGATAACAAAAAAACTATTCGATATGAGCTTGCACACAGCATGCGTCTTAAAAATGTTCCAGACCTTGTGTTTATTGTGGATGAAGTTGAAGAACGCGCTGAAAAAGTGTTGAAACTTTTTGAGCAAATCGAAGGAGAAAACAACGATGTTCGAGAAGATAATTAAGCTCTTAAATGATGCGGACTATGTCTCCATTTATTCGCATATCAATTCTGATTGCGATGCTATGGGGTCTTCACTTGCCATGAAGCTTGCGCTCGAGCAATTGGGCAAAAAGGTTGATGTTTATTCAAATTCAGATTTTCCATCAAACTTCAAGTTTTATGGTGACTACATGAATGGTCTTAATAAAAAAACATGTGAAAAATATGACCTTGCTGTTTGTTTGGACACACCAAATGAAAACAGACTCGGCAAATATAAATTCACATACAGAAAAGGTGTGAAAAATGTCATTGTGATTGATCATCACACCTTGTCAAATGAAAAATTCAGCAGGTATAGCTATGTTTTGGAGTCATCATCAACCTGCGAAATTTTGTATGGAGTTTTGAAAAAACTTGGCATAAAATTTAACACCGAGATTTGCAAATTCTTGCTTTCAGGAATTTTGACTGACACTGGAAAATTTGCACATTCCGTTACACCAAAAACCATAAGAATTGTTTCAAGACTTCTAGCTTTTGGAAAACTTGACATGGAAAGTTTAACGACTCCGCTATTCAATTCAATGTCATTTAATTCATTCGAAATGCTGAAAAAACTTTACAATAACATGGAGTTTTTGTGCGACAATAGGTTTGCGCTTGTGATGTTCAGAAGGCAAGATTTTATTGACTCGCAAACAACTCTTGATGACACAAATGCTTTTCCTGATCTGCCACTTCAGCTTGAAAGTGTGCAATTCTGCATTTTGGCGTCTGAAGACGATAAAGGTTACTTTAGAGTTTCATTCAGATCAAAAGGTGATATTTCAGCTAGAGAAGTTGCTGAAAGTTTTGGCGGTGGTGGACATCCAAATGCCAGCGGTTGCAAAATTTTTGGTTCTTTTGAAGAAGTCAGGCAGCGACTTATTGATAGCACAATTGAAGTTTTAGGGTGGAAAAATGTTGATTAAAAGCGGTTTTGTAAATGTTATCAAACCAACGGGTGTTTCATCTTCAAATGTTGTTTGTAGAGTGAAAAAAATTCTAGGAACTAGCAAAGTTGGACATTTAGGAACGCTCGATCCTGCGGCTTCTGGGGTTCTGCCAGTGGCTTTTGGAAAGGCAACAAAATTCTTTGGTTACTTTCTAAAAAAAGACAAAGAATATGTTGCAGATGTGTTGTTTGGAATTGAAACCGATACTTTGGATAGTTTTGGTAATATAACAAAAACTGAAAGTGTCAACATAAGAAAAGAAGATATAGAAAAGGTTTTGCCAAGCTTTATTGGAAAAATCAATCAAGTTCCGCCAATGTATTCGGCAATTAAAGTCGATGGAAAAAAAGCGTGCGATTTGGCTAGAGAAGGCAAAGTAATTGATTTAAAATCGCGTGAAATTGAAATTTTTAGCATCGATATTTTGAGTGAGATTGGTGAAAATAAATTCAGGTTCAAGGTTCATTGTTCAGCAGGCACTTATATCAGAACATTGTTTAATGATATTGCGGGTGCGCTTGGAACTGTTGCCACAACTCCGGTTATTATCAGAACAAAAAGTGGTGCATTTGATATTGAAAATGCACTGACTTTGGATGAATTAGAAGAAAATAAATCTGTTATTTCGATTGAAAATCTGTTTTCAAATTCTGAATTTATTGATATTACTGATGAAGTTTTGGTAAAAAAACTTCTTTGTGGAGTTAAATTGAAACAGACCGAAATTGGCATCAAATTGGAAGGAAATTTCTTTTTAAAAACAAACAATCAATTGATTGGAATGTATCACTTTGATGGCGAAAATTTGATTTGTGATGTTTTCTTGTTTGAATAATTCAAATAAATTTTACAAGTATAAAAAAATACATTGATTTTTATCGGTATCTATGATAAAATAATTTTGTTAAAAATAGGAGGAAATATGATTACTGCAGGCGATTTAAGAAAAGGTGTTACTTTTGAATATGAAGGAAAAGTTTATGTTGTTGTAGACTTTTTGCATGTTAAACCTGGAAAGGGTGCTGCATTCGTTAGAACAAAGCTCAAAAATGTTGTAACAGGACAAGTTATTGAAATGACTTTCAACCCAGTTACAAAATTCGAAAAAGCTCAAATCGAAAGAAAACAAATGCAATATCTTTACAGTGACGGTGATTTGTATTATTTCATGGATAATGAAACTTATGAACAATTGCCACTTAACAAGAGCCAAGTTGAAGAAGCATTACAATATATCACTGAAAATATGGATGTAACAATAGCTTTCTACAAAGGCGAAGCATTCAGCGTTGAAGCTCCAAACTTTGTTGAACTCACTATTGTTGAATGTGAACCAGGTGTTCAAGGTGATACTTCTAAAGCTGGCAACAAACCAGCAAAACTTGAAACAGGTCTTGTTCTTCAAGTTCCATTGTTTGTTAATAATGGCGACAAAATCAGAATTGATACAAGAACTGGAACATACATGTCAAGAGTATAGTTTAAACTTAATCAAAAATATTAAAAATATGTCAAGATATGACATATTTTTTTTTGCGTCAAAATCATATTACTTTTTTGCTACTAATAAAATTTGTTAGGAGAGAAATATTGAAAAGTATTTTGCCAGAATGGCTTTATAGATGTTTGTCGGAAAACTTCAGTTTGGATGAAATCCAAGAAATTCGTGTAAGGCGCAATCAACCAATTCAAATTTGTTTTAAAGGCAAGATGATTGAACTTAAAAACAATTCGGGGCTATACTTAAAACCAATTGTTGCGACAGCGGAGCTTATAGACTACATCATTTCTGTTGCAACAAAACAGTCGCTTTATGCGTTTGATGAACAAATTAAAAATGGCTATATAGTGACTGAAAACGGAATAAGAATAGGTCTTTGTGGAACAGCAGTTGTTGCAAACGACAAAATTAGTTTTATAAAAAACATAAGCTCATTAAATATCAGAATTGGACACAATGTCTGTGGTTGCTCAAATGAAATCATAAACTATATCGCAAGCAATGGCTATGTGAAAAATACTTTGATTGTTTCAGCTCCAGGTGCAGGAAAGACAACACTACTAAGAGACATTATTTTAAAATTGTCAAATGACTTCAACATTCCAAACATTATGGTAGTTGATGAAAAATTTGAACTAGCTGGTGAAAAACAAAATTTTAATCTTGGCAAGAACACAGATGTGATGCAGGGCTCAAATAAAAAATTTGCTTTTTATGATGCAATAAAGGTGATGAGTCCAAATGTGATTGCAACAGACGAAATTATTTCAGAAAGTGATGTTGAAGGAATTAAGTTCGCAATAAAATCTGGTGTCAGTGTGATTGCAACAGTTCATGCAAAGTCGATTGAAGAACTAAAATCAAAAACATATTTTGATTCGCTTGTTAAGGATAAATATTTTGAAAGGTTTATCATTCTATCAAAAAGAAATGGGGTCGGCACAATTGAAGGGGTGTTTGATGAAAATACATTCGCACTCTTTTTGCCATATTTAAAATGAAACTGATAATTCTAGCAGGGGTTATAATTGCATTTGCAAGCATTGGCTTTCAGATTAAAAATAAATATGTAAAGCAAAAAGAATTTTTAGTTTTTCTTGAATCCTTTTTAAATTATCTATACCTAAATATTTCAATTTATAAAAATAATCTTGATGAAATTATCAATAATTATTTAATTCAGCAAAATATTAAAAATGCAAAATATGTCAAATTTATTCTAAAAAACGACAATTTAAAGCGATTTGATGAAAAATTATTAAATGATTATATTTACAATGAAGAACTAAAAAATCAGATAAATATTTATTTTAATGGTTTGGGGAAAGGGACTGTTCAGTCTGAATGTGAAAATGCAAAATATATTTTAGCTTGTGTTAAATCAAATATTGCAAAAACAAACGAAGATATTAAACAAAAAGGTGATTTATATTTTAAAATTTGGCTAGCTGTTGGTGTTGTTGTGGATATTATTTTATGGTGATTATATGAATATTTCAGTTTTATTTAAAATAGCGGCGGTTGGAATTTTGACGATAGTGATAAGTCAATTATTTCAACATCAAGGCAAAGGTGATCTTGCAACTCTTTCAAGTTTGGCTGGTCTTGTTATTGTTTTAGCAATGGTTTTATCTATGGTTAGTGAGCTATTTACATCAATAAAAACAATGTTTGAGCTTTACTAAAAAGCGCAAAATAGGTTAAAAATATGCTGAAAATAATAATTATTGCGTTAATTACGCTATTTTTATCTATAACAATAAAACAAAAATCACCAGAGTTTTCTGTTGTTATAAATGTTACTGGTGGGCTTTTAATTTTATTTTTTTGTTTTGATTACTTGTCTGAAGTTTTATCTTTTTATTCAAGTTTGGGTTCATCTGTAAATATCGATAGCAATATTATAAAAATTGCTTTTAAGATAATTTCTGTGGGGTTCCTTACAGAATTCGTGTCTGACTTGGCTGTTGATTTTGGGAATAGTTCCATTGCATCAAAAGTGGTGTTTGGGGGAAAGGTGGTGATATGTCTAATTACACTTCCAGTTGTAAAAGAATTGATTTCATTACTATTTTCTTTTTAAGTCTAACAATAATTTTTTGTTTTTTTAAAGGCACATTTATTTTTAAACCTTTCAAAAATTTTAAAATTGCTTTTGCAGATAATGAAGAGCTAGAGAAAGAGCTTAATCAAAACATTGATGATATTTTGTCGGATATTGATTTATCGGAACTAGATTCAGAATCATTTAATGTTCCGAATGTAAATTTATCGTTTAAAGATTTTGTTAAATCTGTTTTAGATGGCTCTTATGATTTGAATTACAATTCTTTATTTTCTTACATAAAACAATTGTTTTTGGAAAATTTTAGAACTAATTTGCGTTTTTATATTTCACTCTTTATTATTGTAATTTTGTTTGAACTTTTTAAATCTTTTGCTTCACAAAAATTTGGTGATGTGAAGTCATCAATAAAAATTATTTTTTCTTTTTTGCTAGCAACAACAATTTTGATTTTTATTAAAAATTCTTTCACTGAAATAAAGGAAGTTGTTGAAGGTCTGTTTTCATTTTCTAGTATAATTTTTCCAATCTTGATTGGACTGTTGAGTTTGTCTGGGGCGAATAAGTCGGCGAGTGTGTTTAGTTCATTTTCGGTTTTCTTGCTTGAGACGGGTTCGTTTTTAATAAACTATGTTTTGCTCCCGCTTGCGCTTTCAATTTTGCTTTTGTCACTTTTTGGTTCTGTTTTTTCAAAAGGCAAGTTTGCAAAGTTAATTGGTCTTTTTAAACAGATTTTTAAGTATGTGATAATTATCTTCTTTGCGGTCTTTGGTCTTTTGTCAACGGCTAGTTCGATTTTTTCTTCAACGCATGATGGTATAAATTTAAAACTAACAAAGTTTGCTCTCAAAAATTACATTCCTGTTTTGGGTGGCTATGTTTCGGATGGTTTTGATTTTTTGTTCAGTTGTTCTGTTCTAATTAAAAATGCAATTGGTCTTTGTTCGATTGTTATCATCATTTTTAAAATTTTGCTGCCTGTTCTTTTTATTGCTGGTGTGTCGCTTGCATTTAAACTTTTGTCTGTTGTCACAGGACTTATTGGTGATGGCAGTTTTTGTGATATGTTTGATGATGTGTCAAAATCGTTTGGAAATTTCTTGACGATTATTCTTGGTTCATTTTTAATTGTGTTTATTTTTGTGTTTTTGATAATTTTGTCTGTTGGGGTGGTTTGATGTGATTGAGTTGGTTGTTTTTATAATTTTTGTAAACATAATTTTCGAAACAATTCAGCTGCTGTGTCCTACTTCAAAACTTGCTGTTTTTGTTAGGTCATCGTTATCAATTTTGGTTATATTTTTGATATGCTTGAAAATTAAAAATTATTTATAGGAAGGGTTGGCTATGAAACTAAAAAATATTTTTGTTAATTTTAAAAACAAAATTTCATCTCTTTATTCTAAAAATAAAAAACTCTTTGTGTTCACCTGTGTCTTGATTGCGGTGGTTCTTTTATGTTTTTTTGCATTTCCAAAAACTAGCAGTCTCACAAAAACAAAAACCAAAACAGAGCAAAACACAAAAAGTTTAAATCAGACAACGGATTATTCAGAAAGGCTGGCAGACAAAATCGAAGAAATGCTTTTGGCGATTGATGAAGTGAAACAGGCAAATGTTTTGGTTGTTTGCGAATCGACTGAAATTTATGATTATTTGGAAAACCGAAAGGAGACAACATCTGGGGGTGAAGACAAGTCAACCACTTTGGAGGAAGATGTTGCTTATGAAAAAGAAGGCTCCAGTTCAACTCCAATTATCATCACAACAAAAATGCCGAAAGTTGTTGGAGTTTGGGTTATTATAAACACAGTTTCGGCTTCGACAAAATTAGCCATAACAAATTCAATAAGTTCGGTTCTAAACATTGATGAAACGAGCATAAGTATATTGCAGGAGCGGTAATATGAAGATTTTATTTTTTAGGGAGGTAAACAAAGTGTTAACTAAAAAGAAAAAGATTTTTATCATTTGTGGTATGCTTGTATTGTTGGTGGTAACGGGTTGCTTAAATTTATTTTTGAAAGCGCCAAAGGAAGAATTGCAAACAACGAGTTCATCAGTGAGTTTGCTCACAAGCTATCGCGCAAGCAAGCTTGAAACAAGAAACTCAATGCTTGAAATGTATGACTCTATCATTTCGACATCAAAAGATAGTCAACAAATTATGGAAACCAACGCAAAAATTTCTGACCTTGCAAGCCGCATGGAAACAGAAACAGTTTTGGAAGGTATGATCATGGCATCTGGTTATGAAGATGTTGTTGTAACAAATGTTGACGATTCATACACAGTCATGGTTAAATCTAACGGACTTAATGCTGATGATGTTGCGAAAATTTTGAGCATTCTTGTTAAAGAAACTGGTGTTTCTGCAACCAATGTAAAAATTTCTTCAGTTTAACTAAACACTGTTTCATACAGTAACTAAATAACCACATGTTTAATGCTTAATAGATCAATAAAAATTTAGCGTTTCGCAATTGCGGAAATAATATGTAAATATGTAAACAAAGAGATTGATTCGGTCGATAAAATTCGATTAAAGGCAATCTCTTTTTCGTTAGCAGTTTTAATGAATAGAAATTAACTTTGATTTGTATTAAAATTTTGTCGGTTTGTGGTTTAGATAATTAACTATCCAAATTTAAATGGGTGTTATTAAAACCAAATAATTTTTAAGTTTAATGAATTCGTTTTTATTATTAAGGAAATTTGGATAAAAATTAGCGGGTGAGTTTGCTTAATAAAACGTTATTGCGCTTGCGTAAAACTAAATTTTTTCTGGTAAATCATAATGTATTTGGCAATTTCTTTTAAATAAAAATTGATTTTAGATTTTTTATGTGATATAATCGTTTTATAAGTAATAGTGGGAGAGTATCTATGGCTAAAAAAGTTAAAATTGTTGTTACTGACGAAGATTCATTCAAAGATAATGTTACATATAAAAAGAATGTCGTTATAAGCATTGTTTCTCTTGCAACTCAAGAAATTAGTGGCATTGCTTCAATCAGCAGAAAATCAGTTTCTATTTTAAAAAGTGCATTCAGCAAAAATATCAATCGTGGAATTATTGTTGATTTTGATGATAATAACAATGTTAAAATTGATGTTTTTGTTAATGTTAAGTTTGGTTGTTCTGTTAAAGATGTTGCTTTTAGAGTTCAAGAAAATATCAAATCAAGTGTTGAATCTATGACTGAATATAAGGTTGAAGCAGTCAATGTTCATGTTGTTGGTGTAAACTTTTCTGAAATTGAAAGTGATTTTGTAAGTTAGAGAGTGAAATGGAAAATTTAACGAATGAGCAAATTGTAGATATTATAAATTTTTATAAGTTGTGTGGAATTTCCGAAGATATGTATCTGTCACAAGATGGAGTGAAAGATTTGTTTTCGCTTTTAGGTATTGTGCCAGAGTATGATGAAGACGGAAATCGTTTGCCAACGGTTTATGAACAGCTATCAATTGCGCCAAAATTTCGCGACGGAAAGGAAGTTCCGATTGTTTTTTCAATAAAACATAAGGTTTCTAAAATAGGCAAATCACCAAAGATTGATAGTACAAGTTTCAAGTATGTTGGTGAAAAAGAATCTGTTAATGATAAAGCCATCTTAAACAGATTCAAACAAGATTATTTTAGTGCTATTTCAAATGGAAATATGGTGGAAGCGACAAGACTTTATGACCTTATTGACATGATGACTGGCGGAAAAGCAGACTTTTTTATTGGCGTGCAATACAATTGCGTTAAATTTTACAAAAAGATGCAAAAGCAACTTTTGATTGATATGTTTGCAAACTTTGTTATTTTGATGATTTTATCAAAAAAACAGATTATAAAAGAAGGACTTATAAAATTTGACAAACTATATAAATCGTTCGTTGAGCATGAGTTAAAGAATGGCAATTTCGGTTTGGTTGGCGGGAAAGAAACAAAAATTCCACAAATCAGTTCTATTTCTGTTTCGATTGACGATAATTATAATGTCAATAAAATAAGTGTTAAAGCCACCGCAAAACCTAAAAAAGATAATGGCGAAGTGAAGCAGATAAACACTCAAAGTTTAAGTGAAAGTTTTGAGAAAAAATCTGAAGGTGGTTTTATAAATTTAATCAAATCAAAAGTTACAAGCAAAATAAATAAAATTAAAGATAGTCTTTCTGAAAAGCAAATAGTTGATGCCGAAAAGAAAGATGATATAAATTTAATCAAGTCTGAAAAGACACTAAATATTTTAGAAAACGATTAGGAGATTATTATGAGTAGACGCGATGCGCGCGATGTTGCATTCAAATTGATTTTTTCATACATTTTTGATAATGAAAAAAATGTTGAAGCTTTGGAAGAATATACTGCTGAATGTGACGGCGATGACAAGGCTTATATAAATGAAGTTTATAATGGTGTGATTGCGCACTTCGATGAACTTATGGATGATGTTAAAAACAACGCTGAAAAGTTTGATGTAAACAGAATTTTTAAAACTGATCTTGCTGCAATAGTGTTAGCGCTTTATGAAATTAAATATATGTCAAGCATTCCATATAAAGTTAGTGTTGACGAAGCAATTTCGCTTGGACATAAATACTCAACTGAAAAAAGCGGAAAATATATTAACGGAATTTTGTCTAAATTTGCGAGGTAAACATGAAAACTTTAACCTTGTCAATTTTGCAATTTAACACTTTCGTTAAAAATATTTTGGACGCTGAAGAGTTTTTGTCAAACATTTCTGTGTTTGGCGAAGTTACAAACTACAAGGTTTCTGGCGGCAATGCCTATTTTGATTTGAAAGACGAAAATGCAATGCTTTCTTGTGTCAAGTTTGGCGCTGGTGATCTTGACATTAAAAACGGCGATCTAATAACGGTTTTTGGCAAAGTTAATTTTTATGTTAAGTCTGGAAGACTTAATTTTATTGTAAGCAGAACTCAAGCTTATGGTTTGGGCGATTTATATCAAAGATTTTTGGAACTGAAAAACCGTCTTGAAAAGGAAGGTTTTTTTGCCGAAGAAATCAAAAAACCTATTCCGCAACACGCGAAGAGAATTGGTGTTGTAACCAGCGAGACTGGCGCTGTTATTCGTGATATTATAAATGTTACAAAGAAGAAAAATAAACACACAGACATTGTGGTTTATCCTTCAAAAGTTCAGGGTGTTGGTGCAGAAGATGAGCTTGTTTGTGGCATAAACTATTTTAACACAAGAGACGATGTTGATGTTATTATTGTTGCGCGTGGCGGTGGTTCGCTTGAAGATTTAGCGCCTTTTAATACCGAAAAAATTGTTAAAGCAATTTATGCTTCAAATTTGCCAATTATTTCTGCTGTTGGGCATGAAACCGATTTCACTCTTTGTGATTTTGCATCAGACTTGAGAGTTCCAACTCCATCTGTTGCTGCTGAAGTTGCTGTTTTTGATGAAGGAAAAGAACTTGAAAATATTTTAGCAATAAACAGGCTCTTATATGCTGACATTATTTCAAAACTCAAAAATTTCAAAAACAATTTAAAAACTGATAATGAGCTAATTTCAAAAGGCATGATGATTAGAGTTTCCGACTCAAAAACAAAACTTTTTGGTAGTGTAAATCAGATAAAGTCACAGATAGATTTAAGATTTCAAAATCAAACAAACAAACTTAACAACATGATAAGTGTTTTGACAAAACTGAACCCACTTGAAGTTTTGAAAAACGGATACGCTTTTGTCGAGAAAAACGACAAAAAAGTGTCGTCAGTGGCTTCACTTGATGTTGGTGATGAAATCAAAATTTCATTTTATGATGGAGAAATCAAAGCAAATGTAAGCAAAAAGGAGAGTAAAAAATGACATTTGAAGAATCTTTTGCAAAACTTGAAAATATAAAAGCTTCACTTGAAGATCCAGAAACCAGTTTTGATGAAGCATTAAAGCTTTATGGCGAAAGTGTTCAGTGGACAAAAAACTGCTTGGATATTTTGAATGAATGTGAAGGAAAAATTACTGCGATCAAGTCTGAAATTGACGGGCTTGTTGAAAAACCATTAGATGTAACAGAGGAATAAAAATGCTTCAAAGTTTGACAATAAAAAACATAGCATTGATTGATGATTTAACCATTGAACTTGGTGACGGATTCAATGTTTTGACAGGTGAAACTGGTGCCGGTAAATCTTTAATTATTGATTCACTGGCTCTTTTGCTTGGCGAAAAGGCTGACAAAAGTTTGATTTCGTATGGCACTGATTTTGCAAGTGTTGAAGCAGTGTTTCAAACAGATTCTGAAGAAGTTTTATCGAAACTTGAAGAACTTGGTCTTGAAAGAGAAAATACAATCATAATTTTCAGAAAGCTGACGCTTGACGGAAAAAATGAATGCAGAGTAAATGGCAAATCTTTCACACTTTCAATGCTAAAAATGATAACCTCACCTCTCATGGATTTACATGGACAATTTCAGCATCAGGAACTTTTGAAAGAATCTTCACAATTAAAAACTCTTGATGCTTTCGGTTCAAAAGAGATAGCAAAAATTAAGTTCGAATTTAGAGATTTGTTCTATAAACTTAAACAAGTAAAAAAACAACTTGCAAGCTATAACTTTGATAGCAAAGACAGAGAAAAACTTTTGGATATGTATGCTTATCAAATAAATGAAATTGAAGAAGCACACTTTGTTCCGGGTGAAGAAGAAGAGCTTAAAGAGTTTAGAGTCAAGGTTCTCAATCAAGAAAAAATTATAGATTCACTAAAGTGTGCAGGATCTTATTTTGGCGATAGTGGAATTTCTTATCAAGTGAAAAGGCTTGAGCGTGAGTTTGAAAATGTTGTAAAGTATCTTCCAGAAAAGCAAGAGCTTATGGATAGGATTTCTTCAGTTAAATATGAAATTGAAGATATTGGCGAAGAAATTGAAAGCGCTGGCGAATCGCTTTATTTTGATGAATATTCTGCGGCAGAAAACGAAAAAAGACTTGATTTGTTATCGTCACTCAAAAAGAAATACGGGTCAAATATAGACGAGATTAACGCATATCTTGAAAACATAAAAACCGAATATGAAAAGCTTGTAAATTCTGCAGAGATTGTTGAAAAACTTGAAAAAGAACGCGAAAACCTGATTGAATGTTTGAAACTTAAAGCGCAAGAACTTTCTGCTGTCAGAAAAAAATATGCTTTAGATTTCACGCAGAAAGTCAAAGAAAATCTTGCAGAACTTTCAATGCGCAGTGCAAAATTTGAAATTGAGTTTAATGAAGCAGATGAAAACACTTGTGATGAAACAGGTTTTGATAAAATTGAATTTATGTTTACAGCAAACTCTGGTCAACCACTCAAACCACTTAACAAAGTTGCCAGTGGTGGTGAAATGAGCCGATTTATGCTTGCTGTTAAAAATGTTACAGCAGATATTGTTTCTGTTGACACAATGATTTTTGACGAAATTGACACCGGTATCAGCGGAGACACAGCCAATGCACTTGCAGTGAAACTTGCCACAATTGGCAGAAAACATCAAGTTATTTGTGTAACTCATCTGGCGCAGGTTGCAAGTTTTGGTTCAACACATTTCTTTATTTCTAAATTTGAAGAAAATGGAAAGACAAAAACAAAACTTGAACTTTTGAACAGCGATAGGAGAGTTCAGGAAATTGCAAGACTTATCGGCGGAAATATTTCAGACTTTTCATTGAATCACGCAAAGCTTATGCTTGAAGCCGGCAATAAATTTAATCAAAATTCTTAATATAAATTAAATATATATTACATAAATTTTGAAATAAAAAGAAAACTACTTAATATGAGTAGTTTTTTTTCTTCAGACAATAAATCATCACAAAATCTGTTGAAACGAATTTTTGTGGTTTTGACAATTGTTTTGGTTTCAATATTCACTGTTATAAATCCTATTTCAGTAAAGGTAACCGAATCGAAACTATGCAGTGTTTCATACGCGTCAAGCGCACCTAGCATTAAAGATTTTTTCAAATCGCTTTTTAGAAAAAAAGACAAGTCGCCAGTTTTAAACGAGAAAGTTAAAGTGTATCTTGGTGGCTATCCGCTGGGTTTCACATTTAAGTGCAATGGTGTTTTGGTTGTTGCAATTTCAAATGACAACACAACAAACCTTGTTGAAGGTGATATAATTAAAAAGATTGAAGACTATGATGTTTGCAGTTTGGAGAATATTTCTGAAATTTTGAATGAAAAAATAACAAATAAAGATTTGGTTAATTTGACGATATTGAGAAAAAATGAAGAAGCCAAAGCGAGTTTAAAACCAATGTTTGACAGCGCTACTGGAAAATATAAACTGGGGCTTTGGATTCGTGACGATGCTGCCGGCGTGGGAACGCTCACTTATGTGCGAAAGGATAACTTGAGATTTGGCGCGCTGGGACATCCAGTTTGCGATATTGACACCGGCTCAATGATGCCAGTGTCTTCAGGTAGCATTTTTAAATGTAATGTGGTTGGCTACAAAAAAGGCGCAAAGGGCAATCCTGGTGAACTTAAAGGTTTGTTTTTGCGAAACGGCAGTATTTTTGGATCGCTTGATAAAAACATTAAGTGTGGAGTTTATGGAACTTTTAATCAAGAAAGATTAGATTTTGTTTCAGAGAGAGAAGTTGAAGTTGCAGACAGACATGAAATAAAGAGTGGCAAGGCAACAATTAGATGCACTATTGACGGCTATGAACCACAGGACTACGAGATTGAAATTGTGAAAACATATTTTCAATCTGGAAATGACACAAAGAGCATGTTTATCAGAGTTACTGATAAAAATCTTTTGGAGAGAACTGGTGGCATCGTTCAAGGCATGAGCGGAAGCCCAATCATACAAAATGGAAAACTTGTCGGAGCGGTTACGCATGTCTTTGTTTCAGATCCAACAAAAGGCTATGGCATTTTTGCTGATTTAATGATAAATGAATAGTTCTGAATAAAATATTCAATATTATTCAAAAATAAACAAAAACAATTGATTTTTATTTATTATAGTGGTACAATTTATGCCATGGAACATATAGAAAATACAGAAAATATACAATCATATTTGAATTTGGACATTTCTTATAAAGATTTTTATGTGGAAAACAATGCCGATTTATCTGAATCACGACAGTCACTCCAAGAAGTTTATGTTGCTGTCAGTTTGGATGTTGACATTGTTTTTTCGGCATTAAACATCTTGCCAAGCAAATCTGGATATTTGTTCTGGAAAGACGCAATATTTTTATATTTAATGTCTAGCAAAAAGAAAATTAGTATTTGTAATGATATTTACCCCTTGATTTCCAAAAAATACGACACAACCACAATGTGTATAGACAGAGCAATGAGACGATGCTTTGAAAATGTGCTTTACTATGCTTCAAAAAATGAAAAGAATTTTATTTGCACATATCTCAAGAACACCATATTGTATCCACATAACAGTGAACTTATGGCAAAAATTGTTGAATTGATTTCTTCACGAACATTTCAAGAAAACAAACTGAAACTGAACTTTTAGTTTTAATTTTTAGATTTTCTTGCATACAATATAATGTGAACTTATATTTTGCACAATGTGATGTTAAGCAGTTTTTTAGAAAAAATCAAAGGGTTATTTTTTTCTATTTACTTTTTTTAGTAATTGGAATTATTGTTGGAATTTTTATTTCGATTTCAACAGATTCCTATTTTTCCGTTTTAAATAATTCTGACAATGTTTTTTATAAGTTTGTAAACGGCAAGGTTAGCTATAGCGGTGAAACAATAAAACTGATTTTTAAAAATGTTTTGTTCGAACTTGTGATTTTTGCATTGTGTTTAAATGTATATTCTGGTTTTTTATCTTTTGTTTTAATGTCTTTTCAAAGCGCACTAATGTTTTTATCAATTGTTGCAGTCGTCAGCAACCTGGGTTTTAGCGGTGTGCTTTTAACTTTATTTTTAAGCCTGCCAGTTAATTTTGTGTTTTTTGCGAGCAACACATTGTTTTCGACAGTGTGTTTTTCAAGAAGCATAAATTCATTTCGTCAGAAAAACTTCAAGACTGGCTTTGATGAGCGCTCGTTCTGGCTGACAATTTTGGGGCTAGTTTTATTTAACATAATCTTTTCGTGCTTAATCATTTTATTGTTTATGCTTGTGCTAAAAAGTAGGATTTACATAATCTTTTAATTTATTACATAATTTTACAAATTTTGACAAATAATAGCCATAGGGAGAAACTATTATGAATAAGTTAAAATTAAGTAAAATTTGGTTTGTTTTAATTTTTTGTGCTGTTTTATTTTTACCATTATTTGCTAGTTCAAACAAAGCCTTTGCGGCTGGCGATGAAGAAATTAAAATTTCATCAAAATCGGCTGTGCTGGTTGATTACAATTCAGGCACTGTGATTTTTCAGAAGAACGCAGATGAGAGATTGCCGATTGCTTCAATGACAAAACTTGCGAGTTTGTCGGTTATCTTTGAATTTCTTAACAAAGGAATAATCAAAGAAAGTGATTTTGTGACGGTTTCTGAAAACGCGGCAAGCGTTGGCGGATCATCAGCATTTTTGGATGCAGGCTCAAAGTACAAAGTTAGTGATCTTATAAAAACAATAGTTATTGCTTCGGCAAACGATAGCACCGTTGCATTGGCGGAATTTATTGCTGGCAGTGAAGAGTCTTTCGTTTTAAAAATGAATAAAATGGCAAGTTCACTTGGGCTTAAGGATACAAACTTTGCAAACTCAACAGGACTTCCAACAGAAAATCACTATTCAACAGCAAACGATATGGTTAAGATTTATAAATCAGTTTGCAATAACGCCTTGTATAAAAAAGATTCAAAAATCTGGATGGAAGACTTTATTCATCCAAGCGGAAGAAAAACTGGACTTGTGAACACAAACAGACTAATCAAAACATTTGACGGAATTGATGGCGGAAAGACCGGATATACCGACAAAGCAAAATTCTGTTTGACCGCTTCAGCCACTCGTGGCGACACAAGGCTTATTGGTGTTGTGATTGGTGCCGAAGACAGCAAAACAAGATTTTCGGAAATGAGCAAACTTTTCAACTACGGTTTTGCGAACTATGAAAATAAGCTTTTGATTGATAGTGAAGTGCCTGTAACAGTTTGTAAATTCAAAAATTCAAAAAACACAATTTCAGCTTTTCCGGAAAAGAGTATCAATAAATTTTTAAATAAAAGTGAAGAATTTGTGTTCAGCACTGATTTTGAAATTCACCAAACAAAAGCACCAGTAAAGCAGGGTGCGGTTATTGGAAAAATGTTTGTGTTTGACAAAAACAACATGGTTATCGACGAAGTAAACTTGATTGCAGGTGACGATGCAAAAGAAATTGGCTTTAAAGAGTCTTTTGAAAAAGTTATCTTTAATTGGTAAATGATAATTTGTAAAACTAATGTTAAATCGATTTAAAGCTGGTTAAAAATTATATTATTTAACTATTTTAAAATATAAAAAAGGAGTTTTACAATAAATGGTAAAGCTCCTTTTTGTTTGGTAATATTTCAAGTTTTTTAATGCTTCGTATCAATCTGTGAAATATTTTTTGAGTTTTAAGTAAGTTTATTATTTTGGATTAAAAGGATTAACAATTCTAATTTTTTTGCCAAGAGCTTTTGCTATTTTTATAGTATTTCCAGTCCCGCTAGGCTTTCCATTCCAAACAGCAATAACAGCGTCGCAGTGAGAAACCATGTATCTGTTTCTGTCATTCATGCAATTAGCAAAATAATCATTTTTGCTTACATAGTGCACAATATCGGCATTATTGAGAATATCTCTGTATCGTTTTTGCTGGAGTTTTGACCAATTTTTTTCTTGATTTGCGCAAGAAATAGCGCATTCAATCATCACATTTTTATATTTATTTTTTAAATTCAAAACCATTTCAGCTAAAATCATATCGACACCTAAAGCCATACCAGAAATAAAATATGTGTATCCATTTAAAATTGCTTTTTCAATTATTGAAAACATCACATTTTTAAACAAAACACAACTTTTTTTAGTTTCATCATATCCCCAAGGCAACGATTTTGGACGGTGTCCAGTGAAACAGATTTTTAATTTCATAAGCTTTTCATCCTATACTATATGTAGTTTTATATACATATTATTATATTATTTCAAAGTTTAAATGCCAAGCATATTGTAGGTAAACCTACATAATTTAAATAAGTATATTTGTTAGACTCTAGGTAAGTATAAATACATAAATAAATATAATTATCAGGAGTTTTATGAATATTTGTAAAGCAGTGAAAATTAGAATTAACAAGTTGTTGGTTGAGAAAAATATAACCTTATATAGATTAGAACAAAAATCAGGAATTTTGCATGGAACCATGATGTGTATTATGGGTGATAGAAATAAAAATGTCACATTAAAAACTATCTATCAAATTGCTGATGGTTTTGACATGTCTATTCAAGAATTTCTAAATGATGATTTATTTAGAAAAGATAATTTAGACATTGAGTAATTCTGAATTTATATGAAGTAATTTGAAAAAGTTATTTTTAATTGGTAGGAAAGAATTTTTAAAAGAATTTATTTAGCATGTAACATAAATTATATTTTGACAAATTAAGCGGTTTTGCGGAATGTGTAAAATCGCTTTTTTATTGACTTAAAGTGCAATATTTGCTATAATCACAGCGTTAGGAGATAACTATGATTTTTTTTAGACAGCTAGGTTCTGGCGTGTGGGATGTTGTTCTGGGCATCGTTGCACTTTTAATGGCTCTGTTTGTTGCAATTCCATTTCATGAATTTGCTCATGCATTTGTTGCGAAAAAAGAAGGCGACTATACAGCAGCTGCATACAAAAGATGCACTCCAGCGGCACTTGCACATTTCGACCCGATTGGTTTTTTTATGATGATGTTTTTTGGATTTGGTTGGGCAAAACCGGTTCCTGTTAATCCAAACAATTTTAAGCGCGGAAGAAGAAGTCAATTTTTGGTTTCAATTGCTGGCATTGTTATGAATCTAATTTTAGGCATAGTTTTCCTTTTTATTTATATGCTTATTTATAAAATTGACAGCTCGTTTTATGCAAATTCATATTATGGCTATATGTTAATGAGATTTTTAATCTATTCATTTTCATTAAATTTTGGCCTAGCTATCTTTAATTTGTTGCCAATTTATCCATTTGATGGTTATAATATAATTGATAGCATGTGCAGATACGACAACGCATATTTGCGCTTTGCAAAAAAATATTCATCAATAATTTTCATAATTTTGATTGTGACTGGACTTTATGACTTGTGCTATGGATATATTATTGATAAGCTTTTTAGCTTTTTTGTTAATTTATTTGCTAAAATTTTGGGGTTGTAATGGAAGAATTTGAGATAGAAAAACAAGAGAAAAAAGATGACTTAAGTGCAGAAGTTTCCGAAAGTGGCGCTAAAGAAAATAGCGATTTAGCAGGCGAGAAAACCCAGACGGCAACCACATCTGAAACGAACACAGAGTCAAATAAACATAGTGAAGGAGATGAAAAAAAATCTTCTACTTTTGACATGATTAAACTCGACAAAAAATCTCTTGAAATTCTTGAAGAAACCGAAGAAGATGATTACAAATTCAAATTGGATCAGTTCGAAGGTCCACTTGATTTGCTTTTGCATTTAATTAAAATCACAAAAATTGATATTCGTGACATATTTTTGTCAGACATCACCGAACAATATCTTGAAATGATGAAAAATATTGATGATGTCGATGTTGAAAAAGCGAGCGAATTTATCAATATGTCAGCCACACTTTTGGAAATTAAGTCAAGGCATTTGCTTCCAGTTGAAAGCGAAGAAACCGAAGAAGAAGATCCAGAACAAAGACTTATTCGTCAAATTGAAGAATATAAAATCTTCAAAGAGCAAGGTGAAGTTCTTGCAAAAATTGAAGACATTAGCAGATTTTACAAAGCTCCCGATAATTCGGTTGGCGAGTTTAAATATGAACTGCCTGACAAACTTTCAAGTGATGCACTTGTTCAAGCTTTCACTGCGCTTATGCAAAAAATGACAATAAAGGCTGAAGTTGTTCAAGAGAAAAAAATTGTAAAGGATAGATTTACTGTTGCTCAAAAAATCAGTCAGATAAAAGATATGCTTTTGACTAAAAAAGAGTTTAAGTTTAATGATATGTTTGAAGAAAGCTATTCAAAGAGTGAAGTGATTAACACATTTTTGGCGCTTCTTGAGCTTTTGAAGAGACAATATATAACAGTGGTTCAAAATGGATTGTTTGATGAAATTGATATTGTTCGAAATGACGATGTTGATGCACGAATCACTGAAACTGCTAGCGTGAATGAATTTGATGGAGAAAATGAATAATGGAAAATTTAGAGAATATTATTGAAAGTGTCGCATTTGTTGCAGGTGAGCCAGTGCTTGTTTCAGACCTTTGCGATAAGTTTGATGTAAAACCAAAACAAATTGAAAAAGCTGTTGAAAATTTAAAGAAAAAATATGATGAGAAAAGTGGAATTCAGGTTTTGTTCTTTAATAACAAAATTCAGCTTTCATCAAACCCAAAATATGTTGATAGTGTTACTGCTGTTTTAAATCCAATCAGACAGAGAAATTTAACGAAAGCAACACTTGAAACCATTGCGATTATTGCATATAAGCAGCCGGTAACCAGACTTGAAATAGAAGAAATTCGTGGTGTGAATTCAGACTACGCAATCAATGTTTTGCTTGAACATAAACTTATTGAAATTGTTGGCAAAAAAGATACAGTCGGCAAGCCATCACTTTTTGGAACAACTGATGAGTTTTTGAAACGATTCGACATCTCAAGTATTTCTGATCTTCCAAAATATGAAGATCTTATGGCACAGATTGAAAAAATCAAGGAAACATATTCAGATAGTTTGTTTAACAGATTTGAGCCAGTGACTCCACCAGAAGAAGAACTAGACAAAAAACTTCAAGAAATCAATAAAACCGAATCTCCAAAACCAGATGAAAATTTATAAATAATTTAATAAAAAAATCACAAACTATAAGTATGAGAAATCTGCTTATAGTTTTTTTTGTGATTTGTCTAGTTTTTCTAATAGCAATTTTTCCATTCAAAACAAGAATTATGGGACACATAAATTTAATTGAAATGAAGTGTTATTATTCAATTAAATCATGGATATTAAAACTTCTTTGTGGAAAGATTGTTGTTGATGATGGGAAACTAGAAATGACAAATGAAGACACGCTTTTGACTGGTTCATATAACAGTGAATTTTTAAAACTTGTGACGAAAGAAATTTTATCAAAGATTGATGTAAAAAAAGTTGAAATATTTTTTACAGGTGGGTTTAAAGAAAACTCATTTTCATCGGCCATAATGTGTGGAACAATTCTTTCTTTCGTTCAAACAATGTTTGGATATTTATCGCTAAAATATGACGATGTGAAAATGTATGAAGATATAAATCCAACGTTTGATGAAACAAATTTGGAACTTACTATAGACCTGGTTGTTAGCATAAGCTTATGGAGAATTTTGTGGTGTTTCCTAAAAGCAGGAAAGAAATCTAAAAAAGTAAAGGAGATTGAAAATGAAGGATAAGATTTTTACAAACAGAATAAAAGATGTTATGGATACTGCAATGGATAATTTAAAGCCATTGATAGACTCAAACATAATTATTGGCAAAACAATAAAAAGTGACAGCATGGAAATTGTTCCAATAACAAAAGTAACTCTTGGTTTTGTTTCTGGCGGTGGCGAATATTATTCAGAGCTAAAAGAGATTAGAAAGGAAACTGAATATCCATTTTCTGGCGGTTGTGGTGGTGGCGTTTCAGTTCAGCCAATTGGATTTTTGGTAATAAAAACCAATAGTGTTGAATTGATAAAAATTGACCAAAAGGGTGCTATTGAAAAACTCATTGAAGCAATTCCTGAAGTTGCTAAGTTTATAAATAAGAATTTTTCAAAGGAATAAGAAATGAAGAAAAATGCAATACTTTTATTGATTTTTGGAATATTTGTATCTAATTTGCGTTTTTTATTTTTATCAAACAATACTTCATTTGCTGCTAGTGAAAAATGCACGGCTGAATCAATGGTTACAATGGAGCGTTCAACAAAAAGAATTTTATATTCAAAAAATATGGATAAAGTTCTTCCTATGGCGAGCACTACAAAAATCATCACAGCAATTGTTGCAATTGAAAATTGTAAAGATTTGGATGAAAAATATTTGATAACTAAAGACATGACTGGTGCAGAAGGTTCTAGTATTTATTTAAAGGCTGGGGAACATTTATCTATTCGAGAATTATTATATGGTTTGATGCTTCGGTCTGGAAATGACTCTGCAATTGCGATTGCAAAAATAATATCTGGCGATGTTCAAAAATTTATACAAAAAATGAATTGTTTTTGCATAGAACTTGGTTTAACAAACACGAATATTGTGACAGTAAATGGGCTTCATGATAAAAACCATTATACAACGGCAAAAGATTTAGCAGTGGTTTCTTGCTATGCTTTGTCTAATCCCATTTTTGCTGAAATTGTTAGCACAAAAGAAAAGGTTATTTCAAACGAACTTGACACAAAAAACAAATGTAGACTTTTGAAAAATAAGAATAAATTATTGAAAAAGGTTGATGGTGCTGATGGTGTCAAAACTGGATATACCATAAAAGCTGGAAGATGTTTTGTTGGTTCTGCAACAAGAAATGGAATGGGTGTTGTTTGTGTTGTTTTAAATTGCAGAGAAATGTTTGAAGAATCCACGAGATTTTTAAACAAAGCATTTACAGAATTTTCACTTAATTTGGTTCAAAGTAAAGGTGAGATTAAATATCATGAAGAAAATAAAAAAGCGCAAAACATCTCAATTATTTCTAAAAATGATATAATATTACCTTTAAAAACTGAAGAAATTGATAAAATATCGATCAAACTTGATTTATTTGATAAACCACGAAAAGATGGACAAATTGGCTTTGCATATTTTGTATTAGAAAATAACTTGATTTTTTCTGAAAAAATATATACTATAATAGATGAAAAGCAAACTAAAATTAGTGATTTTAGGGATAATTTTAATAAGGTTATTCGAGCTTTTTAGGAAAGTATTATTTATGAGAATCAATAAGTTTTTAGCGAGTGCTGGTTTAGGCTCGAGAAGAAAATGTGAAGAATTTGTTTTAAGCGGAAAAGTTGTTATTAACGGCAAGGTTATTTCTAACCTTGCTTTTGATGTGTCTGAAAATGACAAAGTGTTGGTTGATGGAAAGATTGTTAATTTGCCACAAAAATACACATACTTGATGATGCATAAACCAAAAGGTTTTTTAACAACTCTTTCAGATGATAGAGAAAGAAAGACTGTTATGGATTTGCTTCCTGAAAACTATAAAATGCTAAAACCAATAGGCAGGCTCGATTATAATTCTGAAGGGTTGCTTCTTTTTACAAATGATGGAGATGTTGCCCAAAGCGTAATGAGACCAGCTAAACAAGTTGTGAAAACCTATTCTGTTAAAGTTGAAGGTGAAGTTACTGCTGATGATGTGAAAGAAATGGAAAAAGGTGTTGAAACCATAAATGGCGAAAAGTTTCGCCCTTGCAAAATTAACATCTTGGAAACAAAAGAAAGAAAGACTAAACTTGAAGTTCAAATCACTGAAGGAAAAAATAGAGAGATTAGAAAGATATTTGATAAATATGGTTACAATGTTATTTTTCTTAAGCGTGTTGCAATTGGACAAATTAAACTTGGTGGTTTAACGCGTGGAACTTACCGCCTATTAAAACCAAGTGAAATTGAGTATTTGAAATCTTTGTAGGTGCGAAATGAGAGTTTGTGTTATAGGTGGTGGAGCTTCAGGCATGATGTGTGCGACCATGATTGCGCGTAAAGGGCATGAAGTTACACTTTTTGAAAAAAATGAAAAACTTGGGAAAAAAATTTATATCACCGGCAAAGGCAGATGCAATGTAACAAATGTTGCTGTGGGTGACGAGTTTTTAAAAAATGTTGTTGGTGGCAAAAAATTTGTTATGGGTGCTGTCACAAGATTTGATTCAAATGATACAAGAGAATTTTTTGAAGAACTTGGAGTGAAGTTGAAAATTGAACGTGGTGGCAGAGTTTTTCCTGAAAGTGACAAGTCTAGTGATATTATAAAAGCACTCGAAAAATCTATGCGCTGGGCGGGTGTTGATGTAAAACTTAATTCAGAAGTTCAAGAAATAAAAATATCAGATAACGTTGTGACTGGTGTTGTTGTTAATGGAAAAGAATTAAAATTTGATGCGGTAGTTGTTGCAACTGGTGGTGTCAGCTATCCAGCTACAGGTTCGACTGGTGATGGTTACAAATTTGCAAAGCAACTTGGTCACACGATTGTTGATCCAAAACCAGGACTATGTGCAATTGTTACAAATGATGAAGATACAAAAGAACTTCAAGGCTTGAGTTTGAAAAATGTTAAATTGATTGCAAAAGTGAATGATAAGACTATATATGAAAGTGAAGTGGGCGAAATGCTTTTTACAGATCGTGGTGTATCTGGCCCAATTGTTTTGTCTTGCTCAAGTTTTATAAATAAATTCAATATTAAAGATGTTAAACTTTATATAGATTTTAAACCTGCGTTGTCACCTGATTCTCTTCAAAATAGAATTGATAGAGATATTGAAAATTTAAAAGCTAAACAATTTTCGAGTTTGCTAGAAGGATTTTTACCAAAGGCTCTTGTTAAAGTTTTTGCAAAAAGAATGAATGTAAATTTGACATTTAAGGCTAATCAAATTGATAAAGAAAAACGCAAAAAACTTTCATTTTTGCTGAAAAACTTTGAAATTTCGCCAAAATGTTTAGAAAATTTTGATTGTGCAATTATTACATCTGGCGGTGTTAATTTAAAAGAAATCAATCCCAAATATATGAAAAGTAAACTTGTTTCAGGATTGTATTTTATTGGAGAAGTTTTGGATATTGATGCACTTACTGGCGGTTTCAATTTGCAACTTGCATTCTCAACGGCTGTGACTTGTTCAAGTGATTTTAAGGATTTAAAGAGTTAATAAAAAGGTAGGGATAAAAATATGTTGTTTTTTTTAGCAATTTTGGTTTTGTATATTCCTGCGGTTGTGTTTCATCCAACCAAATTTTTGCATAAGGAAAATATTCCAAAGCGCGGGAAGAAATGTATTTTTGCGGGAAACCACTATTCAAATTGGGATCCTATTATTTATGATGCAAAACTACTTCGCAAGTTTAGAATTTTGTCAAAATTGGAACTATTTAAAAACAAGTTTGTTGGCTTAATTTTAAAAGGCCTTGGTGGCATTCCTGTTGATAGAGAGCATCCTGCTCCAAGTTCTTACAAAAAGGCACTCGGTGAACTTAATAAGAATCATCAATTACTAATATTTCCTGAAGGAACAAGAAATAAATCGGGTAGCAAGGAACTTTTGGAAATTAAATCAGGTTTTTTGACTTTTGCATCGCGCGGTGACTGTGAAATTATTCCAATGGTGATGTATCAAAAACCAAAGATTTTTAGACAAAATTATGTTATTTTTGGCAAGCCTTTTAGAGTTACAGGAAAAGATCCAAGGAGACTAACTAAAGAAGAGTTTGAAGAAAATTTGAATAGATTTTTAGTTGTGATGAAAGATTTAAGAATCGAACTTGATGAATATGTTGAAGCTAAAAAGCACAAAAAGCATAAATCAAAAAACAAAATGGTTAATTCGTAATTTTTTTATATTTACTGCCTACTAAAAACATAATATATTTTATTGCTTGATTTTAGATTGACTTTTGTGTAAAATACAAATTACTGTTTGGTTTGCACATTAAATTGAGCTAACTATAATTATAGTTGGTAGGCTGGTAATCGCATATTTAATTGATTGGTTATGTGTAATTAAGTTGTTAAAAATAAATGTTTAGATTTTATCGGTTTGTGTTTGCAATCATTTTATTGGTGCATTTACACCTAACAGATTTTTGCATTATGTTTTATCTGCATTTGATAAGATTTGTTGTAAATCAACATAAATAGCATTTACTAAAGTTAATAACTTATTTTGTCAAAGAATAAAATTAAATAGAATGGTTAGGTCTTTTTAACCTAACTAAATTATGCCCCAGTAGCTCAGTTGGTAGAGCAGCAGTCCCGTAAACTGCAGGTCGCGGGTTCGATTCCCGCCTCGGGCTCCAATGTAATACACATTCACATTGTAAAGGGGTGAGTGTGTTTTTATTTTGCACAAAAAAGCGAAGAATATTCTTCGTTAAATAATAAAATTTACAAAAAGTCTGGATAAATTAAAAACATATATCGCTTTGATTTATTTCAAAAGCCTGAAAGTTTTAAGTTTTGGTGAACGAATGTAGTTTTTATATTGTTTTACATTGCGTTAAATTTATGTTATAGTTTAGTTAGAAAATGCAATTTATGGATGGTTGACGAGAAATAAACTTCTGAGTGGTGTGGGAGAGAATATGAAAAGAGAAGAACGCGATTTGTATGATGAAAATAGTAAACTTACTGGAAAGACTTATTTTAAGGGTGATAAGGTGCCGGAAGGGTTTTATCCAATGGTTGTTATGATTGCGCTGCAAAATAGCAAAGGTGAGTTTTTGATGCAAAAGCGCGTACCACGAAAAGGTGGTGATTGGGGTGTGACTGGTGGGCATCCAAAAGCTGGCGAGACTCCGCTTCAAGGAATTGTTACTGAAGTTTTGGAAGAGCTTGGTCTTGATATTTCTGAAGAAAAACCTATTGTTTATGATGAAGGTTGCGACGGAAAAGATTGTTATAAAATGTATTATTTAAAATTAGACATAGACACAGAAAATTTAAAAATTCAGGAAGATGAGCTTTCGGAAGTAAAGTGGTTTTCAATGGAAAAACTAAACGAAATGGTGCAAACAAAAGAGCTTAATCCGGATCAGATTAGTTGTTTTGTTAAATGTGTTAAGTTTCTGGAAAGTCAAGAAAAATAAATTTATGCAGGGGGAAGGTTTATGAAAAATGAAATTGAAGCAAGGCTTTTGGATGTTGATGTTGAGAGCTTTTTGAAAAAGCTTAAAAGTGCTGATGCTAAATTTATTGGCGATTGGTTGCAGATTCGCAATTGCTATGATTTTAATCCAGTAAAAGAAAACAGTTGGATTAGACTCAGAAAGGAAGGCAATAAAACGACGCTAACCATTAAAGAGATTGCGAGCACTAAAATTGATGGAACAAAAGAGTGTGAGATTGAAGTTTCTGACTTTGATTTGACAAATGAAATTTTGAATAAACTTGGATATTTTGCAAGGTCAGAGCAAGAAAACAGGCGAATAAGATTTATGCTTGATGATGTTGAAATTGATATTGATTTTTGGCCGATGATTCCAGCTTATGTCGAATTTGAAGCTCCAAGCGAAAGGCATATAAAAAGCGTGTGTGATAAGCTTGGCATTGATTTTGAAAGACTTATCACCTTTGGTGTTACTGAAATTTACAGACACTATGGATTAGATTTAAAAACATTGCCAGCCAAGTTGAAACTTGAAGATTGCAAAAAGGCTGATTTATAAAATATTTGAATAATAAGAATTTTAAGATTTTCTAGTTGATTTATTTTTAAATTGAAGAATCTAAATTGATATATTTGATATTGTGCTTGAATTACATCTTTAAAAACCGCTTGACAAAACTAACAAATGCGGTATAATAAAAACAGAATTCCTTTCGACCATTCCGGATTCTTTGAAAGTGGGAAAATTTTTTCAAATCTTCTTATGAATGGCAATAATAAATAGCAATGTAATTTGGCTGTGTTATTATTGCTCTTTGTGAGAAGTTTTTTCTTTTACAGCTAATTTATTTTAAGGAGATTTTTATGAAAGTTTTAGTAGGATCAAAGAATCCAGGAAAGATTGAAGGGGCTAGACTTGCTCTTGAAAAGTACTATGAAAATGTTGAAGCAGTTGGTGTTAAGGTTCCGTCAAATGTGAGTG
Source organism: uncultured Clostridia bacterium (assembly GCA_934746515.1). Classification (GTDB taxonomy): domain Bacteria; phylum Bacillota; class Clostridia; order Christensenellales; family UBA1242; genus RGIG1681. The sequence continues at coordinate 55,007 of CAKVFH010000003.1, forward strand.
AAGAACCAGTTGATGATGAAATTTTGGAAGGTGCAAGAAACAGAGTTTTTGGTTTGGTTGAATATGCAAAAGAAAACAATATTGACGCTGACTATTTTATGGCTGTTGAATCGGGCATGACAAACAGACTTGGAAAATGGATGATAACTAATGTCGCATTTATTCAAGATAAAAATGGTGCCACAGGTTTTGGAACAAGTGCAAGTTTTCCAGTTCCTGAAAGATTGGTTGAAAAGATTAAATCAGAGACTCTTGGAAATGTTATGGATGAACTTTTCAATGAGACAAATCTTCATAGTGGCACTGGCGGTGTTGGATTATTGACTCACGGAGTGATAACAAGAATTGACCTAAACATGCAAGCATTTACAATGGCTCTCACACAATTTGTGAATGATAAAATTTGGTGTGAATAAGGTTGAAATATTTTTAAAAATAGTTAAAATATAAATCAGTCAAATAAATTTTGATTGATTTTTATTTAGCTGGAAATTAACGAAAATATAAGCAAATGCTTAAAAATTGTTTAATTTTTGGCTAAAATGGAGATAATTTGCGTTTTTTTGTATAGAAAGTAAGAATGGAGGAAATGAATGAACAATAAAGAAGTTGAACTTAAGTTTGTTATAACTAAAAATAAAAAACAAGAAATTATTGAAGATGTTTCAAAATCTTCAAGGTTTATTTCTGAAAAACGACAGATTGACACATATTATATTCCGTCGTTTAAAGAGTTTGAAATTGGCGGCGAAACTATGGAGTGTTTGCGTATTCGCGAAACGGCAAACAGAAGCATTTTGTGTTATAAGAAAATTCACAGGGAAGCGACTCCGGTGTTTTGCGATGAATATGAACTTGAAATTTCAGATAAAAAAGAAATGAAAAAGATTTTGTTTGCGTTAGGCTTTAGTGTGCAAATGGTTATTGATAAAACTAGATCAAGCTTTGAGTGTGGCGAGTTTGAGATTGATTTTGACAGTGTGAATGGTGAACTTGAACTTATGGAAGTTGAACTTAAAAATGACAGTTTGGATACAAATTCAATTTTAGACTTTGTGAAAAAATATGGGCTTACAAAAGACGATGTGACATATCGTGGCATACAAAAACTTGTGCAAGAATTAAGCAAAAAGGAATAATAAAAATGGTATATACAAAAACTTACAAAAACGGACTAAGACTTATACATGAAAAAAATAATAAAAATGTTGTTAGTTTAAACATAATGTTCAATGTAGGCTCACAGAATGAAACCAAGTCTGAAGAAGGTTATTCGCACTTTATTGAGCACATGATTTTCAAAGGCACGAAAAATATCAATTCTTTTGAGATTATGGATAAACTCACATTTTTGGGTGCTGACTATAACGCGTTCACATCAAAAATAGCAACAAAGTTTGTTTTTAAATGCTTGGCTGAAAACTTTGAAAAGTGTTTTGAAATTTATGCCGATATTTTGGTTAATGCACAATTTGACAGCACTGAACTTGACCGCGAAAGACAGGTTGTTATTGAAGAGATGAAACGCTGTGACGATGAGCCAACTGAAGTAATGTATAAGCGCGCAATGGATAATTATTTTGCTGGGTTGCCTTATGCGCATGATGAGCTTGGCGATGAAAAAATTATTGAGTCGGTTACAAGAGAACAGCTTTTGGAATATAAAAACAGATTTTATAAGCCTGAAAACTGCGTGATTTCGGTTGTTGGAAATATTGAATTTGAAGAGCTTGACAAGATTGTTGAAAAATATTTTGCAAGCAAGTTTGACTATGAATCGGTTCCAAACAAATTTGATTTTGAGCCATATAAGATCAATATTTCAAAAAGATATGACATTGTTGAGCGTGATGATAATCAAGCGAATGTTTGTGTGGTTATAAAATCTGTTTCATCAAATGATGAACAAAAATTTGCTTGCGACCTTTACACCAGCATTCTTGGAAGCTCGCAAAACTCAAGACTGTTTAAGGTTATTCGTGAAAAACTAGGGCTTGTTTACACAATTTTTGCCTACAATGAAATGTCTGGAAAAGCTGGCGAACTTTTGATTGTTTTTGGAACAAGACCAAAAAATGTCAAGAAAGCCATGGTTGAAATAAAGAAAACTATTTTGGATTTTGCAGAACATGGTGCAACTGAAGAAGAACTCACTAGAGCCAAAAACTGGAAAAAGTCATGTTTGGCTTTTGGAACTGAAACAAATGGTGATCTTGCTGAAATCAATGGAACGATATTCAATGTTTTTAATAAGGTTTTTGATTCAAAAGATCGCTTGAAAAAAACAGAAAGTGTAACACTTGAGCAGGTTAATGAATTTGCAAAAAGAATTGCAAAAGAAAATGTTTTGAATGTTGTTGCAGTTGGCAAAGGTGTAAAAATTGAAGATATTTCTGTGTTTTAAACATAGTTGTTTTTATGAAGTTATAAAAATTAAAGTGAAAGCATTAAAAACATTAAAACTTAAAGTGGCTGCGCTAAAATCTAAAAAAGTCTGACAATAAAAAATGAAACTGGTTTGCTTTTTAGTAAAAACCTAAATGCATGAAATACTGCTTTTGTGCTCCAAATAAATTTATTTTAAACTTGTCAAAAAAATTTATAAATTTCGTCATCAAGCAGTTGACATATATTTTTTTTAGGACTATATTATTAGCAGTTGGCTCATAAGAGTGCTAACAATTCAAATTTTATATTGCTAAAATGAGGTGTGAAGTTATGAAAAGTTTTAAAACGGAATCAAAGCGTATTTTGGATTTGATGATCAATTCAATTTACACTCACAAAGAGATATTTTTAAGAGAGCTTATATCAAACTGTTCAGATGCGATAGACAAGCTTTATTATAAGTCGCTATCTGAAAACTTGGGACTAAACAGGGAAGAGTTTGATATTAAAATCAAGGCTGACAAGGAAAAGAGAATTCTTACCATTTCTGATAATGGCATTGGAATGACAGCTGAAGAGCTTGAAAACAACCTTGGCACGATTGCAAAAAGTGGCTCACTTGCATTTAAAAATGAAAAAGAAAAGAAAGAAGACATTGATATTATTGGACAATTTGGTGTTGGTTTTTATTCAGTTTTCATGGTTGCTGATAAAGTTGAAGTTTATTCAAAAGCTTACGGTGCAGACAAAGCTAATGTTTGGGTAAGTTCTGGTGCGGACGGCTATGAAGTTAAGTCTGCAGAAAAAGACACAAACGGAACAGATATTGTGATTTATCTCAAAGCTGACACTGAAGATGAAAAATATAGCGAGTTTTTGCAAGAATACAAACTTCGTGAACTTATAAAGCGTTATTCTGATTACATTCGTTATCCAATCAAGATTGAAGTTCAAAAGCCAGTTGCTTCTGGCGAAAAAACTGAGGATAAAAAGATTGAAACCAAAACTGAATGGGAAACCATAAACTCAATGGTTCCAATGTGGAAAAAATCTAAAAACGAACTTACTGATGAAGACTATAACAAATTTTATAAAGATATGTTCTACGACTATGAAGACCCATTCATGCACTTGCATTATTCAGTTGAAGGTGTGGTTGACTATAAGGCACTTTTGTTTATTCCAAAAAGATGCCCTGAAGCATATTTTTCAAAATATTTTGAGCGTGGCTTAAAACTTTATTCAAATGGTGTTTTAATCATGGATAAATGTAAAGAGCTTATTCCTGAATATTTTGGTTTTGTTCAAGGCTTGGTTGATAGTGAACTTTCGCTTAACATTTCTCGTGAAACAGTTCAGCATGATAGAGTGCTTCAAAAGATTGCTTCAAACATTGAAAAACAAATCAGAAAAGAGCTTGAAACAATGATGAGTGAAGATAGACCAAAATATGAAGAATTCTTCAAAAACTTTGGTTTGCAACTCAAGGTTGGAATTTACAATAACTGGGGCATGGATAAAGATAAACTCCAAGACCTTATTTTGTATTATTCAATCAAGCAAGACAAACTTGTTTCATTCAAAGAATATGTTGATGCAATGCCAGAAAATCAAAAATACATTTATTATTGTGCTGGTGGTTCTATTGGTGCAATAAAGAAAATGCCACAAGTTGAAAAAGTGCTTTCAAGTGGTTTTGATGTTTTGTGCATGACTGATAATGTTGATGAATTTGCTATCAAATATATCATGAATTATAACGGCAAAGAATTTAAAAATGTCACCGACGGCGACAATGGTCTTGATAATAAAGATGAAGAAACCAAAGAAGAAGATAAACCAATTCTTGAGTTTATTAAAAATGCGTTGGACGGCGAGGTTTTGGATGTTAAGTTTGCGTCAAATTTGGGAGCTCACCCTGTTTGCTTGCTAGCACAAGGCGAAGTTTCAATTGAAATGGAAAAAGTTTTGAGAAATATGCCAAACACTGATGCAAATCAAGACATTCGCGCTAAAAAGATTTTGCAAATCAATCGTGAACACAAAATCTTTGAAAAGATTAAATCGCTTTATGAGTCAAACAAAGATGACTTGAAAGAAGTTTCAAAGGTTCTTTTGGATGAAGCAAAACTTATTGAAGGTTTGCCAATTGAAGATCCAGCAAAATTTGTTGAGCTTGCAACAAAATACATTTCTATGTAATTTGACGAAAATTGCTTGACAAACTTAATTTCATCCGTCAAAAAGTTCGGAAAAGTGTGTGTTATATAAGTTATTTATAACTATTAGAAAAACTAGGGTTAAAAAAGCTCTAGTTTTTTCTTTTTTTGTGTAAAAATCTGTTGACAAAAGTTCATTTTGACATTAGGTGTAAAAATTTAAAAAATTTAAAAAAAATCTTTTGAAATTTGATTTATTTATGCTAATATAGGCGAGTTCCGTTTTTTTTAGGAGGGTATATGAAGCGAAAAAAATTCAGAATTTTCATGATTACTTTTATAATTGTTTCGGTTTCTGTTTTGACAGGTTTTATGATTAAAAACCTAGAAAAGAAGGATAAAGCTCCATCACAAACAGCTCACAATCAAGTGATTAGTGAAGGCATGACAAACAACAGTGAACAATCAGGAAAAGAAAACCTCGTTTATTATGTAAATGAAAATGCTGTTAGAAAAATAAAAACGACATCAAATGAAATCACAAAGTTTGTTGTTGAAGCAAAACTCTTTATCACAAACACTGGTCCAAAAACAGCAACAATCGATCCTGATGCTTTTTCAGTTAGTTACGACACTGAAGGAACAGGACTTTTATACAAAATAAGCTATGGTGACATCGAAAAACCTGTTATCTTGGAAGCTGATTCAACAACATCAATCACATTCGTTGTTGAGTATGTTATAAAAGATGTTGAAAATTTTAATGACACAAAAAAGAAAACTTTAAAATTCAATTACATAGACGAACAAATTTTAGTTTGTTTGGTGTAATTGAATTTTTTTTATGTTTATGATTGCAAACTTTTTTAAAATGTATTATATTTTAGTTATGAAAATAAATATTGTGTGTGTGGGAAAGATTAAAGAAACTTTTTTCACCCAAGCGATAAATGAATATTTAAAACGGCTTTCGCGGTTTGCTGACATGAAAATTATAGAAGTTGATGAAGCAAGCAAAATTTCAAATTTGGAGCAGAAATCTAAAATTGAAGGCGAAAAACTCTTGGAAAAATGTTCAGGAACAATCGTTGCACTTGATGGTGGTGGAAAACTTTTGTCGAGCCCAGAAATCGCTGAATATATCCACAAAAAAGAAGTTCAAGGCACAAGCACAATATCGTTTGTTATTGGTGGTTCGAACGGACTTTCAAAGGAAGTTTTGTCAAGGTCTGATTTGATTTTGTCTTTCGGAAAAATCACATTTCCGCATCAATTGTTTCGTGTCGTTCTCACTGAACAAATTTATAGGGCTTTCACGATTATAGATGGATTGCCTTATCACAAATAAAGGATTGTTATGGAGTATAAATTCAGGCTATCAAAAATTCATTGCGCGGGCTGTGCACTGGCTTTAGAACAAAATTTGAATAACATTGAAGGCGTGAAAGCAGAAATCAATTTTGTAACTAAACAATTAAAACTTAACATTGAAACCGAAACGCCAGCCGAAACTTTGACAATGGTTAAAATTGAGATATCAAAGTTTGACCATTCAATTGAACTTTTGGATTTTAATGATGAAGAAAGCAGTTTGGGAAAAGAGAAAAAGCAAAGAATAATCAATATTTGCCGGTATTCCGGTTCAGTTTTATTGATGCTTCTTGCGCTTTTAATAAAGCCACTTTGGCTTAAAATTTCAGTGTTTGCGGTGTCTTACATTTTGTCGGCTTATGATGTTTTGTGGGGAGCGATATTAAATTTTCGTGGAAAAAACATTTTTGATGAAAAATTCCTGATGTCAATCGCATCAATTGGTGCGTTTGTGATTGGTGAATATATTGAAGCAATCTGCGTTATGGTGCTTTACGGAATTGGTGAGATTTTTGAAAATCTTGCTGTTGATAAGTCTCGAAATCGTGTAAAGTCGCTTCTTCAAATAAAGCAACCTTATGCTAATGTTTATGATGGTGAAACCGACAGACAAGTCGATTTAAAGTATGTTGGTGTTGGGGCGCTTATTCATGTTAAGCCTGGCGAAAGAATTCCACTAGACGGAGTTGTTATTGACGGAACGAGCTATTTGGATGTTTCGGCAATCACCGGTGAATCGCGCGAAAAGGTTGTTTCAATTGGCGATGATGTTATTTCTGGTTCAATAAATGGCTCAAGCTTGCTTTTGGTTAAGGTCACAAAACTTGAAAAAGACAGCACTGTTTCAAAAATTATTGACATGGTGCAAAATGCAACGGAATCAAAGGCAAAGACTGAAAAATTCATTTCTAAATTTTCAAAAATCTACACTCCAGCGGTTATTGTTTGCGCGCTTTTGCTTGCATTTATTCCGCCAATATTCTCTGGCTATAAAAACTTTGCGAGCTTTGCATATCGCGCGCTCTGTTTCTTGGTTGTTTCATGCCCATGCGCACTTGTTATTTCTGTTCCGCTAACATATTTTGCAGGTATTGGATCGCTAGCAAGAGTTGGTGTGCTTGTTAAGGGTGCAACATTTGTTGAATCGCTTGCAAAAACCGATGAAGTTATTTTTGATAAAACTGGAACACTCACAACTGGTGTGTTTGAAATTACTGAAATTTTTGCAACAAAGGAATCAAGTGAAGATGAAGTTTTGGAGCTTGCAGCTTATGCAGAAAATTTCTCTAACCACAAGATTGCAAAATCTATAAAAAAACTATATAATGAAAAACATTCAGACAAGCCAATCAATTCGGCATGGATTTCAGATTATAGCGAAATTGCAGGACAAGGCATTGAAGCGAATATTTTTGGTCAAGAAGTGCTTGTTGGAAATGCTGGGCTTATAAAAAAGCACGAGATAAGTTTCCCTGAAGTTCAGAAAGCTGGCACAGTTTTGCATGTTTGCGCTGGCGGAACATATCTGGGATATATTGTTATTTGCGACCAAATAAAAAGAGATGCGCTTGATGCTGTCAGAAGCTTGAAAAAACTGAAATTAAGCGTTGATATGTCAACGGGAGATGAAAGTGGTTCAGCAATGCTTGTTGCTGATAAAATTGGCATTGACAATGTTTATTCAGGATTGTTGCCTGAAGGAAAGGTTGAAATTATAAAATCACGCACAGAGAAAGGCAAAACGGTTGCGTTTGTTGGTGATGGTATCAATGATGCTCCGTCGCTGGCAATGTCAAATGTTGGCATTTCTATGGGTGGTTTTGGAACTGATGTCGCTGTTGAAGCATCAGATGTTGTTATTATGACAGACGAGCCAAGCAAGGTTGCTTTGGCTATCAAAAAAGCAAAGAAAACTCAAAAAATTGCTAAACAAAATATATTTGGTTCAATTGCTGTAAAACTTTTGATTTTGGGGTTGATAGGCTTTGGGTTTTCGGGAATGTGGCTGGCTGTTTTTGCAGATGTTGGTGTAAGTTTGCTGGCGGTGTTAAACAGTTTAAGAGCCATGCTAAAATAAATAAAATTAGGAGAAAACTATGAATATAAAGAAAACATTATTTGAAGCACTTAAAGAAGCTTTTTTGCATCTAAACTATTCGTTAGATGACATAACTTTGACAGTGTCTTCAAAAGAAGGGGCAGACTTTCAATGCAATTCAGCATTTATGCTTGCAAAAAAAGAACAAACCAGCCCTGAAACTATTGCAAATGCAATTATTTCAAATTTAAAACAAGATATTGCAGATGTGACATTCGCAAAGCCTGGTTTCATTAACTTTAAAATTAAAGACGAAGCGCTTTCGCTTGCGTTAAATTCAGCACTATCAAGCGAAAACTTGGGCGTTGAAAAAATTGAAAATCCAGAAACAATCGTCATGGACTATGGCGGTGCAAATGTTGCAAAAGAACTTCATATTGGTCACTTGCGTTCACCAGTTATCGGTGAAAGTTTTGCAAGACTTTATAAACTTTTGGGAAACAAAGTTATCACCGATACTCATCTTGGAGATTGGGGACTGCAAATGGGTCTCACAATTGCACAGCTTGAAGATGATGGTTATATTGACGGATTTTTTGACAAAACAAAAAAGAATAAGGAAATCACTCTTGATACATTAAATGAAGAATATCCAAAAGCTTCAAAGAGAAAAAATGTTGATGAAGAGTTCAGAAAAAAAGCTGAAACCTACACAAAATTTGTTCAAGACAAAAAAGAGCCTTACTGGACAATTTATAGCACCATTCGTGAGATTTCTGTGAAAAGAATCAAGGCAAATTATGAAAATTTGAACTGCTTCTTTGATTTGTGGTATGGCGAAAGCACTTGCGCAGAGTATGTTGAAAAAGTGGTTCAGATGTTTGTTGATAAGGGACTAACAAGAGTTCATGACGGCGCGTTGGTTGTTGATGTTGCAAGAGAAGGTGAGAATATTCCAATTGAAAAGAAAAACCCAGACGATCCACAACTTTACAAAAATCCAATGCCACCAGTTTATCTCAAAAAGAGCAATGGTGCAGATGTTTACGACACAACAGACATTGCGACAATCTATCAAAGAAACATTGATTTTAATCCAGATAAAATCATTTATTTCACAGATAAAAGACAATATGTTCATTTTGAGCATTGCTTTAGAGCTGTTAAGCTTGCTGGCATTTCTCCAGAAAATCAAAAACTTGAATACATCGGTTTTGGCACAATCAATGGAACAGACGGCAAACCATTTAAAACAAGATCAGGCGACACTATCAAACTTGAAGATATCATAAATCTTATTTCAAGCAGTGCAGAAAAGAAACTCAAAGAAAACGGCATTGAAGATACTGATGGCTCGCTCGCTCTCAAAATTGGTGTAGCTGCCATGAAGTTTGGAGACCTTTCAAACATTCCAAGTAAAGACTATATTTTTGATATTGACAAGTTCGCTTCTTTTGAAGGCAAAACAGGACCATATATTCAATACACTGGGGCAAGAATCAACTCGCTTTTGAACAAAGCTGGGCTTTTTGGCAAAAAAGATTTCTTTGAAAACTTAAACTTAATCGATATTTCTGACGATAACCAAAGAAACATTGCTCTCAATTTTATAAAACTTCAAGAAAGCTATTATTCTTGCTATAAAGACAATTCGCTAGTTGCACTTTGCAATTCTCTTTATGACTTTGCATCAAGCTTTTCAAAATTCTATAATGACACAAGAATTTTAACCGAAAAAGATGACAAAAAGAAAAATTCATATCTTGCACTTTGCTATCTTGTTTTGAAAACAATAAAGCAAGCATCAAGCATTTTAGCGTTTGAAATTCCTGATAAAATGTAGGTGAATATGGACAAACCAAGAATTCTGCTTCATTCATGTTGCGCACCTTGCTCAACGGCTGTCATTGAAAGACTGAAAGATAATTATGAAATTGTGATTCTTTATTACAATCCGAACATCTATCCAGAAGAAGAATATTTAAAGCGCAAAAATGAAGAGATAAAATATATAAATCATTTAAACGAAACTGACAAAGATATAAAAATATCAATGCTAGACGCAGACTATGAAAGCGAAAAGTTTTATGAAGCCACCAAAGGCTATGAAAATGAGCGCGAAGGTGGGGCAAGATGCGCAATCTGTTTTAAACTTCGCTTGGAAAAAACCGCAAAACTTGCAAAAGAAAACGGCTTTGATTTGTTTGGCACAACTCTGACTGTTTCTCCGCACAAAAATGCTGAACTGATAAATTCAATAGGCTTGGCAATTGAAAAGGAAACAGGTGTAAAGTTTTTGGTGTCAAATTTCAAAAAACAAGACGGCTACAAATTGAGTATTGAGTTATCAAAACAGAACAATATTTATCGTCAAAACTATTGTGGTTGCGAGTTCGCTCTCCGCATTCAACAAGAAGAAATGAAAAACCGAAATATCAACCATTAGTGGCTGATATTTCTTTATACTAAAATAATTTTTTGTTGCGATGTCATGGTAAATTAAATAGGAAAGATTATGACAAAATATATTTTTGATAGAAATGAGTTTGTTAATTATGAAGAATTTTACACGCTCATGCAGAAAAAGATGAATTTACCAGAATGGTTTGGAAAAAATCCATCAGCTTTATGGGATATGCTTACAGGTTATATTGAATTTCCATGTAAAATAGTTTTGGTTGGATTTGGAAAAGAAATTAACGACAAAGATAAATTGCAAATAGGTTATATATTAAATGTGTTTAGAGAAGTTGAAAAACAATTTCCAAACGAATTTAAGGTTGAATTTAAATAATAGAATAGAAGATTTTTAAATAGTTTATGAATTACATAAATATTTAGAAGTTGAGATAATCACAGATTGATGTGGGTTTGATTACATTCAAAAACCTTGATTTGGAGACAAAATGGATAAAATTATAATAGATAAAAAAGATTATGAAAGCTATGAAAAGTTTTACGAAGATATAGTGATAAAAATGGATGCGAAAAATGATTTGAATTGTTTAGACCCAGAGAATTTGAGTTATAACCCAAATCATTTATGGGAGCTTTTGGAAGATTACAACGATGAGTCGATTACTTTTATATTTAAAAACTTTGATTTAGAAAAAATTAAAAATTATAAAACTCACGATGATTACGAATGGAGTATCATTGTTAAAGTTTTTGATAGGTTTGCAACAATGGTTCCAAACAATAAACTTGTGTTTGAAAATGAGTAAACTTAATTTTTTTTTTGATAAAATAAAAAATCACTGATTTAGTTCAGTGATTTTATTTTGTTTAAATAAGTTATTGAATTTGGTCTTTTGTGATGAGTCCGCGTCTAACCATTTCGTCAAGGGCGAGTGTTACGCATTCGTCAGCGGTGTTTAGGCTTGAGTCAATCAAAAATGCGTTTTCACACATAATTAGTGGCGAAATTTCGCGGTGCATATCTTTATAGTCGCGGTCCTTAAGGTCTGCCAAAACTTGTTCATAAGTTACATTAGGGTCTTTTTCTGCATATTCTTTGAATCTGCGCTTTGCTCTTGTTTCAACACTGCAGTCGACATAAATTTTCATGTCTGCGTTAGGGAAGATTACAGAACCAATGTCTCTGCCTTCCATAACAATGTTTTTGTTGTGGTTTTGAGTGTCTCTTTGAAGTTTGCGAACATATTCGCGAATATAAGGTTTGCAGGCATACTTTGCAACATTTGAAGAAATTTCTTCGTTGTGAAGCATATCTGCAACATCAATGCCGTCAAGAAGCATTGTGTTTTTTGCTCCGTCATAAGAATAGATGATTTCGGTGTGTTCAATCATATAATGAAGTTTGTCATCTTCAGTGTCTTTAATGTGAAGATTGAGTGCTTTTAAAGTGATTGTTCTATATAGTGAGCCTGCACTAAAAAATCCAAAATTAAGTTTTTTTGCAAGAGTCTTTGCGAGTGTTGATTTTCCAGAACCTGATGTTCCGTCAATTGCTATAATCATAAAATTCTCCTTTTACCGGTTATATGATATAATAAATGGTGCTATTTTCAAAACAAAATTCAATAATTATTTTGATTTTTGTTTAATTTCATATATTATTTAATTATGAGCAAAATAAATAAAAAGTTTAGCATTTTTAGATTTGTTTTAATTATTCTATTGCTTCCGATTGTGATAATTTGGCTAATTGTTAGAAAAATCAAAGCAAAAAGAGCGATAAACAGCGATAATATTGACATTTTTAATATTTCGCAAATCGACAGTTTGTCAGGTGAAGAGTTTGAAGAACTACTAAAAGAAATTTTCATTAAGCAGGGCTATGAAGTGGAGCTTACAAAAAAGAGCCATGACTATGGCGCTGACCTTGTTTTGAAAAAGAACGGCAGGCTTTCAATTGTGCAGGCGAAATGCTATGGGAAAAATATTGGAATAAAGGCTATTCAAGAAGTGATTTCTGCAAGAGTGCATTACGGCGCCGAAGAAATGTTTGTTGCAACGAACAGATATTTTTCAAAAGATGCAATCGTGCTTGCCAGTGAGCATGGAGTTATCTTGATAGACAGAGATGTTGTAACAAGACTTGTTCGTGAATATTCGCCAAAATTAGAACTTAAAGAAAAGCGATTTGTGGCAACGGTTGATGAAGAAAAAAGAAAAATCATGCAAAAGTATAAATTTTGGATTTAATTTTTGTCTAACTTTTGCTTTTTGAGAGTAAAACAAACAGTGTTAGCATAAACTATTTTTGAGGTAAAATAATGTTTGAACTTACTCTGTGTTTGGATTTTCAAAGACAAAAATACATCAGCGAGTTTTATAAAAGTTTAGTTGCAAACATAAAAAAGGATGCAGGAATCATTATAAAACATAACAGCGGGGGAAAAAGCTATTTGTCAATTGCTGTTGGCGACGACAAAAAAGAATATCTTAAGTCAAAGGTGTTGGATTTTGTGACGAATGTCATAGAAAACGATTTTAAATATAATTTTTTTAAAGAAAGAATAGAGATAAAAACAAAGAACAATTTAACGGAAGCCTTTTTGCGTGCAATTTCGTGTTTTGATGAAGATTTTGACCGAGAAATAATCAAACAAAATTTGGAACTTTCTGGTGAAATTGTGCTTGAAAGCTTGTTTTATTTTAAGCTTCAGTCACTTGCTCAAAGGTGGCAAAAAACTGCTGAAATTATCAATCAAAATTTAATTATGAACAGCGACAGCTCAATGAGTGAAGTTTTGAAATATCTTTGCGCGGTGTCAGAAAACAATTCGGTTTTTGTTGATTTGTTGTTAAGCGAAAAGCAAATCGAAATGAAAAATTTTGCGTGCCACAAAAAATTTAAGAAGAACGCAGACGGCATTTCAAAAATGTTTGCTGAAATGATTAAACTTAATCCGATAAAAATAAATGTTAAAGAAAAGGATGGCGGAGATTTTCCAGAAATAACAAATGCACTTTTAAAGGTGTTTAACGATAAAATTTATTTTGTTTAAATTGCACATAATCATTGACAAAAAAAATTATTGTAATATAATAGTATTGTAACACTTGTAGAACAAGTAGGTTAAAAGAACTGACCGAGAGAGAGGAAATCATGGGCTGAAAGTTTCCTTGTTAAGCTTTTAATTGAAACCAGCTACATTTTATAAAACTAAACATTTGTAATGAGGTTGAATTTTCAACGAAATAAGGTGGAACCACGATAATTTATCGTCCTTATGCTAATTTTTTGGCATAAGGATTTTTTTATGCCACAGGAGGAGAATATGAAAATACAATTAAGAGATGAAGTAAGAGAATTTAATGAAGGCGTTACTGTTGCTGAAGTCGCAGCATCAATTTCTGAAGGTCTTGCAAGAGTTGCAGTTTGCGGAAAAATTGATGGCGAACTCGTTGATTTGCAATCAAAAATCAATCATGACTGTGCACTTGAAATCATCACAAACAAAAGCGAAGAATACAAAGAAGTTTTGCGTCACAGTGCAGCTCATGTTTTGGCACAAGCTGTCAAGGCTGTTTATCCAAACACAAAGTGCTGGGTTGGACCTGCAACCAAAGATGGTTTTTACTATGATTTTGATTTCAAAACACCAATCACAAATGACGATTTGAAAACAATTGAAGCAGAAATGACAAAGATTGTTAAAGCTAATTTTGATATTGTTAGAAAAGAAATTTCAAAAGAAGAAGCTATCAAGCTTATGAAAAAAGCCAACGAACCATACAAAGTTGAGCTTATTGAAGCAATGGACAAAGATGAAGTTATCACAAGCTACACTCAAGGTGACTATACTGAAATTTGCCGTGGACCACATGTTAAATCTACTGGTTTAATCAAGGCTTTCAAGCTCACAAAAATCTCTGGGGCATATCTTAAAGGCGATAGCAAAAATAAGATGCTCACAAGAATTTATGGTGTAGTTTTCGAGAAAAAGAGTGAAATGGATGAATATTTTGCAATGCTTGAAGAGGCTATGAAACGCGACCACAGAAAACTTGGCAGAGAACTTGAGTTATTCTTCTTTGATGAAACAGCTCCTGGCATGGCATATTGGCTTCCAAAGGGTCTTATCATGTTCAACACTTTGGTTGATTATTGGAGAGGACTTCACAAAAAAGCAGGATACCATGAATTTGCTGGTCCACTTATCAATAGTTCAGTTTTGTGGAAAACTTCAGGTCACTGGGATCACTATAAAGAAGACATGTTTGTTTTGACAGATGCAGACGGCAATGAACAAGCTTTGAAGCCAATGAGCTGTCCAAACTCAATCAAAGTTTTCCAAAGCAAAGTCCGTTCATACAAAGATTTGCCACTCCGTTTGTCTGATATTGATGTTATTCACAGAAATGAAAAATCAGGTCAGCTTAATGGTTTGTTCAGAGTTAGAATGTTCCACCAAGATGACTCTCATAACTATGTAACAGAAGATCAAATTGGTTCAGAAATCAAAAACATTTTGGGGATTGCTAAACAAATTTATGATGTTTTTGGTCTTCCATACAAGCTCACACTTTCAACTCGTCCAGATGATTTCATGGGAAACATTGAAACATGGAACAAAGCTGAAGACGAACTTAAAACAGTGCTTAACGAAATTTGTGGTGAAAATAACTACAGAATCAATGAAGGCGACGGCGCATTCTATGGTCCAAAGATTGATATTAAAATGCAAGATTGTTTGGGCAGAGAATGGCAAATGGGAACAATTCAAGTTGACTTCCAACTTCCACAAAGATTTGATTTGTCTTACAATGACAAAGATGGCTCAAAGAAAATGCCAATCATGATTCACAGAGCACTTTATGGTTCTTTTGAAAGATTTATCGGAATCATCACAGAACATTTTGCAGGTTCTTTCCCAACATGGATTTGCCCAGTTCAAGCAAAGGTTATTTCTGTTTCTGAAAAGAGTGCAGATTATGCACAAAAAATTGCAGACCGTTTTGATGAAATGGGAATCAGAAGCGAAGTTGATAACAGCGATGAAAGAATTGGCTATAAGATTAGACAAGCTCAAATGGAAAAAGTTCCATACATGATTATTCTTGGTGAAAATGAAGCAAACAACGGCACTGTTTCTGTTAGAAAGAGAAATGGTGAAGAAGTTAAAGACATTTCTTTTGAACAATCTTACAATATGATTAAAACTGATATTGACGAAAAGAGAGTTAAATAAATCAAAAATGTTGCTTTACTAAAAAAAAGTTTGACAAACTGTTGACAAACAGGCGAGTGTGTGGTAAAATACACTCGTTTATTGAAGAGAAAGAACACTTTCCACCTTCCAAATGAAAGATTTTGAGTAGGTCAAATATAATAATGCTTATACCCAATTGTCTTGGCGTGGCTTGTTCCACGCAGATTGATTTGGATTATTATATAGTGAGTGGATTTCTTCGTAAACCACTCACTTTTTATTTTCAAAAGTGAAATAAAAATTATAGGAGTAATATGGCAGTTAAGCAACAAGAAACCCAAATCAACTCGGCAATTAGAGACCCAGAAGTTAGAGTAATTGGCGCAAATGGCGAACAACTTGGAATTATGAGTTCAAGAGAAGCAAACGAACTTGCTGATAAAGCAGGCTTGGATCTCGTTAAAATTTCACCAAGTGCAGTTCCACCAGTTTGCAGAATTATGGACTATGGAAAATATCTTTTCGACAAAACAAAAAGAGAAAAGGAACAAAGAAAAAATCAAAAAATTGTTGAGCTTAAAGAAGTTCAGCTTTCAATGACAATTGAACAACATGACATTGACATTAAAGCAAAAAATGCAACAAAGTTTTTAAACAATGGCGACAAAGTTAAAGTTTCAATCAGAATGAGTGGAAGACAACAAGCTTATTTTGAAAGAGGCATCGAAACAGAAAATGCGTTTGCGCAAAGTTTGGAAGAAATCGCTGTTATTGAAAAACCTGCAAAGGTTGAGGGAAGAAACATTATCATGATTTTAGCCCCAAAAAATGCTAAAAAATAAACCATATAAAACTAGAATTTAGTAGGTATTAGGAGGAATTTTATTATGCCAAAACAAAAAACAAGTTCAGCCGCTAAAAAAAGATTCATCGTTCTCGCTAGTGGCAAAGTAAAAAGAGGACACCAAAACAAAAGACACTTACTTTCAAGCAAAGAAACAGGCAGAAAGAGAGCTCTTCGTCAAGGAGCTTATGTTGAAGGTAAGCAAATCAAGACAGTTAAAAATCTTGTAGGAAATCAGGACTAAGGAAGGGGGACAGATAAATGAGAGTTAAAAGAGCAGTCAACGCACACAAAAAGCGTTCTAAAATTTTAAAATCAGCTAAAGGTTATTATGGCGCAAAGAGCAAACTTTACAGAGTAGCTCGTGAAGCTGTCATGAAGAGTGGTAACTATGCTTTCATCGGCAGAAGAAACAAAAAGAGAGATTTCAGAAGACTCTGGAATGCTAGAATTAACGCTGAAGCTAGAGTTAATGGCCTTTCATACAGCAACTTGATTCATGGTTTGAAAGTTGCAGGTATTGAACTTAACAGAAAAGTTCTTGCAGACCTTGCAGTTTCTGATAAAGCAGCTTTTGCAAAAGTTTGTGAACAAGCTAAAAATGCACTTGCAAAATAGTTTAAAAAGCTTAATACTAATTGTGTTAAGCTTTTTTATTTGATTTATGCAAAAGGAAAGTTAAACTATGGTCAATGAAATTATTACAAGTTTAGATAACCCTATGGTAAAAGAAGCCAGAAGTTTAAATGATAAAAAATTTAGACGGAATCTTGGCATGTTTTTGGTTGATGGTGAAAAACTGGTTTATGAAATTGTTTGCGGCGCAGGCACTGCAGACAAGATTTTTGTTGATAGTTCAAAGCTTTCACAATTTGATTATATCTTGAGTAAGTTTGACGGAAAAGTCGTTCCAGTTTCAAGCAAGGTTATGGCTAGTTTGTCTGAAAATAACACTCCACAAGGCATTGTTGCGGAAGTTAAAATGCGCGAAACTCCAGAGTTTTGCCCAGAAAAAGACGAGCCAATTTTGATTTTAGACAGAATTCAGGATCCAGGCAACATGGGCACAATCATCAGAACGGCGACAGCCACAGGTTTTCACACAATTGTTTTGATTGACAGCGCTGATGCGTTTTCACCAAAGGTTATCAGAAGTTCATCTGGTGGTGTGTTTTATCTTGACATTTTTAGGCTCAGCCAAGACGAAATTGCAAGCTTTTGTGAAAACCATGGCATTGAGTTGTTGGTGGCTGACATGGCTGGCGAAAATATTTTTAAAACACAAATCACAAACAAGAATTTTGCACTGGTTATTGGCAATGAAGGTCAAGGAGTTAGCGATTATTTCAAAACTCATGGAAGGGTAATTTCGCTTCCAATGAAGCCGCTGATGGAATCGCTTAATGCGGGTGTTTCGGCAAGTGTTTTGATGTATGCGCTTCTCGGAAAAGATATAAATGACTAAAATTTTATTGATAAATAAAAAATAATTGTATATAATAAAAAAGTAAATTAAGTTAGGAGGAAATTTTATGAGTGGACACTCAAAATGGCACAACATTCAAGCTACCAAAGGTAAGGCTGATGCTGCGAGAGGAAAAATCTTTACAAAAATAGGTCGTGAAATTGCGGTTGCAGTTAAGTTGGGTGGCCCTGACCCTAACATAAATAGCAAACTTTATGATGTTATTCAAAAGGCTAAACAAAACAATATGCCAAACGATAACATTCAACGTTCAATCAAAAAGGCTAGTGGCGGAGAAGAAGGCGGAAACTACGATTCAATCGTATATGAAGGCTATGGCAGCCACGGTGTTGCATTTATTGTTGAGTGCTTGACAGACAACAGAAATAGAACCGCTGCTGATGTTAGACACTTGTTTGATAAATACAATGGCTCTCTTGGAACCAGCGGAAGCGTAACATATATGTTTGACTACAAGGGCATTATCGTCATCGCTAAAAAAGATGGCGTTTCTGAAGATGATGTTATGATGGTTGCATTGGATAACGGCGCAGATGATGTTGTTTCTGATGATGAATGTTTTGAAATCATAACAGCTCCAGACACTTTGCACAATGTTGCAAAGGCTTGCGAAGCAGCAGGTTATGAAGTTGTTTCAAGCGAAGTTGAATATGTTCCACAAAATCAAATTGAGCTTGACAAAGATTCTGCAATTTCAGTAAACAAGCTTGTTCTTGCCCTTGAAGATTTGGATGATGTTCAAAATGTTTACACATCTGCAGACCTTTCAGTTTTGGATGAATAGACTTAAATAAAATATTTTATCTTTGAAAAATTTTAAAATGTAAAAACTTGCCTTAACTGGCAAGTTTTTTTGTGCCTTTTTTATTGATATAAAATTTATTTATTGTGAGTATTAAAAATCTGAATTGATTTTTGATTGATAAATTAACTCAAAGTCTTTATAATCTCTGTAGTGTGACTTTGTTATGCAAAAATATGATTTAAAATAGGAGATTTTATGAACGATAATACAAAAATTGAAGTTGCAAAAGAAGTTATCTATGAAATTATAGGTAATGCTGTAATGAAAGAAAATTTAACAACAAACGACAAGAAACTTGTTGATTTGTTGAACCTTAAAAACGAAGTTAATAAAGGTAATATGGAAGCAATTGACTTTGTTTTAAATAACTATAAATTGGAAGAGAAGAAAGGGGTATAATAATGGCTGAACAAAACGAAATTATTGCTAAATTTGATATTAGCGAAGAACAAAAAGAGAAAATTTTTAATTCTATAATTCAAAACTTAACACTCGGAATTGAGCCTGTTGAAAACCCAGTTGCAGTTATTGTTGGCGGACAGACTGGTGCTGGAAAAAGTGGTCTTATGGCATATTCACACAAAATGTTCGATAACAAAGCATTTCTGGCTTATGACGGCAGTGACTATGCAGGCAGATGGATTAAAGGCAATGTTGTTCAAATTGAAGATGACGAGTTTAGAGCATATTTTCCTAATGAAAGACAAATCGCATTAGAGCATCCAGATGAATATATTCAAATAACAAACAAACTCACAAACGAACTCACAGCAAAAATATTCCAATATTGCGCTGAAAACAAATATAACATCATTTTCCACCAAACTTTAAAGAACACGCGTATTGCTGATGACGGCATTGTTAAGCTTAAAGATCTTGGCTATGCAATTGTTGTTAGAGCTCTTGCAGTAAATGAATTTGAAAGCAGAATGAGCATGATTGAGAGATGTTTGGGACAAATTGAAACAAAGGGTTATTGCAGAAATGTTACAACATCGGATCATGATAAAACTTATAATGGCATGCCTGACACACTTGATTATATTGAAAAAAATAAGAGATACGACATTTTGCAAGTGTTCCAAAGGGGCAAGAAAGTTGATGAGCCTTTGATGGTTTACACAAGAATCAATCCAGAAAGCGACAAGCTTAAAATTTTGTCAACATTCCCTTATCTTCTTTCTTTTGATATGTACTTTGGTTTTGGAAGTGCAAAAGAAGCTATTGAAGAAATCCGTGAACGCGCTGGCAAAAAATTCATGGAAAATGCTGAAATAAGAATTGGCGATGCGAAAAGACAAAAGGGTAATGAGTCTATTAAAAATCAGATAGCAGAGCTTGAAAAAAAGATTGAAAGCAAAAACCAATATAGAGCTGCTAATTAAATAAAACACACCATTCAATTGTGAAACACATTTGTTTGGTGTTTTTATTTTGCGAAATTAAATTCAGGCTTACCTTGAGATTTCAAAAACAAGCAGAATTGCGTCAAGACTTCTTTTATAATTGACTAAATATAAATTTTGTTTACAATTATATTTATGAGAATATTAGGTATTGACCCAGGTTATGCGATTGTTGGTTATGGCGTTATTGAAAAAGACAAGAGTGGCAGATGCACGGTTATTGATTATGGCGCGATAAACACGCCAAAAGAAGAAGATTTTCCAGTGCGACTTGCCATGATTTCAGACGGCATGAATGAGCTTATGGAAAAATTCAAGCCAGATGCGGTTGCTGTTGAAGAATTATTTTTCAATCAAAACATCACAACCGGCATTGCAGTTGCTGAAGCAAGGGGAGTAATTCTTTGCACAGCTATAAAAACCGTTCCGAATGTGTTTGAATTTACTCCAATTCAAATCAAACTTGCAATCACCGGTGATGGCAAAGCTGACAAAAAAGCGGTTCAATTTATGACAAAAACCATATTAAAACTAAAATCAATACCAAAACCTGACGATGCGGCAGATGCTTTGGCGGTCGCTTTATGTTTGGCACAAACCAACACCAAAATTATGGAAAGCGATGTTGAAGTTTGGACAAATAATAACCTTAAAAAACGAGATATTACAGAAACAATTAAAAGGAAACTAAAATAATGATTTATTCTTTAACTGGCAAAATTTCAATGATAGATGAAAACACAGTTGTTGTTGACACTGGCACAATCGCTTTTGAAGTGATTTGCTCGTCATACACTGCCTACAAGCTTTCTGGCAAAACTGAACCACAAACAATTTTAACATATCTTCAAGTCCGTGATGACGGCATGAGTTTGTTTGGATTTTTTGATAAAAAAGAAAAGCTATTGTTTAATGATTTGTTGCTTGTGTCGGGTGTTGGTCCAAAAATGGCAATAACAATTTTGTCAGGGCTTCCAATTGACGAAATTATCACCGCTATAATTTCAAGCGATGTTAAACTTTTGTCTAGCATCAAAGGGCTTGGCAAAAAAACAACCGAACGAATTGTGCTTGAGCTTAATGGCAAACTTGGTGGTGAATCATCACTTGAAAGCTTGATTTCAAATAATGATTCAATCTCGCTTGGAACACCAGCATTAAACAAAGAAATGGAAGAAGCCTATGATGTTTTGACAAACATGGGTGTTCAAAAGGCGACAGCAACTGAAAGTGTTAAAAACAACTACACTGAAGGCATGACAAGCGAAGAACTTGTTGTTGCGTGCCTTAAAAACTTGCATAAATAATAAATTTTGCAAACTAAAACAAACTTAAAATTTTACAATTGGGGGAAATATGGCAAACTTTGAAAGTAGCTTTAATAATGATAGCTATGACGAAAACGAAAGATTTGTTTCATCATCAAAAATCAATGAAGATGATGTGGTTGAAAATATTTTAAGACCTAAAACCTTTGATGAATATGTTGGACAAAAACAGGTGAAAGAAAACTTGCTTGTTTATATTAAAGCTGCAAAAAAGCGTGGCGAACCACTTGACCATGTGCTTTTATATGGCCCACCAGGACTCGGAAAAACAACACTTTCAGCAATTATCGCAAACGAAATGGGCACAAATTTCAAACAAACATCAGGGCCTGCAATTGAAAAGCCAGCAGACCTTGCGTCACTTCTCACAAACTTAAGTGAAGGTGATGTGCTTTTCATTGATGAAATTCACAGGCTTAACCATTCAATTGAAGAAGTTTTGTACCCAGCAATGGAAGACCATGCACTCGATTATGTTATCGGTAAAGGACCTTCAGCAAGATCTATGAGAATTCCGCTTCCAGCATTCACACTTGTTGGTGCGACAACAAAAGCCGGCATGATTTCAAGTCCACTTCGTGATCGTTTTGGAGTTATATGTAAACTTGAATTATATTCTCCAGACGAGCTTAAAACCATTGTGCTTCGTTCTGCAAAACTTTTGGGCAGTGAAATTGACAGCGAATCTGCAAGTCTCATTGCTTCAAGGTGCAGGGGAACTCCGAGACTTGCAAACCGAATTTTGAAGCGTGTTCGTGATTTTGCCGATGTGTTCACCGACGGAAAAATTGATAAAAAAGTGACTTTGCATGCACTTGAAAAAATGGATATTGACGAGCTTGGTCTTGACGGTGTCGATAGAAAGATGCTTAAAACCATGATTGAAAATTTCAAGGGCAAACCAGTTGGTCTTGACACTTTGGGGGCAGTCACCGGTGAAGAACCAGACACTATTGAAGATGTTTACGAGCCATATTTGATGCAAATCGGATTTATTGCAAGAACTCCAAGGGGCAGAATTCCACTTGAGCCAGCCTACAAACACCTTGGTTACAAAATCGAAGATATTTTAAAATAAATTAACAAAACTATTTTAATTTAGTTTTGGTTGTGCTAGAATTTATTGCACGACAAAAATGGTCGTCGAAAACTTGGCGACTAAATAGGAAGAACTATGGAAGAATTAAAGACAAGTGATTTTTATTATGATTTGCCAGAAGAGTTGATTGCGCAAACTCCTGCTAGCCCAAGAGACAGCGCGAGAATGCTTGTTTATGACAAATCTCAAGACAAAATAGAACATAAAATTTTTAGAGATATTGTTGATTATTTGTCGCCAAACGATGTTTTGGTTATCAACAACACTCGTGTTATTCCAGCAAGACTTTTTGCAACCAAAGTTACTGGTGCAAAAATTGAAGTGTTTTTGCTCAAAAGACTGAATTTAACAGACTATGAAGTTTTGATGAAACCAGCAAAAAAAGTTCCTGTTGGCACAAAACTTATTTTTTCAGACAATCTTTATTGCGAGACCATTGAAAATCAAGAAGAAATTGGTGGCAGAATTATTCGTTTTCATGTTGCTTCTGGCACACTTGAAGAAGAGCTTGACAAAATTGGAAACATTCCACTTCCACCATATATTCATGAAAAACTTGAAGATGATGAAGAATACCAAACAATTTACTCTAAAATAAGGGGTTCAAGTGCAGCGCCAACAGCAGGCTTGCATTTCACTGAAGAACTTATGCAAAAAATTAGAGATAAAGGTGTGCAGATTGAAGAAGTAACACTCCAAGTGGGGCTTGGAACTTTTAGACCAGTTACTGAAGAAAACGCGCTTGAACACAAGATGCACAGCGAAGAAATTGTTGTCTTGCCTGAAGTTGCCGAAAGACTAAACAAGGCAAAAGCAGAAGGCAAGCGAATTATTGCAGTTGGCACAACATCAGTTAGAACTTTGGAAGCTGCAAGTGACAGAAAAGGGCACATTGTTCCTTGCCAAAAAGAAACCGATATTTTTATTTATCCGGGTGTTGAAATCAAGTTTGTTGATGCACTAATCACAAACTTTCACTTGCCAGAAAGCACACTCATCATGCTTGTTTCAGCTTTTATTGGCAAAGATAAAACCCTTGAAATTTATAGAGAAGCCGTAAAAGAAAAATACAGATTTTTCAGTTTTGGTGACTGCTGTTTCTTTTGCTAAAGCATGGAAATAAAGCATTTTATATAACATTTCAATAAAATAAAAATTTATAAAAATATAACAAAATATTTTAACTGGAGAGAGTATTATGGATTTAGATGAAGTTCAAAAAGAAGTTTGGCAAAACAAACTTAATAAAGGTTTTAACACAACCAATGTTCAAATGGAGTTTTGCTATCTTTATGGCGAAGTTGCCGAAGCTTATGATGCGTTTTTAAAGAAAAAAGCTGATCTTGGATTGGAGCTTGCTGACATTGCAATTTATTTGATGGGGCTATCTAACATGCTTGGTTTTTCTTTGAAAGAGCAAATAGAAAAGAAACTTGAAATAAACAAAAATCGTCATTATATTGTTGACGAAAATGGCGTTTTGAAAAAAGTAGACAAAAAGGATAATTAAACTGATATGGAAAACAAAAACTTTTCGTTTGAAGAAAAACTGAAATCTTCAAACACTTATGCTAGAATTGGCGTTTTGCACACTCCACATGGCGATATTGAAACACCTGTTTTTATGCCAGTTGGAACAAGGGCGACAGTAAAGGCTGTTGAACCACGCGAGCTTGAAGAAGTTAAGGCGCAAATAATTTTATCCAACACATTTCATTGTTATTTAAGACCAGGTGCAGACCTTGTTGAAAAGGCTGGTGGACTTCATAAATTCATGAACTGGAACAGACCAATCTTGACAGACTCTGGTGGTTTTCAGGTTTTTTCACTTGCAAAACTGAACAAAATTACAGATGACGGCGTTGAGTTTAAATCTCATCTTGATGGCTCAACTCATTTCTTTACACCAGAAAAATCAATTGAAATTCAAAATAAGCTTGGCAGCGATATCATCATGGCGTTTGATGAATGTTCAACTTATGGTGTTGATAGAAAATATGCAGAAGATGCGCTCAAAAGAACAGAGAAATGGCTTGACAGGTGTCTAGCATATCACAAAAAAGAGAATCAACTTTTGTTTCCAATTGTGCAAGGAAACTTTTTTGGCGACTTAAGACTTAAGGCTCTTGAAAATGTAAAAAAGAAGGCAACTGTTGGGTTTTCAATAGGTGGTCTTTCAGTTGGTGAACCAAAGAAAATTATGTATGAAATGCTTGATGTTATGGCGCCACATTATCCTGAAGACAAGGTTCGTTATCTTATGGGTGTCGGAAGCCCTGACTGTTTGATTGAAGGCGTAATTCGCGGAATTGACATGTTTGACTGCGTTTTGCCAACCAGAAATGCAAGAAACGGCACAGCCTTAACCAGCACAGGAAAAGTTGTTGTTAAAAACGGAATGTATAAAGAAGATTTTTCGCCGCTAGACAGTGAATGCGATTGCTATGCCTGCAAAAATTTCACAAAAGCATATTTAAGACACCTTTTTAATGTCGATGAAATTCTTGGTGCTCAATTATTATCAATTCATAACATTAGATACCTTACACATTTAATGGAGCAAATCAAACAAGCGATTCGTGAAGACAGGATTTTGGAGTTTAGAGAAGAGTACTTAAAAAAGACAAATTATAAGTAATGTGACAAAATATAACATTAAAAGAGTGCAATTGTTTCAAAATAGGTTGCACTTCTGCGTTATTTTTGATAAACTAATCTTATTAAAGGAGAGAAATTATGAGATTTTTATGTGAAGCTGCTAATCAACAAAACCAAATTGTGATTTATATTATCTTGGCAGTTTTGGTTATTGCAATGTTAGTTTTGCCATATTTCACAAACAAAAAGAGAAACCAACAATACATGGACATGCTTTCAGGCATCAGAGTTGGTGACCTTGTTAAAACTGCTGGTGGAATTATTGGAAAAGTAACAAAAATCACTGACAAAGGTGAAATTAAAACAATCATCTTGGAAACTGGTTCAAAATCTGAAAAATCTTACATGGAATTTGATATCAACTCAATCTACTGTGTTTTGAAATCAACAAAGGCTGAAGAGAAAGCCGAAGAAAAGGTTGAAGAAAAAGCAGAAGATGCAAAGGTTGAAGAAAAGACCGAAGAAACTGAAAAAACAGCTGAACCTGAAGCACAAGAAAAACCAAAAGCTGAAAAGAAAGCAAAAACAAAATCTAGCAAAAAATCAGCAAAATAAAAACATAAAAGTGGCTAAATCTAGCCATTTTTTTGTTGCAAAAATTTATTTATTTTGCGCAAAACTAAATCCAAGATTATAAAAATCGCAGACCACTTAATCATTTTTAAATCAAATAAACAAATTTATAAAAATCATTTATCAAAATGTGTGCAAATTTTGGCGGTTTTGATAGTAATTATTTTTTAGTTTCATTCGACAAATTTTGTATTTTTGCGCCCATAAATTCACACAAAATGTTCATATCTTGGCTCTAAAAATAATACATATTATTAGGAGTTAAAATATGTTCTATACAAAATCAAAATCGAAAGCTGAAAACTCAAATGTTTTAGTTAGTTTTTTAAAGGGCTTGATTGTTTCAATGCTTGTGTCTTTTGCTTTAATCATTTTGTTGGCTTTGTCACTAAAATGGTTTTCGCTTGATGAGAAATTTATTTCGCCAATCAATTTAGCAATAAAAACAATCAGTGTTGTTGCCGGCGCTTGCATTGCAGTGAAAGGAGAGTCAAGGGGCTTAATCAAAGGTGTGATTTTTGGGCTTTTGTATGTTCTTCTTGCTTTTGTTAGTTTTTCAGCACTGGCAAAATCTTTTTCAGTTGATTTAAGTTTGCTTCTTGACATTTTGTTTGCTAGCATCGCTGGTGGAATTGTCGGAATTATTAAAGTAAACAGAAATTAAGGCACTAAATATTGATTATAAACCCATTTTCGCTAAAAACTTTCGTTATAAAAGTTACAAAAATGAAAAATAATTTTTATAATATGTTGACCTAACAATATTTTATAGGTTATAATGTACGAGATTATTAAAATAAGGACTTTTAGCAATGAAAAAATTTGGAAAAACGACTGCGATTATCTTATCTGTTTTAATGTTTGTTGTTTTGGCAATCGGCTTTGTTTTTAGCTTTGTGCCAATTCAATTTTCAAAAGGCAAATTCAATTCGTTGTCTGGAACAATCAATATTTCAACCGACCTTGTCGGCGGAATGTATGGGGAATATAACATAACAACAGAAAATCCAACCGAAAAAGACATCATTTCTTCTGTTTCACTTATTCGTGAAGTTTTTGAAGAAGACGGCTACAAAAATGTTAATGTTTATGCAGTAGGAAACAAAAAAGTCAGAATTGAACTTTCTTTTCCTAATGGCGACGAATCTTTCGCAACATCATTTTCAAAACTTAAAAATGTTGGTGCGGGAGCCTTTTCTATTTCAAATGTAAATCCAAGTTCTTCATCATCATCATCTTCAAGTGATTCAAAAACTGAAACTATCACCTTGGAAGGCAAAGATTATGTCAAAGAAGTTAGGGTTTCAACTAACAATGAAAGCAAATATATTTCAATTATATTTAATGCCGAAGGCAAGAAAAAATATCAATCAATTTGCGAAAACGCTTCAAACAATTCAATATATCTAGTTTTGGGCGATTATTCACAAGCAATCACAATTTCTGGTGTTTATGACTATTCTCAACTCACTCTTTCAAACACAGACTGGGATAACATGATTGCACTTGAACAAAAAATTAAGCTTGGTTGCACAAAAATTGAACTTGACGGAACAAACTCAACAGTAAACACAATGTCTGCCGCGCTCACAAGCGGTGAATCTTCAAGCACATCAGTTCAAAAGTCATTCTATTCAAGCACAGCTTTTGTTGTTGTGTTTTCTGCTTTGATTATTGTTATTGTTATATTGCTTGCAATTTGCGCAATTAAATTTGGTTTCTTTGCACTTGTAACTTTAATTTCAATGTTGATTGCAACATATTTATACCTGTTCATTGCTTGGCTTGTTCCATCATTCGAACTTGGTTTGTCAGTTATATTGTCGCTCGTTGTTGGTATTGCTCTCATCTTCACATATTCATTCAACTTTGCTCAAAATGTTAAAAATGAATACAATCTTGGAAAATCACTTCAAGCTGCTTTGGAGTCAAGCTACAAAAAATCAATTCTTGGCGAGCTTATCACCAATGTAATGTTGTTTATCTCATCACTTATCATGATGGCTTTATCATTCAGTGAACTTACCAGCGTTGCAATTTCGTTTGCAATCATGTCTGCATTGTCGCTTTTCATAAATCTTTGTATTGTGCCATTCCTTGTTAAAATTGGCATTTCATTCAAAGGTTTTGATAGAAAACTTTTCCTTTTGAAAAAGAGAAAAAGCCTTGCTGAATTAGACGAAGAAAATCAAGCAGTAGCGGAGGATAAATAATATGAAAAAAACTTTGAAGAAATATCCACTTTTAATTTGTTTGATTGTTTCATGTGTTATTGTAGTTGCTTCAATTTTTGTTCTTGCATTTTGCGGATTGAAACTCAGCCCATCACTTGGTGGTGGAAGCCAATTTGAAATTGCAATTGCAGATGAAGCTGACCAAAAAACTTGTGTTCAAGATATAAAAAATGTTTTAAAATCAAACAAAATTCAATATGATTCATTTTCAGTTGAAGATAAAGCACTTGCTGGAAGCGGATCAACAGAATTTTCACAAAGATATATTGTTGTAAACATCTGCGCAAGCAATGTTTCTGATGAAAAAGAATTAAAAATTAGAACAGATATTGCAAACAAACTTAACATTTCTATTGACAAAATTTCAAGCATCGAAAACATTGTAAGTTCAATCAAGTCAAAAGACATTCTGTTATTTGGTCTTGGCATTGGCATTATTGCAATTTGTTTGTTTATCTTTGGACTTATCAGATATGATGTGTTTGCAGGTCTTGCATTCTTGCTTGCAAACCTTCACAATGTTATTTTATTCTTGTCAATCATCATTTTAACAAGAATTCCACTTAGCCTTGTTTCACTTGCTGGAATTTCGATTTTGTCGCTCGTTATGCTTACTGTTATGGTTAGCATCTTCGAAAAAAACAAGATTGAAAATGAATTGCATTTAACAGAAAAAGAAACTCCAAGCACAAGACTGCTTCGTGTTGAAATGGGTGCAGTAAAACCATATATCTTTGTTGTTTGCGCAGTTTTGGTTTTCTCAATTTTGCTATTCTTTGTTCCAGTAAACAACGTGATTTTCTCATCACTTTCACTTATTGTTGCACTTGCTGTTTCATGCTACACAACACTTCTTGTTGGTCCTGGCGTTTACGCATCATTCTTGGATATTAGACAAGCTAACAAAGATGCAGTTTTGAGCAGAAATGACACAGTTAATAAAGCAATCAAAAAGAAAATTGCAAAATCAAGAAAGGCTGCAAAATAGTTCGCTGAAAAAGTAAATTAAAAATACTACTCGTTAGGAGTAGTATTTTTTTGTGGTTAAAATATTGAACTAAAAATTTTTATCACTTGTTTGTGTGGCACTCAAAATGGAAATCAAAAATTGTAGAATTTGTCAAACAAAAATGGATATAATTTCGCGCGAATTTGAATTTTTTGCATTTTAGATTGCTTTTTTTTGTGTTCGATGTTACAATCAAGTCAAATTGGAATAGAGAAATGAAGTTATTAGATGAAAGAATTGAAAAGTATTTAGAGAAAAAATTTGGAAAAGAAAATTTTGATAGGGAAAAATATTTGAATCCGTCACTGGATTTTTTGCGTGATGCAAACACACTAAATGATATTGATTTAGCTGTCAAAAAGATTAAGGATGCAATAAACGACAACAAAAAAATCTTGATTTATGGTGACTATGATTCAGACGGAATTTGCGCATCGACAGTTCTATATTTGCATTTGAAAAGTTTGGGCGCTAATGTTGATGTGTTTATACCAAACCGCTTTGAAAATGGTTATGGAATTTCGGTTGACGCAATCGAAATAATCTTGTCAGACTATCAGCCAGACTTGATTGTTACCGTTGACCTTGGCATTACGGCGGTTGAAGAGGTTGAAATAATCAAGCAGGAAGGCGTGGACATTGTTATAACTGATCACCACTTGCCACTAGAAGAAGTGCCTGATTGTGTTTTGATTGACCCAAAATATAACAACACCAGTTATGGTTTTGATGGATTATGCGGTGCGGGTGTGGCTTATAAACTTGTTGAAGCAATCAGTGGAAGAGAGCAGGCAAATAAATATCTTGATATTGTTGCAATTGCAACGGTAGGTGATATTGTTCCGCTCGTTGACGAAAACAGAGTTATTGCAAAGTTTGGTATTGATAAAATCAATTCTGGCGATTGCTTGCCAAGCTTAAAGTTTTTGAAAGAAAAACTTGAAATTGAAAAGCTGACATCAACAGACATTAGCTTTAAAATTGTGCCAAGACTTAACAGTTGTGGCAGAATGGATAATGCCATAAAGGTTTTTGAATTTTTAATCCAAACCGAAAAGCAAGAACTTGAAGCGCATTACCTTGACATTGAAAGTGACAACAATTTGAGACTTGCGACAATTGAAAAAAGTAATAAAATTGTTGATAAACTGTTACAAAAAAATAACTTTAACGAACCGTCGATTTTACTAAATGGCGATTTTCACGAAGGAACTGTTGGAATTGTTGCATCGCGAATTGTTCATGATTATGCAAAACCAACAATAATTTTTGCAAAAACAGAAAATGGAACACTCAAGGGCAGTGGACGAAGCATTGAAAATGTTGATCTTCACAAAATCATTGCAAGCATGTCAGATAATCTGATAAATTTTGGCGGTCACAAAATGGCTGTGGGGCTTGAAATTGAAGAAGATTATTTTGAAGAGTTTAAGAAAGAACTCAACGAAAAAATCTTGGAAGTTTCGACTCCTGAAGATTTTTTGATAAAGAAAAAAGAGTCCGATATTGAGCTTACAGAAGAAGATTTGGAAGGCTCTTTTGCCAAGCAGTTAGATTTGCTTGAGCCTTTTGGTGAAGGCAATGAAAAACCAAGACTTTCCATTGTTCAAAAGCAAATGATTGTTCAGCCAATCAATGAAAAAACATTCAAACACTACAAGTGTTTTACGAAAAAAAATAATGCATTAGTTGCCTTTAATTTTTATAAAGAAAGTTTGATTTGCGCATCGAATTTTGAAAAGGAGATTTTTGTTGATCTCAACACAAATTATTTTAAAGGCAAAGAGCAACGCGTATGCTATGCAAAGTCTTTGGAGATAATTAAACCAGAATTTGATGATGATAAAACTGATGATTTTTTGTCGGCGATTTATAATAAATACTTTTCAGTTTTTGACTTTAACAAAAAAGACAATTATCATTTGACGGATGACCTGATTGGAACAATAAAGCAAAAGTTTGCAGAGAGCAACTATGGAACAGCTGTTATAGTTTCAACAAAAGAAGACTTTGAGCTTGTGAAAGATTTGGGACTTGATAATTTTATTTCTTTTGAGCCACATAAAAACTCGCAAAATGTTATTGTGGTTTCGCCAAGTCAAGTGTATGATTTGCAAAGCGTACAAGGTTATAAAAATATAATCTTTTTGCATAAATATTTTGATGAAGGACATCTTTATTTTTCGCAGTGCATGAATGTTTTTGAGCCAACTAAAACAAATCAAAAACCAGTTGAACTAGACGGAGACAGAATGATTTTTGCAAAGGTGTATAAACTTGTTGGTGCATTTTCTGCGCTCAAGGCGAATGACATTCTTGATCTTGTTAAAAAACTTGGAATTAAAGATAAAAGCATAAGTGCCGAGCAAATTTTGTTTAGCATTTGTGTGTTTATGGAACTTAACTTTATTGAATTTGATGACATTTTGAATGTTATGAAAATTCTTAAGTCTAAAAAAACAGAGATAACCAGTTCTAAATTTTACAAAGAAATTATTGGGGGATAGAGTATGGATGAATTAACTTTGTCTAGAGAAAAGTTTATAAACGATGTCGTTGAAAATTATCCAAAAAATAAGGACAAAATTTTGTCGGCTCTTGATTTTGCAACCAAGTCTCACGAAGGTGTTGTGAGAAAAAGTGGCGAGCCATACATCATTCATCCCATTGCCGTTGCGCAAATTTTGGTGGATAACCAAATGGATTATTCAACAGTTATTGCTGGACTTTTGCACGATGTTGTTGAAGACACAAACATAACACTTGATGAAATTGAGCAGAGATTTGGCAAAACTGTTGCAAAACTTGTTGATGGCGTGACAAAAATTGACAGCATTACAGTAAAGGAAAACAATCTCACTGAAGATGACAGCAGAAAGCGTCTTTTGCTTGCAATGGGTGATGATATTAGAGTTATATTTATAAAACTTGCTGACCGCTTGCATAACATGCGAACGATTTCATTTTTGTCACCGGAAAGGCAGTTTGCAATTTCAAAAGAAACGCAAGAACTTTTCATTCCTATTGCCGAGCTTTTGGGTGTGCGTAATCTTCGAAGCGAATTGCAGTCACTGGCTTTTAAATGTCTTTTCTTTGATAGTTATCAAAACATAAAAAAGGAACAGGACGGCCAACTTAAAAATAAGGCAAAAAGGATTTTATCAATCGAAAGAAAACTAAACGAAATTTTTGATAAAAAAGGCATAGATGCAAAAATTTCTTGGTGGCCAGAAAGATATTATTCAATCTATAAAAAAATGAGACAACAGGGTTTCAACAAAACCTTTAGTTTGGTGTTGTTTAAAATTATTGTGCCAACAGTTGATGATTGTTATAGAGCACTTGGAATGGTTCATCAAGTTTACAAGCCAATTCCTTCACAAATCAAAGACTATATAGCTTCGCCAAAAATCAATGGCTATCAATCGCTTCAATCGGTGGTTATGAATGAAGATTCGTCAATAATTTTCAATGTTATGATTAGAACTCCAGAGATGAACAAGGTTTGTGAATATGGAATTTTGGCGCTTGCGAGCCGAAAAGATGCAAAAGAAGATTTCAATTCAAAATTTGAAAAGTATAACAAATTAAAAGCCATTATTTCAGGGGAAAGAAGTGAAGGAGCTGTTGCTAGCACATCGTTTGTTTCGGCAATAAAAACCGACCTTTCGTCAAAGGCAACTTGGGTGTTTACTTCAAAAATCAAGCCAACAAAAATCGAGTCTAGCGCGCCAACAGCAATTGATTTTGCTTATGTGCTTGGCGATGATGTTGGGAACAATGCAACTGGTGCGATTATAAATGGCAAAGTTTCATCGCTTGGTTCAGTTTTAAAGAGTGGCGATGTTGTTGAAATTGTCGGTTCCAAAGAAAATAAAGCGCCTTGCAGGGCTTGGCTTAATATTGCAAAAACTCATTTGGCAAGAACAAAAATTCGTGAATTTTTTGTGAAGAATATGTCAAATGATTCAATAGAAAAAGGTAAGTTGGAAATCAAGCAAGAGTTTAATGAAAAAGGCTATGATTTAAGAGAACTTGATACAATTTATCAGAAAATTAAGTTTGATTATTCATTTGTTTCGGTTGAAGACATGTTTTCAACTGTTGGTCTTGGTGGGTTGAAAGCTTCTCAAATTTCAGCGCTTGTTTCAACAGATAAATTAAAAAATAATGCGCTTAAAATGTCGCCAGTTGAAGTTCTCGGCGAAAGTTTTGCTTTTAGTGTTGTTTTGTCAAAATGCTGCTGTCCAATTTTGGGCGATGAAATTGTTGCGGTTAAGTCTAAAAATGGACTTTCAGTTCACACAAAAAATTGCCTAAATCTTTCAAGATTCGACAAATCCAAAATTTTGCCAGCAAGGTGGAAAGAAAATGTTAATCAGATTTTTGAAGTCAATTTAAAAATCGTTGCAAAAGACAACATTGGTTTTGGTTCAAAGATGCTTGGTGCTATTTCGGCTCTTGGTGTTGATATTTCAAAAATATTTGCAAAACAGAGAAATGGCGAATGTGAATTTAAGCTGACCCTTAAGCTTAATAACATAAAACAGCTAAACGAAGTTATCAAAAAGCTAACAGTGGTTGAAGGTGTGAAAACAATCGTCAGAACTTTTGACTAATTTACAAAAAACACTTTACAAAATCAAGGTTTAGTGATAAAATGCTAGCATACCGTTCGAGAGAGCTAAATTTATTTTTCCGGTTTAGTAAGCTCAAGGATTGGCAAATTTTGTATGGAGGAAAAAACATGGATAAAATTAAGAAACAAGAACTTATCAAAGCTTATGCAAAGTCAGAAAATGACACAGGTTCACCTTATGTTCAAATCGCTCTTTTAACTGAAAGAATCAACAACTTGACAGAGTATTTGAAAAACAATAAACAAGATAACCATTCTCGTCGTGGACTTATGCAACTTGTAGGTCGTCGTCGTGGTTTGCTTGAATATTTGAAAAACACCGACATTGAAGGCTACAGAGATTTGATTAAGAAATTAAATATTAGAAAATAAAATCATTAAAGGGGGAGTTAGATATTTTTCTGCTCCCTTTTTTTCACTTAGGAGGGTTTATGTTTGGTGAAGAAAAAGAATACAAATTAAGTTTGGCTGGCAAAGATATTTTCGTTAAAACTGGAAAATATTGCGGACAAGCTAATGGCACATGTCAAGTTAGATGTGGCGACACTGTTGTTATGGTTAATGTAACCATGAGCGACAAACCAAAGGAAGGAGCTGACTTTTTCCCACTTTGTGTTGATTTTGAAGAAAAAATGTATGCCGTTGGAAAATTCCCAGGCGGTTTCAAGAAAAGAGAAGGCAGAGCAAGCGATCAAGCTATACTTTACTCAAGACTTATTGATAGACCAATCCGTCCACTTTTCCCAAAGGGCTTTTATTATGATGTTGCAGTTGTTGCAACAGCACTTTCTGTTGATCCAGATTTTCCACCAGAAATCATGGCTATGATTGGTTCAAGTGTTGCGCTTTCTGTTTCAGACATTCCTTTTGCTGGCCCAACAGGTTCAGTTATTGTTGGTCAAATTGATGGTAAGTTTGTTATCAACCCAACAGTTGAAGAATGTGAAAAGAGCAGAATGCATGTTTATGTTGCTGGAACAAAAGATGCTATCATGATGGTTGAAGCTGGTGCAAAAGAAGTTTCTGAAGAAGAGATGAGAGACGCAATTTTATTTGCTCATTCATACATCAAGCAAATCGTTGAGTTTATTGAAAATATTGCCAAAGAAGTTGGCAAACCAAAGAGAGAAGTTACACTTTTCCATATTGGTGAAGATGTTGAAAAAGATGTTCGTGAATATGTTACAGCAAATCTTCAAAAAGCAATGGAACCACTTGCTGATAAGGTTGCTTTAAATGAAAGAATCAATGCAGTTTTGGATGATTGCAGAGAACATTTTGCTGAAAAATATGAAGACAGAGAACAAGAAATTGATGAACTTCTTTATAAAATGCAAAAAGAAATTGTTAGAAAAACAATCATTACAACAGGTGTTCGTCCTGACGGCCGTCAAACAAAACAAATCAGACCAATTTGGTGCGAAGTTGGTGTTCTTCCAAGAGTTCATGGAACTGGCGTGTTCACTCGTGGTGAAACTCAAGTTCTTAACTGCTTAACACTTGCAACAATTGCTGAAGCACAAAAAATTGATGGTCTTGATGATGAAGAAGACGCATACAAGAGATATATTCATCAATATAATATGCCACCTTATGCAACAGGTGAAGCAAGAAATCTTAAGTCTCCAGGTCGTCGTGAAATTGGACATGGCGCACTTGCAGAGCGCGCACTTTTGCCTGTTATTCCAAGCGAAGAAGAATTCCCTTATGCTTTAAGACTTGTGTCTGAAGTTTTGTCATCAAATGGTTCATCATCAATGGCTTCTGTTTGTGCAAGCACACTTTCACTTATGGATGCTGGTGTTCCAATCAAAGCTCCAGTTGCAGGTGTTGCAATGGGTCTTATCAAAGATGAAGAATCTGGCAAAGTTATTGTTATGACAGATATTCAAGGTCTTGAAGATTTCTATGGCGATATGGACTTTAAAGTTGCTGGTACAAAAAATGGTATCACAGCAATTCAAATGGATATCAAAATCAAAGGTATTGACGAAGCAATTTTGACAACAGCTCTTTCTCAAGCAAAAGAAGGAAGAATGGAAATCATGCAAAAGATGCTCGATACAATTCCAACATATAGAGATCACTTGAGCCCTTATGCTCCAAAGATTATCACTTTCAAAATTAACCCTGAAAAGATTGGTGAAGTTATCGGTCAAGGCGGAAAGACAATCAATAAAATTATTGATAAAACTGGCGTTAAGATTGATATTGAAGATGACGGCACAGTTATGATTTCTTCAGCTAACATTGAATCTTGCAATGAAGCAAAGAAAATCATTGAAGACATTGTGTTTGTTCCTGAAATTGGCGAAAGATACACAGGCACAGTTGTTAGAATTATGCAATTTGGTGCTTTTGTTGAAATTTCATCAACTTGCGACGGCATGATTCACATTTCAAAACTTTCATCAAAGAGAGTTGAAAGAGTTGAAGATGTTGTTAAAATTGGTGACAAGGTTGAAGTTGAAGTTATCAAGGTTGACGAAAAAGGCAGAGTTGATTTGAAACTCGTTAAAAAAATTGAAGACTAAATTTTAGTCAAGTTTTAAATTTTATAGTCATATACTTTATTATGAAAAATAATAAAGAAAGAATTTTTATAAGTGTAATCAGTAACATTGTTATATGTTTTTTGATTGCACTTATTTTTATTGGCTGTTATATAGGAAACAAAAACGCTGTGGTGCAAACGGCAAATAGCGAATATAATGGAACCATTTATGCTGGCGACAAAAATTCAAACAAAGTCAGTTTGATGATAAATGTTTACTGGGGGACAGACTCGCTTAAAAAAATGATTGACATCTTGGATAAATTTGATGTTAAGGTTACATTTTTTGTTGGCGGAACTTGGGCAAAGGAAAATCGTGAACTCTTAAAATCAATGCATCAAAAAGGTCACGAGATTGCAAGCCACGGCTATAAGCACAAAGAGCATGGCAAACTTGATTACACTCAAAACCTTGCAGAAATCCAAACGTGTCACGAGATTGTAAAAGAAATTTTAAACATTGACATGGAACTCTTTGCGCCACCAGGTGGGTCTTACAACAAAAACACAGTTCAAGCCGCATCGTTTTTGGGTTATAAAACCATTATGTGGACAAGAGACACAATTGACTGGCGTGACCACAACACGAGTTTGATTTTCAATCGAGCTGTGACAAACATGTGTGGTGGAGATCTTATTTTGATGCATCCAACTGAAAACACAGCCGAAGCTCTTTCAAACATAATTTCTTATGCAAAAAAGCATAATTTTGAGCTGGTTACTGTCAGCAAAAATTTAGCGCCCTAAACTTGTAAATTTCTTCTAAAAATGTTAAAAATTTATAACAAAGTTTGCAAAATATACAAAATCCGTTTTGATGACGGATTTTTTTGTTATATAATATAAATGTAAAATTATACCTTGGAGAAAACTATGGCTTTAAACACATTTTCAAACGGATTAAGACTTGTATGCATTCCTAAAAAAGAGAAAAAAATTGCATGCGTCGTTTTGCATATTGCAGGCGGAACTCAATCTGAAAAAAACTTTCAAAGTGGAATCAGTGATTATCTTACAAAAATTATGCTCATGGGAACAAAAAAACACTCGACTCGTGAAGCACTTTTGAACTATGCAAAATCAAATGGAATTATTTTGACACCACACAATTCAAAAGAAAGCATAACAATCAGTGCAGTTTGCCCAAAAGAAAATATTCCTGTTGCTGTTGAACTTTTGTCTGAAATTGCATTTGACACAACTTTTTCACTTGAAAATGGTGACAAAGTTAGAAAGGTTTTGCTCTCGCAAGTTGCACTTTTGAATGAAAATCCTGCTTATATTTTGGATAGGCTCATCAACACAACACTTTATTATAGAACGGGACTTGCTAATCCAAAATCAGGAACAAATATTTCTGTTTCAAGATTCAGACCACTTGATGCAAAAGATTACTTGGACAGAATCTTTACACCAAGAAACACAATAATTTCTGTTGTTGGTGACACAACACAAGAGCAAATTTATGATCTAGTTAAAATGCATTTCTTTGATAGAATGAAAGATAATGAAACAGAATACAAAAAGCTTAAGTATGTTTCAGAAATTGACAACTTTGTTGGGGATATGAAGGGTAGAATCAAAAGACTCAACCAAACAAGAATTACAATAGTGTTCCCAACAGTTTCATTTAAAGACAAGGAAAAATATTTAATTGAAATTGTTAAACCAATTTTGATTAAACATATCAAACTTGCGCTTGCAAATCAAAATTATTATTTTGATACAAAGATAAAAACAAAATATTATGCCAATAATGGTAATATCGAGTTTGAAATCACAGTTGACTATGATTTTGCTGAAGACCATTTGTATAACTTTGTTTCAGCACTTAAAACAGATATTAAAAACAGAGACATTTCAAGCGAAGAATTTGAAACCGAAAAGAAGGTTTTTGTAACAGAATTTATGAATAATTGTGACAATGTTTTGGAAAGTTCGCTTTTGTCTGCAAAAACACTTGCTCTCACAAAACAAGCATTCAGCGAAAACACTGAAAGATTGAAAATTGAAATCCTTTCAAACAAAGATGCAAACAAGCTTTTAAAGAAAATTTTGGATTTCGAAAAAATGCTTATTGTTTATGTTGGTCACGACTTTAATGTTGATTATGACGATTTGTTAGATACAGTTTTATAATTTAGGAGTTATTTTGGAAAACAAAAATAATAATATTTCAATGACGAAGAAGAGAGTATTAAGCCTTATTTGCTTGATAGTCTTTTCTCTTGCTTTTATTTTTGCGTGCCTTAAAAGTTTCTTGCCACTTGGAAAATGGATTGTTGGCACATTTGGAATTGTGACTTATCCTTTGTTTTTGTTTTTAGCTTTAATAGAACTTGCGAAATTCTTGGGCTTTAAATATAAACGAAACGCTAAAACAACGATTTATGCTTTTATTTTGGTTGTGAGCTTGCTGTTTGCAATGCAATCAATTTTAACATACAAAGAACTTGACAAGGTTGCAAGTTTCAATTCATTAAAAACATATCTTGAGTATTCTTATCAAACAAAAATCACATTAGTTGGAAGTTTTGGTTCAATTTTTGTTGGTGGACTTTCAATTTTGCTCGGTGCAATGGGCACAATTGTTGCATTTGTGATATTGCTCACAATTTCAATTGGCTTGATTGTTGATTATGAAAATTACGGAAAGTTCGATGAAAATATCAAAAAATTGAGCGGAAAGAAGACAAGAGAAAAGGTTAATAACAGCGACAAAGATGCAAAAGACGGCAGACCAAACTATGGATTTACCAAGTCTGATAGCGTTGTTGATTCGCTTGAGGTTGATCCAAACTCATTAAATTATTCAAACGATGGTGAAAGTCAAAAACCAAGCTATACAGACGCAGATGTCGTTGGTGAGATTTCATCAACTGATGATTATGATTCGTCAAACTACTTTGACACAAATTCTACAGACACCTACACAAACACAACAAAGATTGGTAGAACTTATGAAGAACAAACCGACTATCATAATCCGTTCAGAGAAACTTATCAAAGTGAAGAGAGTTTGGATGATTCAAGAAGGGCGTTTATGAGCGGAACCTTTGGTGGTTATGGTTCGCAAACAGATAATTTAGACACAAACAGCACATTCGACATCGGCTCAAATAATACTTTTGATGATAGTGAAAATGAACAAACTAACGATAATGAAATTGGTAATACCACCGCTTTTGTGAATAATAACGATAACATTTGGGGTTCAAACGACAACCAAAACGAAATCAAAATTGACGACAATGTTAAAAAGATTTTGTCGGGTGAAGAAGCAGATGTTGGCGACTTTAATAACGACAACTATTTGAATTCCTTGAAAGAGCCAACGAGTTTTGAACTTGGTGGAAATCAAACAAAACCTTTTGCTGAAAGTCCAGCATTTGGTGGTGTTGGTTCAAATACTGGATTTGGAACAAATGGTTTTGGTGGCTCAAATGATGTGTTTGGTGGAACTAACATTGCTACAAATTCAGGTTTAACTTCAAGCTCTGGCTATGGCACAAGCACTGACTTTGGCGGTGGATTAAATGGTCAAGTTTCACAAGAAACGAGCAATCAAAATCCATTTTCTGGAAACGAAACAAACATTGAAAAAAGAAATGGTGGCATTTTGTCAGGAGCAACAGCTCCAAAAACAGAGTCGCAGAAAAAGCCTGTTGTTCCAAGCGGAAATCAAATTCCTATGCAGGGTGTGAGATATAATCCGCCACCATTAAGTTTGCTCACAAAACCAGTTAAAGATAACGGAAACTATTCTGAAGAGCAGGAGAGAAAATCTAGACAGCTTGAAGAAGTTTTGGCATCGTTTAATGTTCCAGCAAAGGTTGTGAACATTGTTCGTGGCCCAAAAATCACGAGATATGAACTTTCAATGCCACTGGGTGTTTCTGTTAAAAAAATTCCAAACTATGAGCTTGATATTCAAAGTGCGCTGGCTGCAAAAACAATCACAATCCAAGCTCCAATTCCTGGAAGCAACTTGATTGGTATTGAGCTTGAAAACGACACATTCACAAGTGTTTATGAAAGAGAGTTGTTTGAATCTCCAGAGTTTCAGAATGCGAAAGGCCCACTTCCAATCGCAATCGGAAAAGATATTTCTGGTGCAATAATCGTCAAGAGCCTTGCAAAAATGGTGCATGTATTGATTGCAGGTTCAACCGGTTCTGGTAAATCTGTTTTCATTCATAACATTGTTTTGAGCTTGGTTTATAAATATTCTCCTGAAGATTTGAGACTTGTCATGGTCGATCCAAAGCGTGTTGAATTTGGATTTTATAATGGCTTGCCACACTTGATTTCTCCAGAAGTTGTGCTGGGAACTGAAAAAGCTGTGAACGCATTAAAATGGTGTGTTAAAGAAATGGACAGACGATTTGAAATCATGGGTAGAGCAAACTACAAAAACATTGAGGACTATAACAAGAGCGAGCTTGTCAAATCTGAGCAATTCGAGCATTTCCCATACATTGTTATCATTGTCGATGAGCTTGCAGAAATCATGATTCAATATAAAAAAGAAACCGAAACAGCACTTCAAAGATTGACTCAACTTGCTCGTGCATGCGGCATGCACCTTGTTATTGCTGTTCAAAGACCTTCAGTTGATATCATTACTGGTGTAATCAAAAACAACATTTCTTCAAGATTTGCGTTTAGATTGCAATCTGGTTTCGACTCGAAAACAATGCTTGGTACAAACGGTGCTGAAAAACTTTTGGGTCAAGGTGATATGCTCATGTCTCTCACAGATTCATCAGCAATGCCAAGACTTCAAGCCGCTTATGCTTCAGATGATGAAATTAAGGGTGTTGTTGATTTCATTAAAAGAAACAATCCAAGCAATTTTGATGAAAGTGCTGAAAAGGCTTTCAATTCAGAACCACAAAGTGCAGATGATGCTAGTGCAGATTTCTCATTTGCCGATGCTCCACAATCAAAGGGCAAAGTGGATGAATATTTCAAGATTGCCGTAAAATCGGTTATGATGTGCGGTTCCGCATCAGTTTCATATTTGCAAAGACGACTTTCAATTGGTTACTCTCGTGCTGCAAGAATTGTTGACCAAATGGAAGAGAAAGGATACATTGCGCCACCTACAGGTGCAAAACAGAGAAAAGTTTTGATTACTCCAGAACAGTTCAAAGAAGATTTTGGCGAAGATTTTAATTCGTAAAAAGTGAGGATAAAATTTTGGATAAAAATGTAAGTAGTGTTGATTTGGATGAACTTTTGAAAGCAAGAGAAGAACTTGACAAAGAAAAGGGCGTTGATACTGACCCTAACATGTATAGTGACTATAACCCAGATAGAAACAATACATCTCTCGAAAATTCAAATGCTGAAGAAAATTCTCAAAGCGAAAACTTAAATAGTAAAGAAACGAATGAAAAATCAAATGAGACATTTGATAGTTTTTCCAATTCTTTGAATTCTGAACCTGATGAACATCCAGTGTTTGGTTCTGCTAATGATGACGAAAATAAAGAGCAAAAAACTGATTTAGCTCCAGAAGACTTAAATAGTGAAAATGGTGAAAACATGCATTCAGAATCACAAGACAAAGATGCATCAGAAGCTCAAAACAATTTATCCAATTATGACATTTTTTCCGCATTTGAAGTAAAAGAAAACGCAAATTATCATGGAGATAGTTTAAATAGCGGTGAAACTCATAAAAATGAAACCAATAATTCATCTTCTGCTGTTCAAACAGAAAAAACGGAAGAAAATGCGATTGAAAAATCGAATTCAAATTCTGATGAAAACAGTATTGACAAAAAGCTCGAAAAGATTGATAATTCTAATGAGCTTGAAGATATGCTTTCAAGTCTTCTCAATAGTCTTGACGAAGATGAAGAAGAGCAAGAATCTGATAATGAAGACAAAAACGTTGATTCTTCAGAGTCGCTTTATTCGTTAAATCAAACAGATGAAGACGATACAAATGAAAAAATTTCATCTGCTAACGAAAATTCTGGCAGCGAAACAGACTCGCAGTCAGTGAATGAATCAAACTATCTCGACAGTTTAAATGGCAGTGACAACTCACTTAAAGAAATTTTGGACGCGTCAACTGAAAAGTTGGAAAAAACAAATGTTAATAATAACGAATTTTCAAACAATGAATATATGACAAGTATTGACATTGAACCAAAATTTGATGAAAATTTGCAGTCTGAAGCGCAAAATAGTTCAAGTGAAGAAAATGAAAATTCGACTGAAACATCAAAAGAAAAGGTTGATGATTCACTTGCGGAACTTTCAAAGAAAGCAAGCGAAAATGATGCAATTTCTGGCTTGACTCTTGATGAGCTGATGAAAACAAGTGATGAAACAGGCTCCGATGAAAAGCAACCTGAAAAGAATGAGAGTCTGCAAAACGAGTTAAAGTCTTCTGAAAACAAAGAAGAAAATACGGAAAATGCTGAATTTTCAAATTTGCTTGCAAAAGAGCTTGAAAAAAGTATTAGTGAAAAAGAAAGCACTGAAGAAAGTGTGAATGACAATTCAGAAATCTTGAATGCAAATGAGCTTAATGAAGACACAGAAAAAGAACCTGAAAAGCAAGAGATTGAAGCAAAACCAGAGCCTTTAGTTCAAGAAAAGCCAAAGGTTGTTGAAAATAAGGCTAATGAAAATAACGAGACTGAAATTATCACTGACTATAATCAGCTTAAAGAGATTTTGCAAAAACAGCTTAAAGAAAGCGAAGAAGCAGAGCAAGAAAAAGCTGAAACAACTGAAGTTGTTAGCGAAAGATTTTCAAAAATTGACGATTTTAAATTTATTAACGAAATCGCAACTGATGAGTTTAAAAATTCGAATAAGTTTTCGTATATTTTGGGTAAAAACGAAAAGAACGAGCTTGTTTTTGGCAATTTCAAACAGCACAACAATCTTGCTGTTTTTGGCAAAAATGATGAAGTTGTAAATTCATTTTTAAACTCTATGATATTAAGTTTGTGCTTAAAAAACAGTGTTCATGAAGTGAATTTTGTTCTTTTGGACTCAAACATTGATAGTTCTTTTGAAGTTTACAACAAAAGTTCATATTTATATTTCAATAGAATTGCAAAAACAAACAAAGAAATTTTGGACACCTTGATTGAAATGTCTAAAGAGATTGACAATAGATATGAAAAACTCGCTGAACTTGGCGTGAAAAATATAGAAAAATATAACGAAGCGTCTGCTGAAAGTAGTTTCCAGCAAATGCCATACATTGTTCTTGCATTTAACAACTACACATCAGCTTCACAAGCAACGGATAACGATAGAATCAATGCTTGTCTTTATCAAATTTTGAAGTTCGGAAGAATCGTTGGGGTTTACTGCGTTGTTACCGCTAAACTCCCAATTGAAACGAGTCAAATTAACTATAACTTATCTTCAAGATTAAGTTTTAAGAGTGATGAAGATTCAAGATATACTGTTGGCACTGAAGGAGCAGAAAGTTTGCCTGATGGAAGTGATGCAATTTACTTTGATATTGCATCTAACGGAATACAGCATATAAAAACCGCCACCATTACTGATACTGAATTAGACCTTATTATTAAGGATTTGGAGGATTAAATTTAATGACTGACACTAAAGCTAAAAATACTGGGGCTGAAAGAAAACCTGCAAAGCCAGCAACTGACAGAATTATGAATGTTGGTGTAATCTCGCTGGGTTGTGACAAAAACAGAGTTGACTCGGAAATTATGCTGACATATTTAAGTGAAGCTGGCTACAAATTCACATCTGATGC
This sequence comes from uncultured Clostridia bacterium, assembly GCA_934746515.1. Lineage (GTDB taxonomy): Bacteria > Bacillota > Clostridia > Christensenellales > UBA1242 > RGIG1681. The sequence continues at coordinate 98,985 of CAKVFH010000003.1, forward strand.
GTCAAATGCTGATATTATCATTGTCAACACTTGTGGTTTTATTGAAACCGCAAGAAATGAATCAATGGAAGCCATTGGCGAAATGGTTGAATATAGAAAAAATCCAAAATATAGATGCAAAAGACTTATTGTAACAGGTTGCATGCCACAAAGATGGTCTTCAAATATCTTGAATGAATTTCCTGAAATTGACATTATTTTGGGTATTGATAGTTATCCAGAGATTGTGAATATTTTGAAAGCATCTTTTGAAAATAACAAAAAAGTTGTTAAAGTTGGCAGCACAAAAAACTTGCCATTTATCAAAAACAGAGTTGTAACAACTCCAATGCACTATGCATACCTAAAAATTGCTGATGGTTGCGACAATTTCTGCACATTCTGCACAATTCCATTCATCCGCGGAAGATATCGCTCAATGGACATTGACAGTTTGTTTGAAGAGGCAACAAGACTTGTTGAAAATGGCGCTGATGAACTCATTTTGGTTGCGCAAGACATTTCTAGATATGGTGAAGATAAAACCGGTAAGCCTGAAATTGTGAAACTTATTAGAAAGCTTTCAACCATTAAAGACTTAAAGTGGATTAGACTTTTGTATTGCTACCCAGAAAAACTCACTGACGAACTTTTGAACGAAATTATCACAAATCCTAAGGTTTGCAAATATATTGATATTCCGCTTCAACATGTTTCAGACAAAGTATTGAAGCGAATGAACAGAAAGACCTGCAAGAAAGATATAGTTAATTTGTTGGAAAAAATCAAAAGCGCTCCTGAATTTATTGCAATCCGCACAACTTATATGGTAGGATTTCCTGGGGAGACAGAACAAGATTTCAACGAGCTTGCAGAGTTTATTCAAAAATATAAGCTTATGCATGTTGGTTTCTTTGCTTACTCAAAAGAGCCTGACACAACCGCTGCAAATTTTGTTGATCAAATTCCTGATGATATAAAGACCAGACGACTTTTGAAACTTATGAAAATTCAGCAAAAAATCGCTAATGAAATCAACAAAAGTTTCATTGGAAAGACTCTTGAAGTTTGCTATGAAGGCATTGACTATGAAAAACAACTCTTTTTCGGAAGATGTCAATATCAAACTCCTGAAGCCGACACGCTTGTGTTCTTTAAATCAAAAAATCCAATTGAGATTGGAAAATTTTATAAGGTAAAAATAACCAAAATTAAGGGTTATGATTTACAAGGAGAAGTTCAAGATGAAATTTAAAATGAATATTCCAAACACTTTAACAATGATAAGAATTTTCTGCACACCACTCATGGCTTTAATGTTTTTACTGCCAATTCCAAAGGGTATTGGTGTGTTTATCGCACTTGGCATTTATGTGCTTGCGTGCATCACCGATTCACTTGATGGTCACATTGCAAGAAAGTATAACATGATTACAGATTTTGGCAAATTTATGGATCAAATTGCCGATAAGTTCATCACAACAACAGCAATGATTTTGGTGTTGTTTGGCTCTGCTCCAGTAACATGCAAATGGCTTTCAGTTTTAATGCTTTTGATTGTTGTGCTTCGTGATATTTTAATCAGTGGAATCAGAATGGTTGCCGCAAATAACAATGTGGTTATCGCAGCTGACATTTTCGGAAAAGTTAAATCATTCTTCTTGGATGTTTCTGCAATGGTTTTGATGCTTTTTGTGGGCTTGAGAGAAGTAATTGCAAATGACTTTTTGAGATATGTTCAAGTGTTTGGTATTTCACTCATGATTATTGGTGTTGTTTTAACAATCATTTCATGCGTAAACTATACAGTTCAAGCAATCAAAAAACTTTCAGCTCAAGAAGTTCCAGAAGAAATTGTTGCTGAAGATGAAGAATAAAGGAGAAAATTATGGCTAATGTAGATAAAGAGAAAAATCTTGAGCAAGCAATTGCTCAAATCGAAAAAGAATTCGGAAAGGGAAGTATTATGCGTCTTGGCGAATATAATGTTCAAGATGTTGATGTTATTCCAACAGGCTGTTTAAGTTTGGATTTGGCACTCGGTGTTGGTGGTGTTCCACGCGGAAGAATCATTGAGATTTATGGACCAGAAAGTTCTGGTAAAACCACAGTTTCACTTCACATTGTTGCTGAAGCTCAAAAGAAGGGTGGCACAGCTGCGTTTATCGACGCAGAACACGCGCTTGACCCAACCTACGCTGCACGCCTTGGTGTTGATATTAACAACCTTTATGTTTCACAACCAGACAACGGTGAACAAGGTTTGGAAATTGCTGAAAGCTTGGTTAGATCAGGTTCAGTTGATATTTTGGTTATTGACTCTGTTGCAGCTTTGACACCAAAAGCAGAAATTGATGGCGAAATGGGCGACAACCATGTTGGTCTTCAAGCAAGACTCATGAGCCAAGCGCTCCGTAAACTTACAGCTATCACTGCAAAAACAAAAACTTGTGTAATTTTTATCAACCAGTTGCGTGAAAAAGTTGGTGTTATGTTTGGTAGCCCTGAAACCACACCAGGCGGAAAAGCTCTTAAGTTTTATTCAAGTATCCGTCTTGATGTTAGAAAAGGTGAGCTTATCAAAGATGGCGATCAAGCAATTGGTGCAAGAACAAAAGTTAAAGTTGTTAAAAACAAATGCGCTCCACCATTCAAAACAGCTGAATTTGATATGATTTTTGGCATGGGTATTTCAAACGAATCTTGCATTTTGGATATGGCTGTTGATCATGATATCATTCAAAAGAGTGGTGCATGGTTCAGCTATAATGGCGAAAAGATTGGTCAAGGAAGAGATAATGTTAGAAAACTTTTGCTTGAAAATCCAGCACTCTGCGAAGAAATTGCTAATAAAGTTCGTGAAAGTGTGCTTCCAAAAGCTGAAAATAGTGCCGCTGAAACAGAAAATAAATAAAAATAAAGCCAAGAAGTTAGGTGCTTTTGATGTTAAAAAAGCTCTAAACTGCTTGGTTTTTTCTTTGCCTGATTTTTTTGAAACTTTGCGATTTTGCAAAGAAATATAAATTTTTAAATAAACCTAAAACTGTAATTTATCATAAATTTTGATTAAATTATTACATTTCAGCGAAATTTTGTAAAAATTTAGTTAATTTTGAGATAATAGCAATGTTTTTTATTATTCGTCAAAGTTTTGATGTTGTTATATTGTGAGTTTGCTTGACTTAAATTTTTCACTATGTTAATATTTATTTATGGGTAAATAACAAAGGATAGTTATACTATTTTAGTGTTTATACATATATTTTAGGGGGAACAAACTATGGTTTATGCAATTATTGCAATTGTTTCCTTGGCTCTAGGTGGTGGCGTTAGTTATTTTGTTACAAAACAATTGATTGAAAAAAAATTAGGTAATGCTAAAAATATTGCTGAAAAAGCTATTAAAGATGCTGAAGAAAAAGCATCTTCAATAAAAAAAGAAGCCGTTTTGGAGGCCAAGGAAGAAGTTTTAAAGATTAAAACTGACTCTGAAAACGAATGCAGAGAAAGAAGAAATGAGATTCAAAAAATGGAGTCTCGTATCTTGGAAAAAGAAGAAAATCTCGACAGGAAAAATGATTTGCTTGACAAAAAAATGCAGTCTATTGATGACGCTAAACAAGAACTTGAAAACAAAAAACAAGAACTTGAAAATGCAAAACAAGACATTTTGAAAGAAAGAGAAACAATCTCAAAAGAGCTTGAAAAAGTTGCAGGGCTTTCTCGTGAAGAAGCTAAAAAACAAGTTGTTGATTCAATTATTGATGACGCAAGAAAAGATGCTGGAAACATTGTTCGTGAAATTGAACAACAAGCTCAAGAAGAAGGCGAAAAGAAGGCAAGAGACATTATCACCCTTGCGATTCAGAAATGCGCAACCGATCAAACTGCCGATGTTACTGTGACAACAGTTTCACTTCCATCAGACGAAATGAAAGGCAGAATCATTGGAAGAGAAGGCAGAAATATTCGTGCAATTGAAAACGCAACTGGTGTTGATCTTATTGTTGATGACACTCCAGATGCTGTTATTCTTTCATCTTTTGACCCAATCAGAAGAGAAGTTGCAAGACTTACACTTGAAAAACTTATCACCGATGGAAGAATCCATCCAGCAAGAGTTGAAGACATTGTTGAAAAGGTTAAAAAAGACATTGAAAAAACCATCAAAGAAGCTGGTGAAAACGCAAGCTTCGAAGCAGGAGTATTCAATCTTCACCCAGAACTTATCAAAATTCTCGGTCGTTTGAAATACAGAACCAGCTATGGTCAAAATGTTTTGAAACACAGTTTGGAAACATCTTACATTGCAGGTTTGTTGGCTGGCGAGCTTGGTGCAAATGTTGCAGTTGCAAAAAGAGCTGGTCTTTTGCATGATATTGGCAAAGCACTTGACTTTGAAATGGAAGGCACCCATGTTTCTATTGGTGTTGATGTTGCAAAAAAATACAAAGAAAGCCCAGAAGTTATTCATTGTATTGAAGCTCACCATGGTGGCGTTGAATTTAAGTCTATTGAAGCAATTCTTGTTCAAGTTGCCGATGCAATTTCATCAGCAAGACCTGGTGCAAGAAGAGAAAGTTTGGATGCTTATGTAAAGCGTCTTGAAAAACTTGAAGAAATCGCAAATAGCTTTAAAGGTGTTGACACATCTTATGCAATTCAAGCCGGCCGTGAAATTCGTATTGCTGTTAAGCCTGAAGAGGTTGACGATGCTTCAATGGTTATTTTGGCAAAGGAAATCGCTAGAAAAATTGAATCAGAACTTGAATATCCTGGTCAAATCAAAGTTAATATTATTCGTGAAACCAGAGCAACTGATGTTGCATCTTAAACTTAAAAAAACTGTCCTTGTGGCAGTTTTTGTTTGCTATAAATTTTTGCAAAAAACACATTACAGTGCTGATTTCGTGAAAAATATAAATAAAACAAAAGGAGAAGTTATGGATTTAAAAATTGAAACAGATGAATTTAGGTTAAAGGTTAGAACCAACGGCATTATTTTGAACAACAACAAAGTTTTGATGTGTTGTATAAACCATAGTGATTTTTGGTGCTGTCCTGGTGGACATATTCATTTGGGTGAAGATAGCAAAACTGCTGCTCTTCGCGAAATAAAAGAGGAAGTTGGAATCAGTTTTGACGATGCCAAACTTATCACTATGATGGAAAGTTTCTTTAAAGATGGCAAAGGTAAGCTCTTTCATGAATTGAGTTTTTATTATTTAATGCAAGGAAGAATACCAGCTGAAAAGTGCAATGATTACAGCTATGATGAAAATGACGAAGGCAAAATGGTTCATTTGAAATTCAAGTGGTTTGACCTTGACCGCTTGGAAAATATCGACATTCGACCAGCAAACTTGAAAGAAACTTTAAAAAATCGTGACTTCAATCTTCAGCATGTTATTCGAGTTGAATACTAATAAAACCGAAAAGTAGTTGTTAGAAATAACGACTATTTTTTTATTTTTTGTATAATTTTGTAAATATTCGCAATATATTATAATATGTATAAGTTATTTGATTTACACAACGATTACTTTTTGCAGATGCCAAAAGACCGAAAAAAAGAAAGCTATTTGGCAGGGCTTGGAGCTACAGAAAATATAGTTTCTGCGATTTGGACATCTGAAATGAACGAGCAAGAATCGTTTTTGATGATAGAAAAAGCAAGAGAATTTGTCAATAAAAAGGAAAAATTGTTTTTGGGTGTCGAAGATTTGCATTTTTTGAGCAAAGATAATCTTTCAGAATTTTTGAAGTATAAACCTATTTATGCAGGGCTAACTTGGAACACATCAAATGCACTAGCGGGTGGCGCGCATGAGTGTGGGGGACTGACAAATTTTGGGAAAATGGTCGTTAAAAAACTGGAAGAAAATTTCATAAATGTTGATGTTGCTCATCTTAACGAAAACAGTTTTTTGGATGTTGCAAAAGCGTCAAATAATCCATTGTTTTGCTCTCATTCTGCGTGTTTTTCGCTCTGCAATAATCAGCGAAACCTAAAAGACTATCAAATCAAAATGATTTGCGATTCAGGCGGACTTGTTGGGCTTTGCTTGGTTAGTGATTTCTTGAACGGCACAAAAAAGTGTTTGGTTGATGACATAATTTGTCATATTGATTACTTTGCTTGCCATTTTGGAATTGATAATCTTGCGATTGGCACAGATTTTTATGGCACAAAGCATTTGCCAAAAGGCATAAAAACCTATGATAATTTAATTAAATCGTTATCTAAAGGCTTGTCAAAAATGGGCTACACTGAAAAGGCAATCAGCAAAATTTTTTATGATAATGCCAGCACATTTTTCAAAAAAATGGCGTAAATGTTTTGTTTAAGCAAATGAACTTTTGCTTGCATGAACAAAATTTTTCACTAACTGATAATTAGTTGTTTTTAGTAATTTTATTTAAACTACTTGATTAAAATTTTTATACTTGGCAAAGATTATCTTTGTTGGAGGGTTTATGAATTTTAATGAAAGTCAAACAAAAGTTAATTTAGCAAAAAGTTTTGCCGCCGAGTGTCAGGCGGGTGCGAGATATCAATTTATGGCGACACAAGCGCAAAATGAAATGCTGTTTTACATTAAAGACACGATGAAAATGATTGCGAAAAACGAAATGGCGCACGCAAAGTTGTTTTATGATTATATTGTTGAAAAAGGCGGAGAGTGCAAGGTTGAACTTGAAGCAGACTATCCTTATCCAGACCCAAAACTTGATGTGAGTTTGTGTGCAGAAAAGAAAATAGAGCAAGAAGAGTTCGATACAATTTATCCGGAATTTGCAAAAATTGCTCGCGAAGAAGGTTTTAAAGATATTGCTGAAAGTTTTGAGCTTGTTGCAAATGTTGAAAAAACACACGCTGAAATTTTGGACTATTTGTGCAAGGGTTACAAGCAAAACGGACTTTATAAATCTAAAACAAAGCGCGTTATGAAATGCTCAAATTGTGGGCATATTGATTTCTTGACACAAGGCTGGTCAAAGTGTCCGCTTTGTTCACTTGACAAAGGCTACATTGCAATTGATTATTGCGACATTTTCAAAAAGGCTGCAGAATAGATTGCCAGCCGCTTTAAACTAATATTTAATAAATTCAGAAATAAGGACAATTTGTATTGTCTTTATTTTTTTAAGCTCGTTTTGGTTATTTATAAAATGAGCCAAAAAACTCGTTTGTGACTGCGAACAGGTGTTTTTGCTCAAACTAATCTTACAAAGTTATTCAAAAAATATTGATTTAGTTTGTGAATGTCAAATTTTGTGATATTATAGAATTATAAGGAGAATTAGGATGCACCAGTCTATAAAGTTATTTAAAAAAGCAAAAAATATTGCAATATTTTCGCATAAAAGCCCAGATCCAGACGCAATTGGAAGCGCGCTTGCACTAAAGTTTGCACTTGAGAGAGCTGGCAAAAATGTTTCGTTGTTTTGCGATGACGAAATGGTTGGAAATTATGGCTTCTTGCCAGGTTTTGATGAATACAACACCAAAACATTAGACGGCATTGATTTGTTTGTTTCGGTGGATGTTGCGTCAAGTGGACTTCTCGGAAAGTTTGAAGAGCCTTTCAAAAATTTCGCAAACACTCTTAAAATTGATCACCATAGTTCTGGTGAAAATTTTGCTCACCACAATCTAGTTGAATTTGAAAGCGCTTGTGCGGTTGTGGTTTTCGAGCTTATCCAAGCCATGAAAATTAAGATTGATGCAAATATTGCAACAGATTTATATTTCGGAATCTGTGGCGACACGGGGATTTTTAGGAACAATAACACTGACAGCAAAACATTCATGATTTGCGCTAAACTTTTAGAACTCGGCGCAGATTACAGAAAGGTTTATTCAGAGTTTTTTGAAAAACGAACTCTTGCAAACCTGCTTTTGACAAGCAATGCAATTTTAAATGCGATTATTGATGATGAACAAAAATATGCAATCATGAGTGTTTCGACTGATGATTATGACAAGTTTGGCGCAAGCGAGTCGGAAAATATTGGAAATCTTCCTAATTCATTTTTGAGTTGCGGTTACAAGATTGCAGCAATTTTAAAGCAAAAGACAGATGGTATTCATGTTTCGTTCCGTTCAAAATTTGAGTTTGATGTTTCAAAGATTGCAGAAAAATTTGGCGGTGGTGGACACAAAAACGCTTCAGGTTGTTTGATTATTGACACACTTTCAAATGCTGAAAACTTGGTTGAAAAAGAAATAAAAAATTATTTAAAGGAGAATCAATAATGAAGACAGATATTGAAATTGCACAAGAATCGAAACTCTTAAATATTGAAGAGATTGCATTAAAACTTAACATTGCAGAATCTGACCTTGACAAATATGGCGAAAAGATTGCAAAAGTGAAAGGATTTCAAAAATATTTGAAAGCTCCTAAAAAGCAAGGCAAACTTATTTTGGTTACGGCAATGAGCCCAACCAAATTTGGCATTGGAAAAACAACTGTTTCAATCGGTTTAGCTGATGCATTGTCGCTTAAAAACAAAAGCGTTTGCTTGGCACTTCGTGAGCCTTCACTTGGGCCAGTTTTTGGAATTAAGGGCGGTGCTGCTGGTGGTGGTTATAGTCAAGTTTTGCCAATGGAAGATATCAATTTGAATTTCACTGGCGATTTTGACGCAATCACATCAGCAAACAATTTGCTTTGCGCAATGATTGATAATCATATTTTTAACGGCAACAAGCTTGATATTGATGTGAATAATATTTTGTTTCACAGGTGTTTGGATGTGAATGATAGGTCTCTTCGCGACATAAGTTATTATATAGGCGGAAAAGATAAAGACGGAAAGAAACAAAACCTTTTGAGAAAAGACAGTTTCACAATCACATCAGCCAGCGAGACTATGGCGATCTGTTGTTTAGCAACCGATTTTGATGATCTTAAAAACAGACTTGGCAATATCATGGTTGCGCTAAATAAAAATGGCGAGCCAGTTTATGCAAGAGACTTAAAAGCTGAAGGAAGCATGGCTGTTTTGCTTCGAAACATTCTTTCACCAAATCTTGTGCAAACCATTGCTCACACTCCAGCCTTTGTGCATCTTGGACCTTTCGCAAACATTGCACATGGCTGCAATAGTGTTATTGCAACCAAACTTGCACTTGCAACAAGCGATTATGCAATCACTGAAGCAGGTTTTGGAAGTGATCTTGGTGCAGAAAAATTTATGGACGTAAAGTGCAGAATTGCTGGGCTTGAACCAAGCGTTATTGTTTTGGTTTCAACAATCCGTGGTCTTAAATTTCATGGCGAAATGCCCGATGATTTTGCTGGTGACACATTGCCTTATGTTGAAAAGGGACTTGGCAATTTATACAGACACATTGATGCACTTAAAAATGTATACAACAAAAACGTTGTTGTAACAATCAATAAATTTTTGTCTGACACTGATAGAGAAATCAATTTTGTGATTGACGAACTTAAAAAGCGCGGAATTGACGCTGTTGTTAATGAATGTTTTGTTAAAGGCGGTGCTGGAACACTTGATCTTGCCGATGCAGTGCTTAAAAACATGAATGACAACGAGTTAAAATATGCTTATAATTTGGATGATAAAGTTGAAACCAAGATTGAAAAGATTGTCAAAAAAGTGTATGGCGGAGATGGTGTTATTTTATCTGAACTCGCCAAGCAAAAAATTGAATTTATAAACAAGTATAAATTTGATAAATTGCCAGTAATTATAGCAAAAACTCAATTTAGTTTTACAGATGATAAACAGATAGTTGGTGCGCCAACAAACTTTAAGCTTAACATTCGCGATATTGAACTTAAAACCGGCAGCGGATTTATTGTTGTTATTGCAGGCGACATGATGCTTATGCCAGGACTATCAAAAGTTCCGAATGCGGAAAAGATTGACATGCTTGCCGATGGCACAATTATTGGACTATCATAAAGGAGAATTTATGGAAGCAAAAAAGGTTAATATTTTTGCATTTATTATGATTATGGTTATGTGTGCAGTTTCAGTTTTTGTTGGTGTGAACCGAACAGATAACACTGCAACAATCAGCGACCAAATTGTGTCAATTTACAAAAAACTTGACACTCTTGATGAAAAGATTGATAACAACAAAGGCAAGTCGGCTTATGAAGTTGCGCTTGAGCAAGGCTTTACTGGAACGGAAGGTGAATGGCTTTTGTCTTTAAAGGGCGCAAACGGAACAAATGCGATGGCGGCTGTCACAACAAGAAATATTTATGATTCATATCTTGCAGCTACAAACCAAACTGAATCTACATTTTCTTATGATGATTTTTTGGTGTATTATTATTCTGTTGTTGGAAAATATGACACAAAAACAGCAACTCAACTTGCATACTCAACAACAGTTGATATTTGCTATTCATACACAAATTACACATACTATGTTGAGCAAGGCACAGTGTCTAACCAAACTGCATACAAAATCAATACTTCAAATTCAGGAAATAAAGGCGGGGTTGCTGCAGGTGCTGGCGTGATTTATAAAATGCTCGACACAGATTCAAACAGTCAGCTAGACACAGCATACATTATCACAAACTACCATGTTGCATATCTCGATAACTACAGCAATGACTCAAATTATGTGGTATATTACAATGCAACAGCAGATAGCTATTTTTTAGGCACAAAGGTTAATGATAGTGATTTGAAAACGGGCTCGACTTCAAATGGCTTGTTTGGTTCGACAACCTACAAATATTTTTTCCAAAGCGCAATAACAATACCTTCAATTGATGAGTCAATTTCAAAACATTTCTTAAATGGAACAAATAGCGAGTATTATGGCGTTTACTTATACGGCTATCAAGAAGCTGAATATAAACTAAATGCAACTTTTGTTGGTGGTTCAGCTGATAATGATATTGCAGTTTTAAAGATTGAAAGAAACAACATTTCAAGCGAACTTGCATCAATATTCTTTGATTCAGGCAACTTTGAAGAAGCGGTTCCAGGTGACAGCACAAATCTTGTTGGTGGCGAAGAAGTTATTGCGGTTGGTAATCCGCTTATTCCAAATATCCAAACAGGCATGACACTTGCCCAGTATGAGCAAGCTTACATTGAATCATTGGTACTTTCAAGCACAAACGGCATTGTGTCATCAGTTTCAAATAACACTTTGTTTGAATCTTTGATTGATTCAACCGAAACCATTTCTATGCGCTTGATTCGTGTGGATGCGGCAATAAACTCTGGCAATTCTGGTGGCGGCTTATATGATCTTTATGGTAATTTAGTTGGCATTGTGAATTCTAAAATGGCTTCATCATCAATTGATAATGTTGGTTATGCAATTCCTGTTAATGTTGCGACAAGTATTGCGGATCAAGTCATTTCGCAGTGTGATGGAGCAACAAAAACAAGCACAAACACAAGAATAAAAACACTTAAACTTGATAATCTTGGCTTTAATATCAAAAATGGTGCGTCAAAATCAAAAGTTGTGACAAATTCTGTTTCACAAAAAGAATGGCGCGTTTCATATAATGTTTTGGTTAAAAATTTAAGTGCGTCAAGTGTGGCTTATGCTAGTGGTCTTCTAAATGACGACATAATCAAAGAAGTTTCTTTTGCGGGCAATACTTATAGTGCTGAAAATTATTTCAACTTAAGTTATGAGCTTAATGATTTGCTTTTGAATCTAGATTTAAGTTGCGAGCAAATTTCATTTAAGGTTGTGAGAATGGGCGTAGAAGAAACGGTGACAATTTCGCTTAATAGTTCATGTTTTGCTGAAATATGTTAATGCTGTGATTGCGAAGCTTTAAAGCTAATTAAAAAAAGCTTTTCAAAAAAAGATTATTTAATAATTTACAGATAAAAATTTAATTTAAGGCAGTTTTTCGGAACTGTCTTTTTCTTTTGCAAAACAAAATTTGGGGTAGCAAAACAAAGCTAAATGTCAGAAAACAAGAATAGACAAAACAAGCATTATTATTACAATTTCTCCAAATTCTTGCGGGAATTAGTGTGATATCATTGTTTTAGCAAGGAGGAAATGTATGGATATTAGTTACAAGACAGAGAATGGTGGCATTTGCGCAGAACTTTCTGGCGAACTTGATGAATATTCAGCTGAATATGTCAGATTGTCGCTCGATGATTTGCTTAATAAGAATCTAAATGCAAAAAAATTGGTGCTAGATTTTTCTGGTGTGTCTTTTATGGACAGCACCGGTATAGGAATGCTTTTGGGGAGATACAATAAGTTTGCAAAAAACGACATCAGTCTATATATAAAAAATCCAACTTCTTATGTTAATAGAATTTTTGAAATGACAGGAATATATCAAATTATTCCAAAAGTATGTTAAAGGAGAATTTAATGGAAAATAACAATTATTTTAAACTTGAATTTGAGGCAAAAAATATCAACGAAGGTTTTGCAAGGGGAGTTGTTGCAATGTTTGCAAGTCAGCTTTCGCCAACTGTTTCCGAGATTAGTGATATCAAAACTGCAGTGTCGGAAGCGGTTACAAATTCAATTGTCCATGGCTACAACGGCAAGGGTGGAAAAATTATTTTAGAGTCTAAAATTGACGGTAATAAGCTTGATGTTACCGTCACAGACTTTGGTGTAGGCATTGATGATATCGACATGGCTCTTCAGCCATTTTTCACCAGCAAAGCGGATGAAGAACACTCAGGCATGGGCTTTACGCTTATGGATTCATTTATGAATAATTTGACTGTTGAACCAAATAAACCAAGCGGACTCATTGTTCGCATGCAAAAGGTGATAAAGAAATAATGGAAATCTATAAACCAATTAACACAAACGAGATAAACGAGCTTATTGCTTTGTCAAAAAAAGGCGATAATGAAGCGACTGAAAAATTGGTTCAAGGTAATTTTCCGTTAATAAAGGCGATAGTTAAAAACTATTTAAACAAAGGTGTTGAATATGACGATCTTTATCAGCTGGGCTGTGTTGGCTTTTTAAAAGCTATAAAAAACTTTGACGAAAGTGTTGGTGTGAAGTTTTCAACCTATGCTGTTCCTATGATTGCTGGAGAAATTAAACGATTTTTGCGCGATGATGGAATGATTAAAGTTTCAAGGTCAATTAAATCGCTAGCAATAAAGATTAGGGCATATAACGAGCAAATTAAAGCTGAAGGAAAAGAACCACTGCATGTAGATGAGATTGCAAAACATTTTAATGTTGAAATTGAAGATGTAGTTGTTGCGCTCGATTCAAGTCAACAAGTTTTGTCTATACAAGCAAAAATTGATGAAGATGATCCAAACAGTCAGAGCATTATTGACAAAATTGCAGTGAACGACAAGAGCGATGAGATGCTTGACAAGTTTATCTTGAAAAATGAAATCTTAAAACTTCCAGAAAAAGAGCGAAAAATAATTTTGCTTCGTTATTTCAGGGGAAAAACACAAGGTGAAGTTGCAGAAATTATGCAAATTTCACAAGTTCAAGTTTCAAGAATTGAATCAAAAATTATCGAAACGCTCAAGAAAAAATTGATATAACATTGCATAATTCGTTATTTTTGCAAATACACTTTATTAAGAAATTGGTCAAAAAATTCCACTTGACAAAATACGACGCTTTTAGATTAAATTTTATTATTTTAAACACATTAGGTTTTGTTGAAAATGGAATTTTAAGACTACAATAAAGGAGTAATTTGTATGAAGATACTGTGTTCGAAAATAGGGACAACGACGAAAATATTATCTTTATCACTGATTGCAATTATATTGGCTACTATAATTTTTGTGACAAGCACCGGCTCGCTATATTTTGGCTATTCATATAGACTTGTTCCAATATATTCAGTGGAAACCAGTGAGAAAAAAGTTGCACTAACATTTGATGCAGCATGGGGTTCAGATAAAACCTTGAAGATTGTTGAAATTTTGAATAATGCAGGCATAAAGGGAACTTTCTTTTTGGTTGGATTTTGGATTGAACAAAATGAAGATAAGGTTAAAGCAATTTCAGATGCAGGCTTTGATATTGGCACACATTCAAGCACTCATCCAAAAATGAGCACCTTGTCTCAAGACAAAATGAAAGAAGAACTTAAACTTTCAATGAACAAAATTGAAAAAATAACGGGCAAACCTGTTAAGTTTTTCAGACCGCCTTTTGGTGATTACAGCGACTCGGTTTTAAATGTGGCTACAGGACTAGGGCTCAAAACAATTCAGTGGGATGTCGACACCTTGGATTGGAAAGGACTATCTGCAAACGAGATTTTGACAAGAGTTAAACAGAGTGTGAAAAACGGTTCAATTATTCTTTGCCACAACAATTCTGATCATATCTTGGAAGCCTTGCCACTAATGATTTCATATCTTTCAAGTCAAGGTTACAAAATGGTGAAAATGTCTGAACTGGTGTACGAAAGTGATTACATAGTTGATAACAACGGATTACAAAAAATAAAAAAACAATAAGGAATAAAAGTAAAATGAATAATAGTTCTTATGAAAACAATAATAATGTTTTAATCAAAGGAAAAATTGCGAAGCTTCCAACTTATTCGCATACAGTCATGGGAGAAGGATTTTTTGAAATGTATGTCGAAGTTAAAAGACTTTCTGATGAAACAGACATTTTGCCAGTTACAATTTCAGAGAGACTTATTGACGGATTTAATATTGGTGATGAAATCGGAATTTCGGGACAATTCCGTTCATACAACAAACTCGAAGGCGAGAAAAGTAAGTTGATGCTCACAATCTTTGTAAAGGAACTTATTAACCCAAATGAAATTTCTGCAGTAAATCAAATTTGCATGATTGGGTATATTTGTAAAGAACCAATCTACAGAACAACTCCTTTTGGTAGAGAAATTTGTGATGTGTTGTTGGCAGTAAACAGGGCATATAACAAAAGTGATTATTTGCCATGTATTGCTTGGGGCAGAAATGCCAGATTTGTAAAAGACCTTGGCATAGGTGAAAAACTTGAAGTTCAAGGCAGAATTCAAAGTCGAAAATATCAGAAAAAAATTTCTGAAACAGAAGTTGAAACAAGAATTGCTTATGAAATTTCTCTCTCAAGTGTTGTTCTTGCAGAGTCGTCTGAATATGAAAACTACGGCCAATATGAAGCAAGTGAAAACAGAAATTTTGGAATTTCTAATGGACATGCTTTTGCAGAAAACTAACAAAAAAAGAAGCTCTTTTTTAGAGCTTCTAATTTTTATTGATTTTAACTAAATCTTTTATAATTAACAGGTTTTCATTGTTATTTCCTTGAAAATAGAACTGATTTGCGTTTTTTGGAATAACTTCCAATGTGTTGTCAAACAAATAATTGACATTTTCAATGTCTTCATAAAATATTTCGCTATTTTGGTTTGTTAATTGATTTTTTATAATTAGTTTTTCTGGGTAAATTTGTAAAATTACATTAAATTTTGCTGTTTTTTTACAATTTTTAGAGAAAAATTGCGTTATTTTATTATATTCAATTATCATGTTTATATCAAAATCTTTTTTCGTTAATGCAGAATATTGGAAGTTTTCAACTTGATCAAAATTATTAAATTTTTGTGTGAAAAGAATTTTTCCGTCAGGTGAAAGTTCAAAAGCACTTCCGCAATTTTTGCATTTCACACAAGAAAATTCAGAGTAAAGTGAAACGAGATTTTCGCAGTTTGGGCAACAGTAAATAATTTTTTCAAGCCCCTGTGCAAGTCGGTTTGATTTTAAATTTATATAGTATTTTGATTGATATGTTGAAGCCGATGAAGGTGTATAGCTTTGAATTGTTTTTACGATTTCTTTTTCAGATAATCCTTCAAGCATTCGTGGGTGGATTGTTACATTTTGGCACGAGTAAATTTTTGTGTTTCGATAATTTTCTGCCCAAACTGGAACGGCAAAATATTCACAAGGAAAAGTTAAGAACTTAATATCAAGCTTGGTTTTGTATAAGAACAATGCTAAATCTTTTGAGATTTGTTCGTTCTCTCCAAACACTGTCGGGAAACTTGCAAGGGGTATTGATACTGAAAAACCAAGTTTTGAAAGCTCTTGAATTTCGTTTAAAATATTTTCTTTTTCAAGTGGAGAGATTGTTCCATTTTCAATTTTAGAAAAAATATTTTCATTTAAAAATACAAACTTTTTATTTAAACATTTTTGAATAAAATTGCGGTCAAGTTTTGATATTTTTGGTGTTACATAAACACATGGCGTGTCATCAAAAATGTCAATTTTATCAAAACTATATTTAGACAAAATAATATTGTTAATTATATTAGGCTTTGGAAAGTCAAAGTGTTTTGTGTTTAAGTTTATTTTTTTCATATATTTATTATATACAATTATTTTTTAAAACCAAAATAATTATTTGGTGAAATTGGTTAAATATATTATAATATTATTATACTTTTATTAGGAGAAAACTATGGACCTTTTTCAGAAATGTAAAGATTTTAAACTTGCCGAGCAAATAAAAGAAGCAGGCATTTACCCTTATTTTCACACACTTGAATCAAAACAAGACACTGTTGTAAATATGGAAGGTGGAAGAAAAATTATGATCGGTTCAAACAACTATCAAGGTTTGACAAGCGATCCAAGAGTTATAGAAGCAGCTGTTGAAGCTACAAAAAAATATGGAACTGGATGTTCTGGTTCAAGATTTTTGAACGGAACAACAGATCTTCACATTCAGCTTGAAAAGGAACTTGCTGAGTTTTTAGGCAAGGAAGATTGTGTAACAATGGGCAGTGGTTTCCAAACAAATCTTGGTGTTATTTCAGCAATTGCTGGCAGAAAAGATTATATTTTCTGCGACAAAGAAAACCATGCGTCAATTTATGACGGTTGCAGACTTTCTTATGCAACAATGGTTCGTTTCAACCACCTTGACTACGATGAACTTGAAAGAAAAATTCAAGAAGTTCCAGAAGACGCCGGCATTTTGATTATCACAGACGGCATTTTTTCAATGACTGGTGATATTTGTGACTTGCCAAGACTTGTTGAAATTAAGAAAAAATATGGTGCAAGACTTATGGTTGATGATGCACATGCTTTTGGTGTTCTCGGAAAAACCGGTGCAGGAACTGCAGAGTATTTCAACTTGACTGATGATGTGGATTTGATTTACGGAACATTCTCAAAATCACTTGCTTCAATGGGTGGTTATTGCGGATGTTCGCACGAAGTTGCTGAATACATTCGTCACACATCTCGTCCATTTATTTTCAGTGCATCAATCACTCCAGCATCACTTGCAGCAACACTTGAAGCTTTGCACATCATCAAAGCCGAACCAGAAAGAGTTGCACATTTAACAGAAGTTGCAGAGCACATGAGAAAGTTTTTGAGAGAAAGGGGAATTAAATTTGCTGACAGCAAAGCTCCAATCATTGCACTTTTCACCTACGACCAAGATGTTACTCTTAAGGTTTGCAAAAGATTGTTTGAAGAAGGTGTTTACGCAAATCCTGTTTTGCCACCAGCAACACCACCAGGACAATGCTTGGTTAGAACAACTTACACCGCAACTCACACTGATGAAGTTTTGAAAGAAGCCGCTGACATCATTGCAAAAGTATTTAACGAGTTTGGCTTGATTGAAAAATAGTTGTTGGTGATGAAAGATTTTAATCTTATAAAAATTAAAAAATCATATTAGATTCACTAATATGATTTTTGTTTGCTAAAATTGATAGCAAAAGCTTGAGTAAATTTATTGTTTTTAGCTAAAGCCGGGGAGAACTTTAGTTCGGTCTGTTTGAAAAATAAAAATCTAAAAGAAATGATATTGTTCATTGCGTGGCAATATCACTGAACCGACAGGTTCAATTTCATTAAAAACAAAAAGGGAAGTCAAAAGACATTCCCTTTGTTTTTTTATGGCAGGGGTGGAAGGGGCGACGCGTGAAGAAAACAATCCGGTGGATTGTTTTTAGCCAAAGCCAGGGAGAACTTTAGTTCGGTCTGGCCGACAGGCTCGAACCTGTGGGGTGAGATTCCAAAAGGAATAAAAGAAAAAGGCTGTCAAGCGACAGTCTTTTAGTTTGGCAGGGGTGGAAGGGGCGACGCGTGAAGAAAACAATCCGGTGGATTGTTTTTAGCTAAAGCCGGGGAGAACTTTAGTTCGGTCTGGCCGACAGGCTCGAACCCGTGGGGTGAGATTCCAAAAGGAATAAAAGAAAAAGGCTGTCAAGCGACAGTCTTTTAGTTTGGCAGGGGTGGAAGGAATCGAACCCTCCTCTAAAGTTTTGGAGACTCCTATTCTACCGATGAACTACACCCCTATGCACATAAATAATTATACTGAATTAGACTTTTTTGTCAATGTTTTTGAGTTAAATTATTTGTATATTTAACATTTTAGTGTTATCATTATTAAAGAATATGGAAAATAAATATAATGTTACAATTTACACAGACGGTGCGTGTTCTGGAAATCCTGGTGCTGGTGGTTGGGGCGCAATTTTAATGGCTGGCACGAACAGAAAAGAATTTTCTGGATTCGACAAAGAAACCACAAATAACAAAATGGAACTTACGGCGGTTATTGAAGCACTGAAAAAACTGAAAAAGCCTTGCAATGTTGAACTTTATTCTGATTCGGCGTATGTTGTCAATGCCATGACTCAAGGCTGGCTTGAAAATTGGAAAAGCAATGGTTGGCGCGGAGCTGACAAAAAGCCTGTGAAAAACATAGAACTTTGGAAAGAATTAGACAATCTTTTGCTGATTCATAGTGTCAAATTTATAAAAGTGAAAGGTCACGCGGATAATGAATTCAACAATCGTTGTGATGCTTTGGCAACTGGCGAAATTGCCAAAAATATAAACTAGAAATATTGCAAAAATTGTGCGATAACAAAAGGATAAACAATTAAAGATTAACATAAAGGAAGTAAATTATGAAACAAGAAAAACATGGTGATGAAAACGGAATGTGCATTTTGGATGAGTCGCTAAAATGTGATAACTGTGGCGAATGTGATCGTTGCGACCTTGATCCAAACAAGATTTGTGATAACTGTGGCTCGTGTTTAGATCAATACAACACAAATGAAAAGGGCTATGTTGAAGTGCCAATTGACAAAATTGACATGACTGGTTGTGACCCAAAACTCGAAGATTTTTATGAATCTATGGGGCTTCTTGATGAAGATGACGACGAAGACGATGATAAATAATAGTGCAATAAATAAGTTATTCGCTTTTAAAAAATGAAAAATAAAAACAAAAGGAACTCAAATTTGAGTTCCTTTTTCAATTAAAAATTATGTTATACAGCTAAATTTTAAGTTTTGGGCTGCCGCAATAAACATTTTTAATCAATATAAGTTTTTTGCTTAAGCGTTAAACATTGAAGTTTTTAGATTTAAACAATGCTAAATATACAAAATTATCAATGATTGGTGCAAAACTGATTATTGTTGGAATAATCCACAAAAGGTGGTTATATTCTTTTTGTGTAAAGCTATAAAATCCGAGTTGAAGGTTTACGCAATAGGTGATAAGAAGCAATTGAATAGTTATTATTACAGAAATAAAGAGCATTATTCTTGCATGGAATTTTGCATCAACCTTTTTGTATGGGCTTATCACAAACAGAATTGTATAATAAATCAAAATTACTGCAAAAGGAATAAATCCAATCAGGAATGGTTTAAAACTAAACCAAGAATTGTCTTTCATTGGAGTATTGTTTAAAACGATGTAAACCGCAGAGAGAATAAACACATAGCCAAAGAACATTATTAAACTTCTCATTAAATTGATTTTATTTGCAAGCAAATAATTTTTGTCAAGTGCTTTTGAATTTGTTTGCTTGTAGTGTTCTCTAACTTTGATGCCTTCGTCTTCAAGTTCTTTCGTGATTTCTGCAATATCTTTTGCTTTTTCAATGGCTTCCTCATTATTTTGAGTAGGTTTTTCATTTTCCAAGGCAACTTTTGAATATTTTGAAAGACTTGACAGTTTTTCACGATAATTTGAATTTTGACCGCGATAAAATGCTTGAGTTGGTTCAACATAATTCGTTGAAATATTGTTAGAAATAATCGAGTCAATCGCATTCATGTTTTCTTGAGCATTATAGTTTTCTTGCGAACTAGTGCTTGAATCAAAACTGCTTTCAGTTTGATTTTCAGTGTCAGTTTCGCTGTAATCATTGTCGTTCGTGTAGGTTGATTCATTATATTTATTGCTTTCGATTTCGTTTGTGATTTCACTAAACGACATTGGTGCGGTGTTTTCTGGCTCGTAATCGTCTTCATCAAACGATGCATCAGACGAGTCTGTTTGATTGAAATCATAATCATTTTGAACTTGGCTCGAAGAACTTGTTTGTTGTGTTTCATAGCCTGCGTTGTCACTGCTATTGAAAAATCCGTTTGACGAAATGTTTTTAAGACTGTTTAACTCGTCGAGATCATCAACTTCGTCATTGTCTTCTGCGTCATGTTCAATTTCTTGTTCTTCGTAAGATTGTGTGTCATTTTCAAAATCTTCAATGTCTGGTGTTTTAGTTTCTTCGCCTGCTTGATCAGATGTTTCTTCGGAATTGTCCACAGAGCTGTTAAAATTGTTTAATCTTTCAACGGCGCTTGAAAAATCATCAATTGATTTATTAACCAAGTCAGGTTTTACATAAAGTGAACCATCGAGCAAATCTTGTTGTTCAAGTTTGCTTTCGTCAATTTGATTCAGGTGATTTACATAAGATTTTTGGTCGCCGTAATAAGTGTTGATAGTTTCATCATCTTGGCTATGCAAACGACTTAAAATGTTCATTTCATTTGAAGACTGGTCGGTTGTTTCATAAGAAACAGTGTTATCATCAGCTTCAGATTTAGATTGTTTTGCGCTGAAATAAACAGGGTAGTCTTCGTCGTCAGAGTTTGAAGAAAAGCTTGCGGCCTCTTCGCTATCATCGTCAGTTAAAATGTTGTTATCTTCATTGTTTCCAAGGTCTAAAACTTCGTCGTTTGAAATTTCTGTTTCATCAGGATTGTTTTCACTGAAATAATCGTCTTCATTTTCACTATTTTTAAGAGAATCTTCATCATCAATGTCTTCAAATGCGTTAGAATTTTTGAATGCGTCATGAATGCTGAAATCTGATGCATTTTCGTTTTCAAAGTCTTCATTTTGATTATCGTCTTCGTTTTCAGATTCAAAATCTTGCGATTCGTTGTTTGAAGAGATTTCGTAGTCACTAAAATTTTCAGCGCTTTCAGATTCTACATTTTCATCTGATTCGTCAGAGTTTTCTTCGCTATAGTTTGTCAAGTTGTTATTTTCATTTTCAAATTCATTTGAAGAGTAGTCATCGGTTTCGTCTTCTTCGGTTATGCTTGATTGATTGTCAATGTCTTCATCTTCGCTTGAATTGAGATTTTCTGAGCTTAAGCTGTTTTCAGAAATGTTTTCGTTGTTGTCATCTTCAGAAGTATTTTCATTTAAGTTGGTTTCTTCAAGTTCACTTGAGTTTTCATCGTCAGGCTCAAAGGTTTCTGAATTTTCTTCAGCGGTGTTATTTTCATCATTTGCATTATCTGTGAAGTTTGATAGTGGGGCATTAGCTTTATTTTGGATTATTTCGTCAAAATCATCTTTTTTAACCAATCTATATTCTTCATAGTTATAGTTGCTCAAAAGATTGTCAATAATGAATTTAGACTTTGCCCATTCTTCTTGTTTTTTATTGTAAAATTCGCGGCCTTTATCTGTAAGCTTATAGTAGTGTCGTTTGCCACCAATTTCGCTGTCAACCCAGTATGACGAAATTAGCCCTTGATTTTCAAGACGCTTTAAACAGCTGTAAAGAGTAGGTTGCTTAAGTTCATAAGTGCCGTTGCTCTTGTCGCTAACTTCTTTGATAATATCAAGACCATATTTATCTTCGTTAAGCATGGTTTTTAAAATGATGGTGTCGATATTGCCACGGATTAAATCACTATCAATATTTTGCATCAGCTTTATTCCTTTATGTTATTCTCTGCAAATTTTTATACTTTTAGATACTATAATAATAATATTAAATTCATTGTTAGTCAAATAAAATAAGCAGAAAAGCCACAATAAACCCTTATAAAAGGACAAATTTAACGATTATAGTTTAATAAATTTTGTTTTGAAAAATTTAAAATTGTTGTATAATCTTTGATAGGAGATATTTATGATAGTTCCAGACTATGTTGAAAGATCAAAAAGAAAAACTTTGTCGCTGACAGTTTTGAAAAACGGGAGTGTGATTGTTAAGGCTCCAATTTCGATGCGTGACGATGTTATCAATCGCTTTGTTGAAGACAAACAGACATGGATTCGCGAAAAACTTGTAAGCATAAAAGAAAATCAAAACAAGTTTGAAGATGTTATTTCAATGAGAAACTGCTTAATTTTTGGCAATAAATACAAGCTTGTTAGGGCAGATGTAAAACAAATTCAAACCAGCAACAATTTCGAGCTTTTGATTCCAAACAAACTTGATGGTGAAAAACTCACAAAATCGGTGGCGTCATGGTTCAAAAAACTCGCAAAAAAAGCTCTTTTAGATAGGCTCGAATTTATTGAAAGCAGAGTCAATTTGAAATCTTCATCTTTCAAAATCGGTGATAGCAGGGGGCGTTGGGGTTCTTGTAACAGTTATGGAAATATAATTTTAAATTATCGTGTTGTGATGCTTCCGCCAATGATAATTGACTATGTTTTGGTTCATGAACTTTGCCATTTGGTGGAACTCAATCACAGCAAAAGATTTTGGGAGAATGTTGAAAAATATTTGCCAAACTATGAGCTTCCAAGAAAGAATATAAAAGAGTATGGTTTTTTGCTTAACATGTTTTAAATATTGATATAAAATAATAACCATATAAATAATAAAAAGACTGATAATTCAAGCATTTTTGATTATCAGTCTTTTTAATTTACTTTTATTATAATTTATAAATCAAACGCAAATTCACAAGCTTTTGCTTTGTGGTTTTGTTTTATGTTCTTTATTTAGTCTAACAGTTCAGACAGAACTTGTGCATAAATTTCTTTTGTTAAAGTTAGGTTTTCCTTAGAAAAGCTTGCAAATTTTCCCATTGTCACGCTTCCATTGATTTCCAAAATCATAAGCTCGCCATTGGCTGTTTCAATAATGTCTACGGTTGCAAACTTTATGTTGAGCTCTTTGCATGCAATTTTTGATAGTTGTGATAGTTTTTGGGTAATTGCTTTATCAGTAACTTGTTCTGGATTTGCACCAAATTTAAGATTGTGACGCCAGCTTAAAATAATTTTTTCATCAGCTTTTGGCACCATATTTTTGTCAATTTCTTTATCAATCTTGATTTTGTTTTGATACTTTTTAGCGCAGAGAGTTTTAATTGAATCAACTCCGTTTCCAGCAACGAATGGTCTGACTTTATCAAAAACCAATTTTACTTCACCATTTAACATAACAACTCTATATTCATGGCTAATTTCATAGAAAGGTGAAACCGTAAGTGAGTTATATTTTGACAATATTAGCTGTGATTTTGTTTTTAAGTCATAACTATTGCATACCTTATAAACATCTTTTCCGCTCATGCCTTCATTGTATTTTAACACCAAGTTTTTATATGTTTTCAAAAGTTTTTCGAGATGTTTTTGGGTGTCCTTATCAGCAGGTGAGTTTGCATAAAAATAAAAGTGTTTTACACAGGGTATATTTTTGTTGTTTAAAATTTCATAAACCGCTGATTTATCTTTTAAAATTTTGTAAACTGCCGAGTCATTCATTTCAAAAATATTATCATAAATATAGGTTTGTTTGTTATTTTTAGATAACTTTAGACAATAGCCGTCGCAAAAAATCTGGGCTGTTATATTTTTTTCTTTACAGATTTCTAAAATGATTTCGTTGATAAAAGACATTTATTTCTCCTTTGAGTATATAACTTGAAAACTGAAGCGGGGTATTTATAAGATATGATTTTATAACCAATTTTACAAATAAATAAAGTTATTTTTGTTAGTATTTTAATTTGATTGCTTTATTAAATTTGAAACAATAATTTTAAAAATTGTCTTCTTCAATTCTGCCAGTGAGTTCGCCGAAGTTTTTTAGAGATTCAAAATTTTGCTGACGCATTGCTTCGTATGCAATTATAGCGACAGAATTTGAAAGATTCAAACTTCTGGCTTTTTCACTCATTGGAATTCGAATGCATTTATCATAGTTATGTTTTAATATATTTTCGCTTAAACCATAGCTCTCTTTTCCAAAAACGATAAAGCAGTTTTCATCGTATTTAACTTCTGTGTAGGTCTTTTGAGATTTTGTGCTTGCATAAAAAAATTGAGCATTTGGAAATCTGTCCCAAATGTCTTGAATTGAATCTACAACTTGAACTTTTGCAAAGTCGAGATAATCCATTCCGGCGCGCTTGAAGTGCTTGTCGTCCATAATAAATCCGAGTGGTTTAACCATGAACAAATTTGCGTTGATCGCTGCACAAGTTCTAACAATATTGCCTGCATTTTGTGGTATTTCAGGCTCAACCAAAACAATGTTAATCATAAATATTCCTTCTTTTAGACTTGAATATTAAATTTTTTAGATTTAAGACTTAAGTTTTATACATAAAAATAGTTGGCGTGACCGCCTTACAAATATAATTTAACCTAAGAATTAAGTTAAACTTTAAAAGGTTTGAAAAATCATTCTTCCCAAGGAAAAATAACCCATTTGTCAGTCTTTTCAAACACATAAAAATCAGGTTTAACAATGCTTCTTTTGTGGTAAAACATTGTCGCAATGTAATATTTATTAAATTGAGTGTCGTTTTCTGTGAAATGCAAAAGTGTTCTTCCGCTGTCCGCAATGTCATCCACAATCAAGCAGCCTTTCGACGCATTTAAAAGTAGGGGAATGTCGAGTTTGTAGGAAATTAAAGTTGCCAAAATCATTCCGCCGCGTGGCACTCCATAAACACCAGTTGGGTGAATGTTTTTCGATTCAAGCTCTTTAACGAGTTTGTCAGCAAAGTTTGTCATGTCTTGCCATGTTACATGAATTTTGTTATCTTCCATAAATTCTCCTTTCGTTTAAAAATTCTGCAAAATAATTTAATTTTTAAAATTGTTTAAATAGATTGTTGGGGGAGTGAAATTAGCTAAACTAACCGCTTTTGTGCTTGCGCAAAGATAAATTTTTTCTGATGAATCACCCATCAAAGTTGAGTGTAAAATACAATTTCTTGCGTGAAAAATCAGAAATTTTGGGGGAGTAAAAACCAAATTAGTATTGATAAATGATTGATTAGCGCCAGTGAAAAGTAATTTTTTTTATCTAAATCACTCTTTATAAGAAATAATGAATATAAACATTCTATAATAATTGAAAAACTAAATCAACCATAATGACAGCACTTTAGTCAAATTCAATCAAAATTGTATTAAAATAATGCAAGAAAACGATAACAAAATTTGAGAAATTATGTCAATAAACGCTCATGTCATTTTTCAAAAAGGGATTCAATTTTTTTCTGACAGACTAAAGATAGCATTAAAACCAAGTGTAAAAACCAAAAAATAGTTTAGTTGATTAGTATGGTTGCAGCAGCTCAAACGAAGTCATTCACAAAAAGCGGACTCAAAAATATAAACAATAACGATGAGAAGCTTATCAAAACTTACATAAAAAACCAAGATTAAAAATCTACAATTAGTTTAGTTGATTAGTATGTTTGCAGCAGCTCTAACAAAACCATTCATAAAAAGCAACCTAAAAAGATTAGTTATAGTGATGAAAATTAACTATTAAATCTTACACAAAAAACTTTGCAGGACAGACATAAAAACATGATTAACAACATTACTTGGTGGGGTAAAAGGGACTTAAATAACAAGACATCGCATTTTCATTGTTAAAAACCCAAGGCTTGTAAATGTTGAAAAATTCAGCATTTGTTAATAATCAATTTTTAATTTATTCGCAAAAGACAGGTTTTGCGAATAAATGGGCGGGATTCGGTGGGGGTTTTCAACTCAAATTTTATTTATTAACAGCTTGTGCTTGTTTGAGCTTGAATGATGATGATTTGGTTTCTGGTTTGGTTTAAGATTTATGATTGATTTGATGCTTGCATGCTTCAATTGTTGAACTTCTTTTTTATGGTTTCTGTTCATTTGAATTTATCATAATTCACATTATTTTGTGACGCATAATACTGTCACGAACCTAAACAGTTTTATGTCACACATAGCATTATAAATTTGATAAGCAAATCATGGTTTGATATGTGCTAACAACTAACTAAATCCGTCGTTTTGTTTTATGATTTTTTGTAACAAGATTTCAAAGAATCTCTCCCAGACGCGTTCAGACAGAATTGTCGCTTGTTTTTTGGCGATAATGTTTGGATATTTTCTGATGCGGTGTGTGAATAAATTTTTATGAGCAACAAGACAGACGCGCTCACGCAGAATGATTTTATTTTGCGTGGCAAAATTTTGCAGCTATCTGTGTAAAAAGTGTTTTGCGATGCTTTGAGATAGAATGAAATATTTTTTGTGATATGCAAAATCAATCTGATTTAAGGCATAATCAATAAGTGTTTTTTAATGCTATTACATTGTGACGCGTTCAGACAGAATTGTTGGTTGTTTTTGGTGTAACGTTTGCATTTTTTTTGTTGAGCCGAGCGATTAAATGCAATTAAACTTACACGCCAGACGCGTTCAGACAGAATTGTAACTGCATTTGCTGTCAAAATTTGTATTGATTTGTGTTGTGTTCAATAATTTTTAAAATTAAAGTTAGACGCGTTCACACAGAACGATTTCTAGATTATGTGTCAAATTAAATTTTTGTTTTGACAAAAGATGTTTTATGCATTAACTTTTATTTCACGCGCGTTCACGCAGAATGCTTATAAAAATTCGTGTATTAAATTCAATCTTTTGTTGGATACAACAATTTGACACACTCATTTTGTCAGACACAGCCACACAGAATATTTTTAGATTTTTTTAATTTTTTTCTTGGCTAATTGTTTCAAGTGGTTATCTTTGTTGTGCGCTTATGTTGATTTGTTTTAGATTTAAAGTCAATTTTAATATTGTTTAGGCAAGTCGTTGTGCGCTTTTGTGTTTGTTTGGCTTGCGTATATGAAAAACTGAAGGCTAACAAAAGAGCTCTTTTAAAGTTTATCAATGCTGGTTTTATAATTTTGCATATAAATTTGGTTAAAAATTTATGGTTAGAATTTAATGAGTTTAAAATTTAGGGGACTATGTGTTTTAAATAAAATCTTTTCAAAAGCATGGATAGACACTCCCCCGAATTTTGATCTATTTTTTGACCTCGTTTTAAGGTAAAAAAAATTAAAAAATTTTTCAAAAATGCGAAAAAATATTATTTATTATTTTTTTTATATGTTATAATGTGTTTGTATAATAATGTGAGGTGTATTTTATGTTAAATAATTTTTTGTGTGCTGATCCTTTGATTGCCGGACTTTTGATTACTTCTTGTGTGTTCTTCCTTGCTGCTATTGGTCTTTTGGTTTGGTATTTTATTAAAACCAAAAATAATGCAACTCCAAAGCAAACAAACACACCAATTTCTAAGGTTGATGATGAAACTTATGTGATTGAAACACCAAAGGAAGAAGAATCAACAACTCCAGTTTATGAAGATGACAATGATGTTGTTCACTTTGTA
This sequence comes from uncultured Clostridia bacterium, assembly GCA_934746515.1. Taxonomy (GTDB): domain Bacteria; phylum Bacillota; class Clostridia; order Christensenellales; family UBA1242; genus RGIG1681. The sequence continues at coordinate 126,652 of CAKVFH010000003.1, forward strand.
AACCAAATCACAGATATCAATGAAGAAATGAACAATGAACTTAACGCAAATGCGGTTGTTGTTAATCATGAAGTTGAATATCCTGTTAAGAAAGCTGTTTCAAAAGATGAAATTGAAAACTTTGTTATGGTTGGTGGCGAAAAGAAAACAAAGACTGAAGAAGAAATTGCTACAACTGTAAACCGTGGAACAAATGCTTTTAAAAACTCAACAAACTTCCTTAACACAATTAAATCAGAACAAAGCGACGAAAGTCTTTCTTCAAAAAAAGTTTCAAAAAAGAAATAACAAATAAAAAAGTTAAGATTTAATCTTAACTTTTTTTGTTGCAAAATTATTTACTATACTATTGGATAATCTTTTTGTGAGCGCATCTCAAATAATGAAAATTTGACAATAAAAAAGGTTCTATTTTAAATTGATAGAGCCTTTTTATTATGAAAATTTATAAAACAAGTTTGTTTATAAATTTTTGATAAATTCGAAAATATTATTTTAAAAATATTTAATTTAAGAAAAAATCAAAATGAAAGGACTACAAATAATCTTTGTTGTGTAAAAAACTATTTTACTGTTGTCCAAGACCGGTGACTTTTGCTTGAGAATCACTAATTATTCTTTCTGGATGAAGCTTTAAAAGCTCTTCAGTTGAAAGATTATACCATGAAAATGGGTTTACACTTCCCCAATTTTTAAAGCCATCTCTCGAAAAAATTGCATAGGTTAAATCAAAATGCTTGAAGCCATCGCCGGTATCAATAAGATTCCAAACATGCGAAACTTTTGGTGATGTGGTGCCTTCTATTTTTTTGCATGAAATGCCCAAATCATCACAAACTTGCTTTACAAATTCACTATAGCTTGCGCAAACGCCTTTTGTTAAAATTCCATCATGGTATTCTTCTTGTACTTTTGCCATATTCCTGGCATCTTCAAAATTTTTATAGACATAATGTTCAGGAATAGCCTTTTGAATTCTTCCAAAAGCAAAATATTCAGGTCTTGTTGGAACAAAAACTTTTTCGCCATAGTGCTCTAAAATTCTGTTTATAAAACCTTCAGAATAACAACAATCTCTAACCAGTTGGATTGCAGCAAGTCTGTCTGATTCAACTTGTGGATCATAGTTTTTATCAATATAGCTAGACAAATCGTAATCGAAATTGCAAATTTCAAGCGTTGGATAATCATAATCAACAAGATTTAGCATGAAAGCAAAAAGCGAATCTATTTGTTGTTTTGGATTTTCAAGCTTTTTTAGTTCGTTTAAAAG
>CAKVFH010000004.1 GCA_934746515.1 uncultured Clostridia bacterium
AAGCTGAAGAGATTTAGTTTTGTTAGGATTTCGCAATAGATTGCCGAAAGGGTGCCGCTGATTGTGTTTAAAATTAGGTCGGCGAGCTCGGTGGTGCGGAAAATTGGCAGGATAAATTGATAGGTTTCGATGATCAAACTGATTGCAAATGAAATCAAAACTGTTTTGAGAAATGGATGCGATTTTGAAAAGACATAGACAACTGGTCCAATAGGAAAGAGTAGTGCCAAATTAACAAGTATGTTTGCTTTGCCTTTATTGAAAACTGCAAAGTGCATGGAAAACCAATCGCCGGAATTAGGGTAGCGTATTACGAGATTTGTGCGGCTAACATAAACTCTTGCTGTTGTTCCGATGATTAGTAAGATGGCATATATAACGGCAAGAGTTATTGTGATAATCTTTATCGTTTTTGGATGTTTTTGAAGAAAAAGCAAAATGATTGGTGGCACAAGAACCATCAAAACAAACATCATTATTCCGGCGATATAGATATTGATTTCCATATAAAGATATTATATGCAATTGCATCAAAAAGCGCAAATAATAAATAAAAATACTTAAAAAATAATTAAAAATCATGAATTATAAGAAATTATTTAAAAATTTAGCTAAAAAACTTATTTGAACATAAACATTGATGAATAAAAATTGAGTTTTACGCAGGTGCAAAAAGGATAAAAAATGGAGTTAGTAAAAAACTTTTGTATATGCGTTCATGCAGAAAACACTATAAGCGAAAGTATTAGTTTTAAATTTAACTGGATAAGACTGAAAATAATTATAAATTCCATAATAAAAAGACAGTGTTTGACACATTAAACTTAATAAGTTCGTGTTGTCCGCGACGCTGTCTTTTTAATTCTATTTTACAATAACTTTAATGAAAGTTTTTTTGCCTTTTTTTAATAGGATTGATTTGTTTTCGTCAAGGTCTGATGTTGAAATGATCATATTTGGGTCGGTTACTTTTTCGCCTTTTGCGGTGATTCCGCCGTTGTCAATCATTCTTCTTGCTTCACCTTTGCTTGAGCAAAGTTTTGTTTGAACGAGCAAGTCTAAAATTGAAATTCCGGTTGCAATTGCGTCTTTTGAAATTTTAAATTCCGGAGCGTCGTTACCACCATCGGTGAAAAGATTTTCGCTCATGTTTTGTGCAAGAATTGCGTCTTCTTCGCCACGAACAAATTTTGTGATTTCATAGCACAAGCGTTTTTTAGCTTTAACAATATCTTCTTTAATAAGCGCGTCAATTTCGTTCATTGGAACATCGGTGAAGAGTGCAAACATCATTTTTACGCAAGCGTCTGGTGTTTGATAGATGCCTTGATAAAAATCATAAGCAGAGATTTTGTCTTTATCAATCCAAATTGCACCCTTTTCGGTTTTGCCCATTTTCTTGCCTTCTGGTGTCAAAAGGAGTGGGTTAGTTGCGCCGATAAGTTCGATATTTGTTCCGTTTACAAAATTAAGTTTTCTTTGAAGTTCGCTTCCTGCTGCGATGTTGCCCCATTGGTCAGCGCCGCCGTATTGAAGAGTGCAGCCATATTCACGGTTAAGGTGAACAAAGTCATAGGCTTGCATCAACTGGTAGCCCATTTCAAAGAATGTTAAGCCACCATTTTCAATTCTGTTTTTGTAGATTTCAGCTGAAAGCATTTTGTTTACATTGAAGTGCACGCCAATATCACGCATAAAATCAATATAGTTAAGGTCTTTGAACCAGTCTGCGTTATTTACGATTTGGGCAGGGTTCTCGCCGTCGAAATCAAGGAATACTTTTAGGGTGTTTTTGATTTTTTCAATATTATGATTGATTTCTTCTTTTGTTAGCATTTTTCTCATTTCAGTTTTGCCGCTTGGGTCACCGATGCATGCTGTTGCTCCGCCCATCAAAACCAAAACTTTGTGTCCGGCTTTTTGGAAACGACGCAAAATGCAATATGGCACACAGTGTCCGATGTGTAAACTGTCTGCGGTTGGGTCACTGCCTTCATAAAGGGTGATTGGTGCTCCGCTTTCAAGCATTTCTTTGAGCTTCTCTTCATTTGTGCATTGATACAAAAGGCCGCGCTCTTTTAGTTCATTGTATAAATTTGTGTCTGTTTTTTTCATTGTGTTTCTCCTTTATGATTATAGTAGACCAATTGTAATGTAACTTAACGGAACAAGAATTATTGCTCCAATTACATTAAAAAGTGTATCCATGCCGATATAATACCACGCACCATGCTTTTTGTCAAAGTTTTCTTTTTGTTAAACTAGGCTTTGGTTAATTGATTTATTCAGTGAGTTTAAAAATCCGAAGTCGAATTTTTATATTTTTCGTAGATAAAATGTTAAACGGTTAGATACTTTTTAAAAAGAATTTGGCATAGTAAGATTTGGTATGTTTCAACAAATTTCGGATTGTTTTAAAAAAAAACAATTTTTAATTCTCTATACTCAATAATTTTTCTTTAATAAGTATAGATATAATTAGAAGCAAAGTCAATAAAGAAGCTGAAATAAAGACCGCAAAAAAATAAAATCGTGAGCAAGCAAATAAAATGTATTGACAAATAAAATAAAAAGGATTATCATAATCAGTGTTATGCAACCGTAGCTCAGCTGGATAGAGTACTCGGCTACGAACCGAATGGTCGGGGGTTCGAATCCCTCCGGTTGCACCAATAAAACCCCTAGAGAACATCTCTAGGGGTTTTATTTATACAACCGAGAAAGCAGGGATTCGAACGGAGCGTAAAGAAAACAGTCCAGTGGAATAGAAAATTAACAACAAAAATCAATATGTGATAACGCGAGTTTAAAAGCATAAATGACAGCAGCAGATTGGTTTAGATTTTAGAGAAAAAACACATCAAGCAGGTTCTTGATAAAGATATATTCTTATCAAGGGTTCTGATTGATGCGTTTTAGCCTAAAAGATGAGCCAAGGTGCGAGTATAAGTGTCGGCGAGCTTGCCGAAGCCGAAACTAAAACATAGCGGCATTGCTACCTGCCCTTCTTCGTAGCGGAGCGAATCCCGAAAGAATATAAAAGAAAAAAGGATGTGTGACGGGAAGTTATTAGTGACTAGGTACAAGCCTAGTCTTTTTTATTGCTTGCGAGAAGAAAGGGCGGTCGAACGGAGCGTAAAGAAAATTTTTCTAGTTTTTTTCATGCATGAAAACTTGAATACATGTTTCCAATAATAAGGCGGATGTTTTAAACCTTTGGTGTAACGGATCCAGTAAATGTGATCGTAAAATCTTTTGTTGGTTTAAATGTTGCTTTATAAAAGGTTTCACTTTCTTCGTCAAGTGTAAGTTCTTCACCATTGCTTAAAACTTTCAAAGTTCCAAGTGTGTAACCTTCTTCAATATAGATTGAAATTTCCGCAGTGTCGCCATCTACTAAAAATTTTCCTTTGCTATCCGAACCATAGCCACCATTTGTATTTGTAATCATCACCTCTGAAATATGTGAAGGAAGTTCATCAACTGTGAAATAGTAATATTTTGGAGCCTTTTTCCCACATGCAGACAATAATAAAATTGTTGGTATAATGGCAAATAGCATAAAAGCTACCAATTTATAGATTTTTTTCTTTAACATAATTATTCTCCTAAATTATTTATTTTTATTTAATTTTTTGTATACGTTGCACTTGCTGGATACTTGTCGTAGATATAAAGATTATAATTGCCAGCATCGACGCCTGAAAGTTTTACGATTTCATTTTCGCCGTTCACATAATCTTTTGAATCGAGAACAAGTTTAATTACGGAACCCGTTGGCCAATCAAATGTTTTTTCAATTTGAAGAGAAACTGTTTCTCCTTCTATAATTCCGAAATTATATGCATCAAGATTTATTAAACTAAATCCATCATCCAAGTCATAAATTTTTAATTTTCTGTTCATTGTGCTATCAAGAGTGATTGTTTTTTTAGTTCTAACAATCTTGAAAGTGCTTTCATCAAATTTATAATTATTTAAAACGGATTTATCACTTTTATTTGTAAAAATTCTAGCGCTAGAAGATTCGGTTCCAACATTCTTGTCTGCAAATGTAATTTCTACTTGAATGCTATCGCTAGTCAAGCTATTATTTTCACCTTTAAAAATATAATCTTGAAATGTGTTTGTTCCGTTATAATAGGGGTTGATATCTTTCAAAACTTCATTCAAATCAAGTCTTTCAATGGTGTATTCAATAATTTTGGAAGCAGATTTAAAAGCTGAAGTTGCTGGAACAAAAATTCTTGCTAGATAGTTTCCTGAATTTTTTGGAGCATCCGTAGTAAACTCATTTTCTGTATCTTTTAATTTGTATGAAACTGAAGCGGTGCCATAGGTGGTGGTAAAGTCAATATTTTCAACTAGAGCTTGTCTTTTACCATTGTATGTTTTTGAAATTTTATTTTCACATACAATATTGTTTTCAGCAAAAGTCCTTTCATATCCACAAGTGTCGCAAGTTGGGTCAGTGTCGTTTGAATAATCATGTGTTTTGTACTCGCTTTTTTCTGTGCAATCTTTGTCAGTGCATTCGTGCCAGTGGTTTTCTGCATCATATGACCATTTATCTGAAAACGAATGTTTATGACCACCACAAGCCGTTAAGGCAAACATTGCGGAAATGATACAGCAGAAAGACAAAACGAGTGTCCAAAACGATTTCTTTTTTATCATATTATTCTCCTTTTTGTTTTTAAGCTGCATAAGTGGAGTGAAATTTATGAGTCTCTTTGCAACTATATATATGTATAATAACATAGAATCTTCAAATCTGTATATGAATTTTCGAATTTTTATAACTTATATAAAAATAAAGAATTTTTATAATAATTTACTTCCGTTGAGAATTTCAGCATAAAAGATGTAAGGCTTTTACAATTTTATCTTTTTGCTAAATTTTTTGTTTTGTATGCAATTTAAATAAAAAAACAGAGAGTGAAATCTCTGTTTTTTGTGAGCGATAAATTTTTACATTTCTCTTTGACATGCTGGCGGATTGTCGTAAATCAGATTTGAAATTTTAGTAAATGCTGTTTTGTGATCGATTGGAGTTTCTGAAGCAAAATGGTTTAAAAATAACTCTGCGGCTTTTCTTGCAATTTGTGCAGTTGGAGCATACTCGGTGTCGGAATTAACAATTTTTGGTTTAGTTATGCATGCAATTGAGTGGTCGCCAGTTACTTTGTCTGGATTCATTCTTGCGGGAATTAAATAAATTGATTGACCATGTTTGAAAGCAACGGCTCTGTATCTTTCAAAAATATCGTTCAAGACTGCGCCTGGAGTTTCTCTGTTTTTTGTTTTGGCGAGTTCTCGATTTAAGCCTTTTGGATAATCGGTGTCAACTTTTTGTTCAGCAAACAAATTAAGCATTCTTGCCCAGCTGTGATTTGTGTCAATATAAGGGTTAATGAAAAGAGAATTGACTTCATGATTTGGATATTGATTTGGTGCGTATGCAAAATATTGAATTTTATTCACGAGCATTTCTGCGGTTGTTGGTGGATATTTTTCAAGAAGTGAAACATAAAAATCATCAATAATTCGGTTTACGAAATTGCTTCCGCCGCAATGCGCAACAAATATAAGCTTGCGGAAGATTTTTTCAATGCCTTGTTTTTCTTTCATTCTGCCGGCGCGGTCATATAATAGCGGTCTTAAAAGGGCATTATAAATGCTGTGGATTTCTTCAAGATAATCTTGAGATATGGTTCCACCCATGGTTTTGATAGGTTCATTTTTATACATAAAAGAAAGAATATCGGTGTTTTTTCTGTTCTTTTCGCTTAAAAGTGACTCTATACATTTCGCATAACCATTGGCGTATTCCGAGTTATCAGTGATATTTCCACCAAATACTAAAACTGTTTGTCTTGTCAACTCGGTTTTGTAAGGATTAAGGTTTGTCCAATTATATTCAACACCTTTTTCTGTTTTTTCCCTGCGACCTAGTTGAATTTTTGATAAATCGCTATTATAAAATTTCATTTGCATTCCTTCCTTAAACCAATAAAGGTTCTTTATTAGTTTCGGTTTCTTTTGTTATTTTTGTTGGTGAGTTAAGACCATTTGTGACTAAATCAAATAGTTGCTTTGTGCTGAATTTTTCTCTGTCTGTTTCAAAACCATACTTGAAAACTAGGTGCATGAAATCAGTTGTAATCAATCCAGCTTTGGTTTTTGGTGGCGGATTTCTGTTGTAATCAATAACACCTGCAAGATTGTGGTCTTCTTTGTATTCGTCGTCAATAAGTAGGTTTGGAACAGACACAAGTGTTTTTGAATTGGCAAAATAAACAACGTTGTCATCTTTTATCGCTTCAATAAATCCGTTTAAAAAGTTTTCATAAGTCTTGTAGTTGTGAGCGGTTCTATTTCTAAGCTTAACTAGTGGATTGGAAGAAACATAATTTCCGTCGCTAGCGAGTTTTGACAATGCTTTTTTTGTGCTTCCAACTGAATCGAAAAGGGGTGCAACATAAATAGCCTTTATTGGTTTGTTTACGAATTCAAATGGCGAGTAACCAATAAACACTATGCTTGAAAGAATCTTTTTTATATCTTCATCTGAGTAGCTGTGAGATTGTAAATATTCCGATAATTTGTCAGTCATCTCGTTCATGATCAAGCCCCCAACGCTGTGGCCAAAGAACACAACATTGCCGAGATTCTTTGCGATTTCGTCAGCTGGTAAAAATTTCTCATCTTTTTTGATTGCTGTTTTAAACACTCGTTTTGTCAGTCGTTTATAGTCATATTCAGGATTAGTTGTGAAATTATTAAAAAGTGGTTGATCGTGTGGATAAAAAATTGAATAAATATTCATGTTGTTTTTCACATCGCTTTCGTTTAACCATTTAAATGCGTTGTAGGCATACGATGATGCTCTCATTGGAGAACGTGTTGTGTTTCCGCATAGAATCACAAGCGTTTTTCCAGATAAACTTATATCGTCAAGAAGATCTTCTTGTTGAAATACCTTGCCATTTTTTATTCTGGTTTCTAATACTTTGAAATGTTCATTTGGATGTCTTTTTTCCATAACATTTCCCCCTTGATGATATTATAGCACAAAACAGATAAAAAATCTAGACTTAATTATAAATCAGTAATTTTAGCAAATTCTTGTTAATTTTACGGAATTTTTGCTGATTTTTAATATATTTTTGGCGATTTTGCGTTTTTTATTTTGAATTTATTACATTTATTTGTGATTATTGACAGAAAAAAACTATTTTGCAGTTTTTGATTCAATTTCAAGATTTATCCAATCCATGATGATGCCCACGACATAATCTTTTTCGCTTTCTGTTAAGAGACGATTTTTGGGAATTTTGTGCCATTTGTTCAAGCATTCTCTGCAGCACGTTGCTGTGGCATGTTGAGCTATGAAAACTGGATGACCTTTGGTTGGTGTCTGTTTGCCGTCGGGAATTTTTGATGTGTCAGACAGTCTTGTTGACACGAAATCACAGGCATGTTTTTTGATTGTTTCTAGACCTTTTGAGTTAATGTATTCAAAGTCTTTATCTTTTAAATGAAAACTATTTCTAAATTTTGATTGTGCGAGACGCTTTAAAATTTCTTTCATAACTTTCAACCTTACAAGCATAATAACATAAAATTTCAAAAAACAAAACTTAATGAAATTGTTTTAATATTTATTTTTAATCAAGTTTTATTTATGCTATAATTTGCGTATGGAGAAATTATGGAACTGATAAAACAGCACTGGACAAAATCGGATATTGAAGAGTTTGAAGAATTTGAAAATACACTTAAGGGTGATGCGCTTAATTGTGAGTGGGAACAGCGAATTGTGAACACGAAACTTGAGTGTTTCGCAAGGACTTCATCAAAAGCAAGAGAAGTTGCAAAACAAATCAAAAAAGGTGCATATCTAGAATTTTTGGACAATATTAGCTTTAAAACACATTTTGACACAATTGTCTCTGGGTATCTTATCAACATGATAAAAGATTTTGAGACCTATGAACCAAAGCTTGACAAATACATTGCAAGAGTAGATAACTGGGCGAGTGTTGATATTTTGAAGTTCGACAAGCAATCGTCCGAAAATCTTTTGATGCTTTCAAGAAAATATTTGAAAAGTGATAAGCCTTTTGTGAGAAGACTGGGTGTTAATATTTGGTTTGAACTTATCAAAGATCAAAAATATATTTTGCAAGCTTTTGATGTGCTTGATGAATTGAATGATGAAAAAGAGTACTATGTCAACATGAGTGCGGCATGGTTGCTTGCAGAGTGTATGGCTAAAAATAGAGATAAAACTATTGATTATTTTGGTCGTTCAAAAACCAACCCCTTTGTTATAAACAAGGCGATTTCGAAATGTAGAGACAGCTTCAGGGTGTCGAAAGAAAACAAAGAGTACTTGTTAAAATTTAAAATAAAACAACAAAAAATAAAATAAAAACGCAAAAAATATAAAAAACAAATAAAATTCAATAAAAATTCATGAAATTATTTAATTTTTTATAAAAGGTGCTATAATATAGAGTTATGAAAGAATTAAACAGAAAAGAGAAAATTGAAGAAAGTATTAGAAAAAAATTTCATAAAGAGTTATTTTCAAAATTTGCAAAAGCAATTAACGAATATGATTTGATTCAACCAAATGATAAGATAGCGGTTTGTATTTCTGGCGGAAAAGACTCAATGCTTATGGCAAAGCTTTTTCAAGAGTTAAAAAGACATAATAAATTTAATTTTGAACTTGTGTTTTTGGTTATGAATCCTGGATATAATGATGAAAATTTAGAGCTCATCAAATCAAATGCGGAACTTATGGATGTGCCGATAACTGTTTTTGAAAGCGATATTTTTTCGAGTGTGGAACATATTGATAAATCGCCATGCTATATTTGCGCTAGGATGAGAAGGGGATATTTGTATAACAAGGCAAAAGAACTTGGTTGTAACAAAATTGCACTTGGTCATCACTTTGATGATGTTATTGAAACGATTTTGATGGGTATGCTTTATGGCGCGCAAGTTCAAACAATGATGCCGAAATTGCACAGTTCAAATTTTGAAGGAATGGAACTTATCAGACCAATGTATTTGATTCGCGAAAAGGATATCAAGCACTGGCGCGATTATAATGATCTGAAATTTTTGCAATGCGCATGCAAATTTACAGCAAATGTTTCTGAAAAGGTTGCTGAATCAAAAAGACAAGAAGTCAAAAGACTTATTGCACAGCTTTCAAAAACTGATCCGCAGATTGCAGGCAATATTTTTAAAAGTGTTGAAAATGTCAATCTGTCAACAATTATTGCCTATAAAGATAAAAATGGCGAACGCCACAATTTTAAAGATGAATACTAAAACAAAATAAAATCTCACCAATTTGGTGAGATTTTTGTTTAGCACTATTTCTTTTCCATTACATAATAGCTACCTTCGTGTTGAGTTGCTGGAAATCTTTTTCCTTTTTCAAGATAAAGCTTTCCGCCATCCCTTCCTTCTTCGTCATAAGCACGATAGTTGCTTGATTCGGGTACAAGCTCACCTGGTCTATATTTTTCCATAAGTTCCTCCTGATAGTAGTTTTTGCAGTTGGAAAAATATTATTCTATTTTTTTAGAAGTTTTAATTTTTTGTTTAAAATCTCTAAAATTTCATTTTTATCGGCTTGATTTATGATTAAAGATATTATTTTGTTTTTTATTGTTAAATTGTATAATTTGTAATTATTTAACCATAAATATACATTTTTAACAACAAATTTTAGTTTTGTTTCACTGCTTGCAACCACCAAAAGTTCGCAGAGATAATTTTTTTCAATAATTGACACAGTGTTTGATTCAATGCCGCTCGCAACACTTCCTTTTTTGCATGGCTCGGAAGAAGATTTCAGCAAAATTGAAAAATTGTTTTCCTTTGCGAGTTTAACGGCTCTATTGCTGACAATTTTTGAACCACAATTTGTTACTTCGTCAAGTGTGTTTAAAGAAATGCGTTTTAGTTTTTTATAGTTTGCGCTTCTTGGATCGCCAGCAAATATACCGTCAAAATCAGAGTAAAGTTCAACATTGGTTTGAAACACGGCACCAAAAGCGCAGGCGGTTGTGTCTGAACCGCCCCTGCCGAGAGTTGTGATTTCATTTAAGTCGTTTACCCCTTGAAAGCCAGCAACAACTGCAACGGTGTTTGAGTTTAAACAGTCACAGATTTGGGCTTTTTCAATTTCTGTGATTAAACTATTTTGAAAATCACCCTTGGTTTTTATTTTTATTTGCCAACTTTGAAACGATTTTGCTGGGACTCCCATAGAATTTAGAATTATGGAAAACACACTGCTTGAAAGAGTTTCACCAGTTGACAAAAGTGCATCCAAGTCTCTTTTTGAATGCTTTTCGGGATTATAATTTTTCACCATTTCTAGCAAATCGTTTGTTGTGTTGCCCATGGCGCTGACAATAATTATTATTTTTTTGTCATTTTTATATATTTTTTTGATATATTTACATATTTTTTGCGTTTTTTCTAGGGTTTCAAGGCTCTTTCCGCCAAACTTTAAAATTCTCATCACTCTATTTTATGAATATTTACTGGGAGTGTTCATATATTATAATATGAAAAAATTAGCAATTGTTGGGGCAACTGGGCTTGTTGGACAATCTGTTATAAAGGTTTTGAATGAAGAAGGACTTTTTGATAGGTTTGAAATTTTTATGATTGGTTCAAGTCAGTCTGCTGGAAAAGTTTTGATTTTTAATAATAAACATTTCACCATTTTAGAACTTGATGAAAGTGTTTTTGAGTTGGGGCTAGATTATGCAATATTTTTGACAAAAGAAGATGTGAGTGCGGTTTGGGTGAAAAAGTTTGCCGAGCATGGCATTATTTCAATTGACAATTCTAGTGCGTTTAGGTTAGAAAAAAATGTTCCGCTGGTTGTGCCAGAGATTAACTTATATGAGATTAAAGCTGCTGACAATATTATTGCAAATCCAAACTGTTCAACAATTCAGTTGGTGGTTGTGTTGGATAAACTTATGAAGCTTGGAAAAATAAAGCAAGTTGTTGTTAGTTCATATCAATCGGTGAGTGGTGCAGGGAAAGAAGCACTTTTTGATTTGCTTGACGACACAACTAATGTTTTTAAGTATGGAATAAAAGATAATTTGATTGCACAAATTGGACGGATTGAAGCTAATGGAAATTGCACTGAAGAAAATAAAATTATCAATGAAACAAAAAAGATTTTAAATTTAGATGCAGAGATTGTTGCAACCACCGTTAGAGTTCCGATTTCTTTTTGCCATGGCGAAAGTGTGTTTGTTAAGTTTGAAAACGAAACTAATTTAGATGAGATTAAAAAAGTGCTTTCGTGTGATTATATCTCTGTTAGTGACAATTTGTTTTATCCAAATAAGTGCGTGGGTTCAAACTTGACTTATGTTTCAAGACTTCGAAAACCCGCCGCTGACTCTCTTCAATTTTTTGTGATTGCTGACAATTTAAGACGCGGTGCAAGTTATAATGCTGTGAAAATTCTGGAAAATATTTCAAAAATTAAGGAAAAATTTTGAAAGTTACAAAATATTTAGTTGTGTAATAATTTTGGTTATGTTATAGTTAATCTAACAAAATTAGTTTAAGGGAGAATATTATGGGTTTATTTTCAAAAAAACATTCTGCACCTAAACCAGAGGGCGGAAAATATTACAGGCTTGTGAACACCTGCTCAATTGTTGGCTTGTTTGTTGCAGTCGGCATTATAGTTTTGATGATTTTTGAGATGATTCCTTGGAGCTCTACAATGGTTGGTCTGATTGCTGCAGTTGCAATCTTGTGTTTTAGTTGCATTTTAGCTTTGCCTTGGATCAGGAAAATTGAACAAAATGAGTTTAAAATTTTGTCTTATGTGTTCTTGGGCATCGTTGGACTCAGTTGTATTTTATGGCTTATTTCAGATATCGTTATTATTTCTGAATATAAGGCAATCAAGGCTGCTTCACTAAAGGAAGAACTTACAAATGAAGAATCACAAAAACTTATAACTGGTGTGCTTAAAACAATCAATTTCTTAAAAGCTTCAGTGTTTATTTCAATTCAATTCTCTGTTGCATCATTCATTGCAACAGGCATCACAAAATACAGAAAAACAATGATTCCTTTCCAAGCTATCGCCTATGTAAGCTATTTATTTTGTGATTTTTGGTTCTCTAGTTTCTTATTTACCGTTAACATTAACTCAAATATTTCTGGCATTCATGCAGAAAACTTTGGCGATACTTTAAATCAGGTTTTTGTGGTAAATGAAGGCTTCTTGAATTTCTTGACGGGCAAAGTTATGGTTACTTTATTTGGTTTGGCAATCACTTATGTTATCATTTCTAACGCCATTATTAAGCGTCAAGAGCAAACCAGACTCAAACACACCGCCGATGATATTGCTTATGGAAGAATAAAGTCAGCTGAAACCGAGCCAATTGCACCGGTCGCAGCAACTGAAGTTTCTGAAACCCCAGAAGACAAGCTTGCAAAACTTAAGAGAATGTATGATAGCGAGCTTATCACAAAAGAAGAATATGAAACTAAAAAGTCTGAAATTTTGAAAGATATGTAGACTTATTCAAATTAAAATCAAAAGCACTTTGGGAGTATCCTGAAGTGCTTTTTACATTTTTTTCTAAAATGCTACAAAAAGTTTAACTATGCGATATTATTTTAATAAGGGCTTTTTGTGAGTTTTATTTATGATTATAGTGTGAGCAAAGAAAAAATAAAATTCATTTTAAAAGAAGTGTTGATTTTTATTGTTCAAGTGGCGTTGTCGCGTGCGCAATTTGGACAAATTTTTCCACTGGGGCTGCCTTTTGCGATAGTTCGAATTTTTCTCGGTGGAAATCTTTTGGTTGTAACAATTGAGTATGCGGTTGCAAATATTTTTTTGGTGACAGATTTTTACTTGTTAATTTCTGCAGCTTTTGAAATTGTGATTTTGTCGCTTTATTATTTTTTCAAAGAAATGTTCAAGGTTAAAAAGAAGAGATTATTTTTAACCCTGTTTGTTGTTTTGTCGTCAATGGTTAAGCTTTATTTGATGATTTCCGGAAAATTTTTCTGGCAAAATTATTTGATTGAGCTTGCATGCAAACTTGTGTTTGTGTTTTTCCTTTTAAAACTTTTTGCGGTTTATCAAAAGAAATTTATATTTTTAAAGTGTAGCAACCTTGACTATTTGTTGTTTTCAACATTTGTTGTGCTGTTTGTTTTGGGACTGTTCCAGTATCAATTTTTAGCAAACTTTTTGGGGCTGTGTCTATTTGCATCAACTATAATTTTGTGTTGCAGGTTTTTGCCGACCGATAAATTTCTAATTTTTTCGTTAACGGTTTCGCTTTGCTTTGGATATATTTTCGCGTCCAGCAAACTGGTGATTATTTCTGCAATAATAATCGTTTTGATGATTTCAATTTCAAGGCTTTACAAGTATCTTTATTTATCGCTTATGCTTTTGGTTTTGTTTGTGGCGCTAAAGTTTTCAAATGAGCTAGTTTTGACAAATATCATAAGTCTGGTGTCGAGTTTGATTATTGTTACATTTGTTCCGCAAAAACTTATCAATAAACTTATTGAATTTTTTGAAGACAAGAACTTGAACATAATCAAAGAAAATTTGTGGCAAGAGAAAGAAAAAGATATTAAGCAAAATTTGATGTTAATGTCAAAGACGCTATCAAAAATGCAGGAAGATTTCCGATTTTTGATTGTTGGCAAAATTGATAGAAAATACGCGGCTTCAGAGCTTGCAAAAGATGTTATGCGCAGGTGTTGTGAAAACTGTGAGAACAAAATTTTGTGCGCAAACTCTCTTATTGATAAACAAAATTTGCTCTCCGAGTATGTTTACTATGCCATTATGAAAGGCGGAATTTCCATTGAACAGTTAAGCATTGGCTTTAAAACTTATTGCAACAAAACCAATGTGGTTGTGCATGAAATCAATGCGCTTTCGGCAAAGTTTGTTGAGTTTGAAACCAGTGTGAAAAATGAAGATGAGAGCAAACTTTTGATTTCAACCGAGCTCGGCAATTTTGCAAATCTATTTAAAAACTTTGCAAAGAATATTGACAACTCGCCAAAATTAAACAAAAATCTGTCGTTAGTCACAAAAGAAATGCTAACAAACAACATGATTGAAGTTGGAGATATTGGTGTGTTTGAAACCAAAGACGGAATCGAAAAAATTGATGTTGTGGCAGAAAACAATGTGATGCTTAGGCGCGAGCTTTCGGAAACTCTTTCAAAGGTTGTTCGCGGAAGAGTGCAAATTAAAAAGCTTAAGCATTTAGATTTTTCGGGATTAAGCTTGGTTAGTTTTGCTTTGGCGAATGAACTGCGCGCGGAATTTGCGGTTTCGACAAGTTCGAAAGAATCTGTCAGTGGCGACAATACTTTAATTTCTAGGATAGATGATAACAGATTTTTTGTTGCCATTGCGGATGGTATGGGGCATGGCAAAGTTGCTGGAAAAACATCTAATATGATTTTGGAACTTATAAAAAACTTGTTTTATATCGGCATTGATTTGGAAGTTATTATTGACAGTATAAATAAACTACTTCTGCCTGTGGGTCTTGATAATTTCTCAACGCTTGACGCTGCAATTGTTGACCTTCGAACTTCAAAATGCACATTCATAAAACTTGGGTCAAGTGTGTCGGCAATAAAGCATAAAGATAAAACAGAGATTGTGACTTGTGAGAGTTTGCCAGTTGGCATTGTGCAAAATTTGAAGCCAACAATTTCTGTTTGTTCAATTCAGGCGGGAGATATGATTGTGCTTGCGAGTGATGGTGTGGTGGATAGTTTTGGTGAGATTGAAAACTATAAAGTATTCATCAATGATTGCCAAATTAGCAATTTGCAAAGATTTACGGACAATGTTATTTTTGAGCTGGGAATGCAACCAAATAAGCATAAAGATGACATGAGCATTATAGCGTTAAAATTATTGAAAAATTCTGGCAAATAGTTTATTATAATCTTGGAGAAAGATTATGTTTGAATATTTGATAGATGATAAATTTGTGAATAAAAATGACCGCATCGCTGTTGGTGTTAGCGGCGGAGCTGATTCAATGCTTTTGTTGTGGGGACTTATTGATAAGCAAAAACAAGTCGGCTTTTATTTGGAAGTGGTTAATGTCAATCATCACTTGCGCGGAAAGGCTAGCGATGACGACAGTCTGTTTGTTGAAAATTTTTGTAAAAAACGCAAAATTAGTTATAAAACTGTTGATGTTGATGTGAAAAAGCTTAAATCAGACAGCAAATGCACTTTGGAAGAGAGTGCAAGGCTTGCGAGATTTGATGCGTTTAGAAGTGTTATGAAAGAAGATAAACTTAATAAACTTTTTTTGGCGCACCACAAAAATGACCAAGCGGAAACAATCTTGATGCACATTTTTAGGGGTTCGGGAATTTCTGGTGCGGTTGGAATTAAAAACACAGACACAATCATCAGACCGCTTTTGAATTTGTCTAAACAAGAAATTTTGAAACTCGCTAAAGAGCATGGCATTGAATATGTTCAAGACGAATCCAATGCAGACAATGACTATTCAAGAAACTTCATCCGCAATGTGATTTTGCCACAGATTGAAACGGTTTATCCAGGTGCAATAAACAATATTGCAAACTTTGGAAAAAAATGTGAAGAAGTGCAAAATTTTATTTTATCACTTGTTGATGGCAATCAACTTGAAATAGGCAAACGAGAAGTGCAAATAAATCAATGCGTTTTTGAAAAGCCAAATTTTATTGCAAGGGAATATTTGAAAAAGGCGTTTGAAGCACTGGGTGTGTTTTCGGATATTGAATCAAAACATATTGATTTGATTTTTGAGCTTAATAAAGCGGAAGTGAACAAAGAGATTTCTTTGCCACATTCTTTGATTGCAAAAAAGACCTATAAAGGCATCAAAATTTTAAAGCAAAACAAATCGCAAGCCGAAAGCCTTGAGTTTGAGTTTGTGAAAAACGGAGAAATTTTTTTTGGGGACTATTGCAAAATAATCACAAAAGTGGTTTCTAGAGATGATGTTGTTTACGGCGATGCGCTTTATATTGACGCATCAAAAATTTCAACAAACAGCGTTTGGAGAACTCGCAAGCTTGGTGACAAGTTTTCAAGAATTGGCACCGGTTCAAAAAAACTTAATGACTATTTCACAAACAATAAAGTTGATTATGAGCTTCGCGACAGAATTCCAATTTTGGCAGCAGGTGAAAGTGTGCTGGCTGTTATTGGTGGTGATGTTAGTGAAAATGTCAAAATTGACGGCGAGACTGATGAAATTGTAAAAATAACTTACGAGCCGATATAAGTTTTTGGTGTTTTTCTTGACAAGTTATGCGTTATTTAACTATAATGATTGTAGGAGAAAGATTGATGTTTAAAAAAGGTTTCAGTATCTTCAAACTTATTGGTGTTGCTGTTGGTTTGGCAGTGATTTTATTCTTTGCGTTTAAAGCATCAATTTCTGGTAGCATCGTTTAGTTTATGAAAGAAAATAAAAGAAATTCAGGCATTTTAGCCAAGATTATTGTTTTGATTGCTGTTATTTTGGCCATCTTTGCAGGTGGTTATTTTTTTCTTGATAAATTGATTGTGCCAAAATATTTTAGCAAATACGGAATTTCTGGAATTGGTGACCTTGTCGATATGGTGACTTCGCTTTACAATAGTCCTAAAGAATCTAAAATGATAAAAAATGGCTACACACAAATCGACCTTACAAATGCAATCTCAAAGCTTCAGAAAGCTGGATATAAAATTGAAGACGATGGAACAATTAAAGAAGAAAATATGAATGAGTTTAAGGGTGATAAGCGACTTGAACTCACCGACCGAGAGTTTGCGGCTGTTTGTAATGAGTTTTTGGGAAACGGACTTCTTGAAGACTCACTTTCAAACTTAAACTATTTAAACATCACGAAACTCTCGCTTCTCGACCTTGTTGTTACTCCAGATCAAACAACTTTTGACGAAGAAACAGAAACCTACACAAAAGCCAATGTTGAATTTATCATTAAAATTGACACAACAAATTTGCGTGAGCAAATTGCCGAGCAAATGGAAACGCCAATTTATCTTTTGAAAATGATTATTCCTGACACAATGTATTTTGAAGTGAGTTATGACATTGATCTTTCAAAAGAAGAAAACCGAACAAATGGTTCGATTGCAATCAATGGCAGAACGGCAAAGAAAAGTGAAACACTCATCAACCTTTTGATTAGCTTTATCTTTAACCCAGAAGATGAAATGAATCTTGAAAAATTCACAAACGAGCTTGGAAATGTTGCTCTTGAAGGTATTGATTCTTTGGGCGACTTTAAGTTTGCTAAAATTGGAAAACAGTTCGGAGTTGTTGTAAATGAAAATGCAATACCTTCTGAACCTGAAACTCCAACACCTGAAACTCCAACACCTGAAACAGGTGCATAAATTATAAAAAATAAAACATTCACTGTTTAATTTCTGCAATAAGCATGCAGAAAAGTGAATGTTTTTTTATTGGTATAAATTTAATTTTTTTAGATTTTTGAAAATACCAGCCGATTAGTTCTTGATGAGTAGTTTGCCAAGTTCAACAGCTGGAATTATCGCAATGCTGGTTAGTCCAACCCACAGCCATTCAATGAGATTTAGAGTTGTTAGTGAAAATAGTGCAGCAAGTGGTGGAATGAAATATACAGCCAAGATTAAACTGAAAAGCAACACGAAGCTAAAGTTAAAGAATTTGTTTTTAAAAATGTTGATTTTGAAAATGCTTCGCTCGGTCTTACAGTTTATGGCATGAATGATTTGCATCAAGCAGATTGTCATGAAAGACATCGTGCTGGCTGTTGCATTGCCGTAGGTGTTCTTTGCAAAAACGAACATAACCAGAACCACAAGAGTTTGGATAAAGCCTTGATAGATAATGCTTGAGCCAGTCACACCTGACAAAATGGATTTGCTTGAGTCGCGTGGCGGCTTGTTCATGATGTCTTTTTCAGCACCTTCCAGACCAAGTGCAAAAGCTGGGAGCGAATCGGTTACAAGGTTAATGAATAAAATTTGAGTTGGCAACAAAAATACACTGTCATGGAGAAGCAGGGAAGTTACAAAAATTCCTAAAACTTCAACGATGTTTGTTGAAAGTAAAAACAGAATGGTTTTTGTGATGTTTTGATAAATGGTTCTGCCTTGCTTTATCGAAGTGACGATTGTGGAATAGTTGTCGTCAGAAATGATAATGTCGGCAACTTCCTTTGTTACATCAGTTCCGGTGATGCCCATGCAAACACCAATGTTTGCATTTTTCACACTTGGCGCATCGTTTACACCATCACCAGTCATAGCAACAACATTTTTATTGGCTTTCAAGGCGGTCACAATTTTTAGTTTATGTTCTGGCGAAACTCTTGCGAACACCGAATAGTTATCAATAATTTTCGCAAGTTCTTTTGGTGAGATATTGTCAAAATCTTTTCCAGTCAAAACTTCTTTTTTGCTTTTTGAAATGCCCAGCATCTTTGCAATTGCAAAAGCGGTTGCTGGGTGGTCGCCTGTTATCATAATGGTTTTTATGCCTGCTTTTTTGTTTTGTTTTATAGCATCAAAAACTTCTTTTCTAGGTGGGTCAATAATTCCAACAAAGCCAACAAAAGTGAGATTGTTTTCGTCGCTGTTTTCGCTTGCGTCTTTGATTGCAAAGGCAATGACGCGTTCACCTTTTTCGCAGATTTCTTCATTTGAAAAAATGATTTTTTGTTTTAAATTTTCAGTTAAGTCTTGCTCGCTTTCTTCGTCAAAAAGAACCTTTGTGCATTTTGGAAGAATGTAATCTATTGCGCCTTTGACCATCAGCAATTTTTTGTTATCTTTTTTTACAATAATGCTCATCAATTTTTTGATTGAATTAAATTCGTTTTCATGAATGAGCTCATAGCTTTGCTTGATTTTGTCAAAGTCTATACCTTTGTCTTTAAGGAAGTTTACAATCGCAGTTTCGGTTGCATCACCACCGATTCCAGTCTTGAAATTTATGCTGTTGCAGGTGCTTGCAATGTTTGAAAGAGTGATTGCTTTTTCATAAGAAAATGAATCTGTGTCCATGGTTTGATTTATTGTCACAATATGTTTTAGAGACATTTTGTTTTCGGTTAAGGTTCCAGTTTTGTCGGTGCAAATGATGTTGCAGCAACCAAGGGTTTCAACAGCACTCAACTTTTTTACGATCGCATTTTGTTTGGCAAGTCTTTGAACACCAAGCGCCATGATGATTGTGATGACCGCGGGCAAACTTTCAGGAATTGCGGCAACGGCAAGTGCAACTGATGTTAAAAGTGCTTGCATCAAAGTGATGTTTTTGTTTAAAAGAACCTGCACGATAAACACAACCACAACAATGCAAATTACAGAGATTGTGATGAATTTTCCAATTTTGTCAATGTTCTTTTCAAGTGGAGTTTTTTCTTTTTTTGAGCTGTTTAGAATTTTTGCAATCTTGCCAAACTCGGTGTTTTTTCCAACAGATGTCACAACTCCAGTGGCTTTGCCAGATTTAACCATTGTGCCTGCAAAACACATGTTTTCCTGTGACGAAATTTGCAGATTTTTATGGCGCAATTGTTTTGCATGCTTTTGAATATCGTGGCTTTCACCGGTCAGGGAACTTTCGTCACACTTAAAATTTATTGTTGAAATCAGTCTTATGTCAGCTGGAATGTAATCGCCGGCTTTAAGAGAAATTATATCGCCAACAACCACATCATGAATCTTGATTTTTGTGAGTTTGCCGTTTCGGTAAACCTTTGCAAAAGGGACTGTCTTTTTCTGCAAAGCAAGAAGTGCGTTTTCAGCCTTTTGTTCTTGAATGACACCAACAATCGCGTTGATAATGACAATAACAAAAATAAGTATGCCTTCAAACAGATTTTCAATATCCTTATCAATAATGGCGGTGGCACACGAAATGATTGCAGAGACAATCAAGATTATAATCATGATATTTTTAAATTGCAGAAAAAATCGTTTTAAGAAACCGTCTTTTTTCTGTTTTTCTGGTTCGTTTGAGCCGAATTTGTCTCTGTTTATTTGCGCTTGATTGTCAGTTAAACCATCGCTAGACGAGTCAAGCTCATTCAATATTTCAGATATATCTTTATTATAAAAAGCCAAAATAAAACTCCTTTTTCGCTAATAAAGATATATTATCTAAAATCAAAAAAAATGCAGATCGCTCCGCATTTTTGTTTTGTTAAGTTTTATTTGCTTGCCGTGTGTGGTTTTAAAATTTTGGCAATTTTTATTGTTTGTTATAATTCAACTGGTGCACCAGTTTCGTCGATCATTGATTTTTCATAACCTTCAGGTTGTTCTGAAATAAACATTTTGTTTACATCGGAAATTTGAATGGTTTTTGCAGCCTTTTCTTTAAGCCTTGCCATTATGCCTTGTTCATAAAGAGAGATTGTTTTGTCTGTGCCAACAATGATATGGTCGATAAGTTCAATATTGTTTAATATACAACTGCAAAGGAGAGAATAGGTAAATCTGCAATCTTGGTTAGACATAACAGCTCTGCCATGTGGATGATTGTGTGCAACAATCATGCGGTTGCAATTTGTTTCAAGTGACTTTTCGGTTATGTTTCTGATTTCAACATTAACTTCGCTTGTTGAACCAGAGTTAATCAGAAAAGATTTTTTAACTCTGTTTGACTTGGTTAAACAGAAAACATAAAACTGCTCAACAGCAACATGCTTGAAATATTTTGAAGCATATTCTTTTGCTTTTGCAGAACTTGTGACGGCATCTTCTTCATCTGGTCTACCACAATAGTTTATCATTGAACCGAAAAATTTTATAAGTGTTGCGGTATTTTCTTTGATACCATCAACCTTAATAAGTTCGTTGTAACTTGCCGATAGAACACTTGCAAGCGAACCAAATTCATTTAATAGTTCGTGTGCCAGCGGATTTGTGTCTTTTTGTGGAAGTGCATAAAACAAAAGCATTTCAAGTTTTTGAATATCTGTCAAACCGTCTATGCCATTTTCAACGAATTGCGATTTAAGCCTTAATCTGTGATTTTTGTGAACATTTGTCTTTTGTTTTTCTGTTTGTTTTGGTTCTGCGGTTCCCTTTTCTGCGCTAATTTTATATACTTTCGATTTTCCAGAAATATTTTCTTCAGTTTTTGTTCCAGTTATTCTCAATTCCATAAATAATCCTTGATTTTGGTACAATTTTTATGTTATATAACATAGTATAATCACAATGGATTATAAAATCTATCAATTTAATTTCTTTTTTTAAAACTTATTGCATATTTTAAAAAATGCAACTATAATTGCTTAGGTTAAATAAAGGAGAAAAACATGTTTAAACTGCTTAAATTTTTGAAAAAAACAGAATACTTGCTTATTTTGTTCATTGTTGGTTTGATTGTGTGCAATGTGTGGCTTGAACTTAAGATTTTTGACTACATGCGCGAAATTACAACAATAATAGCAAGCTCAAATGTCGATATCAATAAAATTTGGATCAATGGTGGTTTCATGATCGCTTGTGCAATTGGCAGTGCAATTGGTGCGGTTATTGTAAACTTTTTTGTCACCAGACTTTCAGCAAAACTTGGCGAAAGAATCAGGTCTGCTGTTTATGACAAAGTTATGAGTTTTTCAACAGCTGAAGTAAAGCACTATTCAACTGCAAGTTTGATTACAAGGTCAACAAACGATGTTACTCAAGTTCAAAATCTATTTTCAATGGGCATTAGAATGATTGTTCGTGCACCAGTTATGGCCGTTATGGCGCTTTGCAAAATCGTTTCATCAGACATTTCTTGGACAATTGCAACTGTTTGCGCCGTTGTGTTCCTTGTTTTGATGATTTTGATTATTGTTGTTGTGGCTGTTCCAAAGTTTAGAAAAATTCAAACTCTCACTGATAATCTCAACCGCGTTACTCGTGAAGGTCTCACCGGAACAAGAGTTGTTCGTGCTTTCAATGCAGAAGATTATCAAGAAAAGAAGTTTGAAAAAGTGAACAAAGACATGACCGACAATGATTTGTTTATCAATGTTTCAATGTCGCTTATGGATCCTGTTATGGCGCTCATCATGAATGGTTTGCCACTTTCAATTTACATTATTGGTGCGTCACTTATCTATAACTCACAAAATCTTATGGACAAAATCACATTGTTTGCCAACATGACAACATTC
The DNA here is from genome assembly GCA_934746515.1 of uncultured Clostridia bacterium. Lineage (GTDB taxonomy): Bacteria > Bacillota > Clostridia > Christensenellales > UBA1242 > RGIG1681. The sequence continues at coordinate 22,267 of CAKVFH010000004.1, forward strand.
AGTGGTTATGCAATTCAAGTTATCATGAGTTTTGTTATGTTGATTGCAATTTTTATCATGTTCCCAAGAGCTCAAGTTTCTGCAACTCGTATCAATGAAGTGCTTAACACCAAAAACTCAATTATTGAAGGTGACGGGACAAGCGAGCCTATCAAAACTGGTGAAGTTCAATTTGTTAATGTTGGTTTTAAATATCCTGATGCAGAAGATTATGTTTTGCATGACATTAGCTTCAAAGCTGAAAAAGGACAAACAATTGCGTTTATTGGCTCAACCGGAAGCGGAAAGAGCACACTTATCAATCTTGTGCCAAGGCTTTATGATGCGACTGAAGGACAAGTTATTGTTGACGGCGTGAATGTTAAAGATTACACACAAGAACAGCTTAATGATAAAATTGGCTACATTTCACAAAAGGCAGTTTTGTTTAATGGAAGCGTTAAAGAAAATATTTCGCTCGGTGAAAAGAATGGCTTGAAACCAAGTGATGAAGAAATCGCAAAAGCCATTGATGTTTCGCAATCAAACTTTGTTTATGATCTTGCTGGCGGACTTGACGCAACAATTGACCAAGGTGGAAAAAATGTTTCCGGCGGCCAAAAGCAAAGAATTTCAATCGCAAGAGCAATTGCAAGAAACCCTGAAATTTTGATTTTTGATGATAGTTTTTCAGCGCTTGATTACAAAACTGACAAAATGCTTCGTGGGGCGATAAAAGAGAAACTTTCAGATGTTACTTGTTTGATTGTTGCGCAAAGAATTGGAACAATAAAAAATGCCGACAAGATTATTGTGCTTGACGAAGGAAGAATTGTTGGTGAAGGCACTCATGATGAACTCATGAAAAACTGCCCAGTTTATAAAGAAATTGCGCTTTCACAACTTTCAAAGGAGGAACTTAAAAATGCCTAAAATGCAACCTAAGGGAGCTCCACAAAAAGCAAAAGATATGAAAAAGTCTTTTGCAAGACTCTTTAAATATTTAAAAACTTTCATGCCAATGATTATTGTTTCAACAATCTTGATTATTGCAAGCACTGTCATCAGACTTGTTGGACCAAACAAAATTGGCGATTTGACAAATATTATTTCTGATTCACTTGTAAAAGGCGTGCCTTTCACAATGACTGATATTTGGAAAATTGGAACACTTTTGATTTGCTTGTATATTTTTGGCGCGGTGTTCACCTATATTGCTAACTACTTGATTGGTAGAGTTTGCTTTGTTATGAGCAAAAATCTTCGTAGCGATATTCAAAAGAAAATCAACAAACTTCCACTAAAATATATTGACAAAGTTCCTTATGGTGATGTTTTGTCAGTTGTTACAAACGACATTGACACCATTGGACAAACTCTTATGAACAGTGTTTCAAGCTTGGTTGGTGCAATTGTTTTGTTTATCGGTTCGCTTATCATGATGTTTGTTACAAACTGGATTTTGGCGCTTTGTGCTATTGGTTCAACCATAATTGGTTTTGGACTTATGTCAATCATAATCAAAAAATCACAAAAATATTTTGTTGAGCAACAGGTTAAACTTGCTGAACTTGACGGCGTTATTGAAGAAGTTTATTCTGGACAAACTGTTATTGGCACCTACAATGCAAAAGATGAAACAAAAAATAAATTCGAAAATGTAAATAAAAAACTTTACACAACAGGTTGGAAATCACAATTTTTGTCAGGCATTATGCACCCACTTATGGCGTTTGTTGGAAACCTTGGCTATGTTGTAGTTTGTGTTATTGGTGCAATTTTGTTTGCAAAAGGCAAGATTAGCTTTGGTGTAATCACATCGTTTATGATTTATATCCGTTTGTTTACAAATCCACTTTCACAAATCGCGCAAGCCATGACAAGTGTGCAAACCGCCGCTGCTGCAAGTGAAAGAGTGTTTGATTTCTTGGAAGAAAAAGAACTTTCTGATGAGTCAAACAAAAATGTTACTATCCCTGAAAAAATTAAAGGCGATGTTGAAATCAGCCACATTAAATTTGGATACAGCAAAAACAAAGAAATTATCCATGATTTTTCAGTTGATATAAAGGCAGGGCAAAAAGTTGCAATCGTTGGCCCAACTGGCGCTGGAAAAACAACAATCGTAAATCTTTTGATGAGATTCTATGAACCAAATTCTGGTGATATTAAAATTGACGGAATTTCAATTTATGACATGAGAAGAGATCAGCTTCGAGATATTTTCTCAATGGTTTTGCAAGACACTTGGCTTTTTGAAGGCACAATCAGAGAAAATCTTGTTTACAACAAAGAAAATGTTTCTGAAGAAATGCTTGACGCAGCTTGCAAGGCTTGCGGACTTGAACACTTCATCAAAACTCTTTCAAATGGCTACGACACAGTGCTCTCTGACGAAACAAATGTTTCGGTCGGTCAAAAGCAACTTTTGACAATCGCAAGGGCAATGATTCAAAACACTCCAATGCTCATTTTGGACGAAGCAACATCAAATGTTGACACCAGAACCGAAGAGACAATTCAAAAGGCAATGGACAAACTCACGCAAAACAGAACAAGTTTTGTTATTGCTCACAGACTTTCAACAATCAAAAATGCAGATATTATTTTGGTTTTGAAAGACGGCGATGTTGTTGAGTCTGGCAACCATAAAGAACTTATCAAGAAAGGCGGATTTTATGCCGACCTTTATAACAGCCAGTTCTCACTTGAAGGCTGCGACCTTATTGACTAATTGTAGAATTAAAAAATTTAAAACTTAACATTTTAATATTTTGAAGAAAAAGGTCAAAAGAATAATGCTATAAAAAAACTCGTGTAATTTTCACGAGTTTTTTACTTGATTACCGAAAGTAGATTTTCTAGTTTATTATCGGTATTAACATTATTAGTTTTAATTTTATCAACAATTTTTTTATATTGTTTAGCTTTTTCAGTTTCACCTAAAAAATTATAGAAAATTGCAATCATTGCATTGGCTTTGTATTTGTCATTGTTGGTTTTAAAAATATTGATGTTATGAGTTAGTCTTTCAACATTATCATTTATAGTTTTGATTGTCATTTTCTTTGCAAAGTCTCTTTTATTATTTTCTGGATTTAAAATAATATTATTGTCGCTGTCTAAAATTATATCATCACATTTGATAACATCATAGGTTGTGTCGAGATTATGTTTGACATCTTGACCGAGTTTCAATAGCTCTTCTTTTTTATCGCGAGTTGAACAACCCGATATGGTTATAATATCGTTTTTCCAAATATGTTTTCCTGTCCAGCCACGCTCAAACAGAACATTTATCATTCTTATGCAATTATAATCATAGTCTTCAAAAAAGCTTTCTGGAAACAGCTCTTTCCAAGAAACTTCTTCGCCAGTTCGCCATTTTATAAATTTTGCATCTAGTTGATTAACGATTTCTTTGACGATTGGAATTAGAGTGTTCTTGCAGAATTCATCTCTTGCTTTTTGTTTTTCTGGTGTGTTGTTATTTTTAAACTGGGTTGTTAGCTGATTTTCTTTTTTTAATGCTTTAATCAGTTCTGCATAGTTTCTAAAATCAATCAATTCATTATTATTGGTTGCGACATTCTTGTTTTGTGATTTATTTTTTAAAGTCTTAAGTTGTTGCTTTAAAATTTTTTTGATGTTGGCATTTTCAAAATCTTTAATGATGAAGCTGTCTTGAATTCCGAAAGCACTTCCGCTAACAAGTATGTTTAGAGTATTTATATTTGCGTTGGTTAATCCGGAAATGACTGAATGATTTTCATATTTAAAATTTGGAAAATTTAACAATGTTTTAAAGTTTTTTGCGTATTTTTTCGCGGAGATTTTAATGTTTTTGACGAGCTGGTTGAGTGGATAATAAACAGGTGGGGCATTGTCCTTTATCCATTGAGCCCATAACAAATAAAACTCTATGGTTTTGCTATCAATTTCAAGACCCAGCTTGAAAGAATATAAAAATTTGCCGTCAATAAACTTAACAAGTTTGCAATTTTTAGGAATGAGTTTGTCTTGTATGAATCTGACAAAATCAATGTCTTTCTTTATGGATTCTTGAATCTCTTTAATTGCTTCATCATTATCTTTTTGATAAAAAACTTTAAAAGAAACTTCAATTTGATTATCAAGTGTTCCGTACACGAGATTGTATCCATAGTCGCCTTTTTCATAGCCCTTGACTGAAAATCCGGCTATTTTGATTTTTTCCATTTGTTGCTGTAAGCTTTTTATTGTTTGTGCCATTTTGCCCCCCTATATAAACATTATAACATAAAAAAAATTTAGCACAAAATTTAACAGGAATAAATGTAATATTTTTAGTTGATTAAAATTCAAAAAAAATATAAAATAAATGTATGGAAGAATTTAGTTCGGTTTGCCAAAATTGTGGCAGTGATCTTTTCTTTAACCCAAAGACAGGGTGTTTGACTTGCAAATATTGTGAGTCAAGTTTTTACTTGCCAACGGCTCGAAAAAATGCGGTCATTGTCAGACAATACAACACTGGGTTTCACCCAAGCATGTTCAATAAAAACCTGAACAGCTACAAGTGTAAATCATGTGGCAGAATTTACTTTATGACAACTGAAGGTCGTTCTTCAAGATGCCCAAACTGTGGAAGTAGTGACATTGAACTCACCGATGAACCCGGTTTTTGTGCAGACGGTGTTATACCTTTCAAAATCACAAAACAACAAGCATCAGAACTAATGAAAGACTATTTAAAAAACAATCGAAAAGCTCCAAAAGAACTTTTAAAAATGGCAGAAAATCAAAAATTGATGTCAGTTTTGATTCCTGTTTGGAATTTTTCGTTTAATATGTATGCGTCATTTTCGGCAACCGAATCTATTGTTAAAAAAGACAGCTTTGACATGTATTACACAGTCAACAATCCCGTTTATGGCGAAAGAGAAAAGCGAGTTGATTCAATTGATGCTTGTGCAACCGAAGGTGAAGAAGAATGTTTTCTGGATTTGTTCGATGAAACGGATTATTCGAACATTGTTCCATATTCGCCAGAATATTCATTTGGTTCAAGAGTTGACCCAATCACAAAGGACATTCATGCATTTTACGACAAGGTGGTTGACAAGGCGAGTGCGGATTTCAAAAGAAGTATCACGCGTGAACTTTTGGCTCGCAAAAACGACACGCACGATATTGATGTTTTTTGTAAAACCAAAGATGTATTTTTCAACTTCACCTATGTTCCGGTTTATGTGAATGTGTTTAATTATAAAAACAAGCGCTATAAACTTTACATCAGTGGCACGACAGGAAAAGTGATTGGAAAAACGCCAGTTTCAACTTGGTATAAGGTTAAAAAAGTTCTACGCTTTGTTGGAATTGGTGCACTGCTTGCAATAATTTATAAATTATTTAAAAAATAAAAGGTTAGCATTTTGCTAGCCTTTTTATATGAATTTAATTTTAAATTCTGGAAATCAAATTGCACTACTCAATTATTTTGTGTTTAAAGATAAATTTTTGCAGTGATTGATTTGTTGAGATTTTTCAAAAATACCGACTCATCTTGTTTTGTTCCAACGATTGAGTTGTAGTGAGTTGGAATGGCGACTTCAGGTTTGATTAGATTTGCGAGAGTTGATGCTTCTTTTGCATCCATGGTGTATGTTCCGCCGATTGGCACGAAAAGATAGTCGCAGTTTAGTTCTTTGAGTTCTGGTGTTAAATCTGTGTCTCCCAAAATTGCAAAAACCTTGCCGTTATAAATGATTTTATATCCGACCCAGCCGTAAGATTTTTTATGAAATTCTTTATTGATGTTATATGCTGGCAAAACTTCAACTTCCATATTTTCAAGCGAAATTATGTCGTTTGGCTTAACATAGATGATTTTATTTTGATATCTTGACTCAAGTTTTTCTTTTGCGTCAATTGTTGCAATTATGATTGTAGAAGAATTTATAACCTTATCAATATCATTTTCACTCAAGTGATCATAGTGGGTGTGTGTCAAAAAGATATATTTTGCCTTGTGGGTTGCGTTTTTGATGTTGTATGGATCAAAATAAATATTGTCAATTTGAATAGAGCTGTGTTCATTTACATTGATTTTCATAAAATTTCTTTCCTTTTTTCAATTAAATTTTTAAGAGTAACTAATTCTTCTTTTAGAGTTGAAGCACCGGCTGTTATGCCAATTTTAGTGTCTTTTGAAATTTTAATATTGTTGCGTTTTAATTCGCTTTCCCAGTCAAAGATATCTTCAATAAAAATTGCGTTTGTAATATTTTTGATATTGTTAAAAAGTTCAATTGAATTGCTGGAATTTTTTCCGCCAACAACAATCATAACATCACATTCTTTTGCAAGTTCGCTAGAGAAAATGTTTATCATTTTTTGGGCATTGCAAATAGATTTATTGATTATTAGTTCTGCTTTCTGATCTTTGCAGATTGACTTAATTTTTTGAATAAGCAAGTCTGCTTTTGCTTCATTAAAGGTTGTTTGGCAAACCAAATAAAGCTTTTCGCCAATTGCTGGGTTAATTTTTTGCAAATCTTCTTCATCTTCAATCAATATTGGTTCGCTTTTGCACCAGCCAATTGTACCCAAAATTTCCGGGTGAATTTTGCCATTAGACTTGCCATATTTGCCAATAATGATGATTTTGTATCCATTGTTAGAAAACTCATTGACCAATTCATGAATTTTTGTAACATTTGGGCATGTGCAGTCAACAAACTGTAAATTGTTTTTGGTGATAAAGTCATACGATTCAGGTGGTTCGCCATGTGCTCGCAAAATTACACATTCGTCTTTGCTCGCGTCTTTTAAGTCTTCTATTGTTCTGATGCCAAGATTAGTCAATTTCTTGTTTACATTTTTGTTATGCACAATTTCCTTAAAAAGCGCAACGCGAGAAAATTGAACCTGTTTTTCAGCAGTTTCTATTGCGTTTTTGCATCCCGCACAAAGCCCACATACCTTTGAAATTTGAATATTATCCATACCTACAATTGATATGATATCATGATTGTGCAATTCTACCAAACGATTTAAAGTTCTTTTAATAAATTGCCAAAAGCTTAAAAACTCGCTATAATAAAATTGTTATACGGAGGCGACCTATGCTGAATACGAAAGTTTTAAAACAAATATATAATGAAGAGTCTGAACAGAAATTTCTGGAAATACAAAAACTTCTAACAGCTTCTTGTAGTGATAAAAATCTGATAAATTCTTCTGAAGAAATTGTCAAAATGCTTGTAGAGCTTAAGCTTGATATTGACAGTGTTTGCGCAGGCTATGCTTATCCTTTCGTTCTTCAAAAAGATGAACTAAAAAAAGAGCTTGTGAATTATCCAAGCATCAGCAAAATTATAAACAGCTTGCTTGTGGTAGATTTTTATTCAAAAGATTACACAGACCCAAATGGGCTGAAAGAAATGCTGATTGCAATCACAAGAGATATTCGTGTGGTTATTGTAAAGTCTGTGCAAGTTTTGATTGAAGCTCGCAAAAATGTTAAGAAAACTGATAGCGAATATGCGCAAAAACTTTTTAAGGTAATTGATGATATTTATGCGCCAATTTCTGCAAGACTTGGCATTTCAGAAATAAAATCCGAACTTCAGGATCTTTCGTTTGAGTTTCATCATCCTGATGAATATGCAAAACTAAAATTTGATGTCTCTCATGAGACGCGTGCTAACATGCACATGATAAACAAAATTGTTACAACGATAAAAGCGCTTTTAAAGAAAAATAACATTGAGTGCACTTGCTATGGCAGAATCAAACACTTATCTAGTATTTATAAAAAAATCACAGAAAAATCAACCAATCTCAAAAATATCTACGATATTGCCGCTGCGAGAATTATTGTTAAAAATGTCAGCGAGTGTTATGCAGCTCTTGGAATTGTGCATGCAAACTTCACGCCAGTTGATGGAAGATTTAAAGATTATATTGCGAACCCAAAACAAAACGGCTATCAAAGCTTGCATACAACGGTTTATTTTCAAGACGAGTTCTTTGAAATTCAAATCAGAACCAACAAAATGCACGAGTTTGCAGAATATGGTGTCGCTGCTCACTTTTTGTATAAAGAACACAAAAAAGGTCTCGCAGGGCTTGATAACAAACTGTTAGAAATCAGAAAAATTCTTGAAAATAAAGAAGATTCAACGACTGAAAAAATTTTAAAAGAATTGAGCACTGATGTTTATGTCGGTGAGATTTTTGTGCAAACACCAAAAGGCAAGGTTGTTAAGCTTTTGGAAAATTCAACACCAATCGACTTTGCTTATGCAATTCACTCTGACATTGGGAATATGTGTGTTGGTGCAAAAGTAAATGGTTTGATGGTTCCAATAATATCTACGCTTTCAAATGGTGATGTTGTTGAAATTATTACATCGCAAAATTCAAAAGGTCCATCAAAGGACTGGCTTAAAAAAGTTAAAATGCCAGCAACCAGAGATAAGATAAATTATTTCTTCAAAAAACAGATGAAAGAAAGCAATATCAAACTAGGCAGGTCAATGATTGAACAATATGCCAAAGCAAACGATATTGCACTTAACTCGCTTTTGAAAGATGAATACATTGATGTTTTGCTAAAAAAAGGAGCGTTTTTGAACTTTGATGAAATTTGCGCCGGTGTTGGCTATGGATCGCTAACTGCTGAAAAAGTTGTGAAAAGACTTCAGAGTTTGAGAGCTCAAGAAGAACAGAAAACAAAAACTTTTCTTGATGATATTTCCGAAAAAGAAATTAAACTTGAAGGCAAAACAAACATTTTGGGTGTGCAAGGTGCACTCACAAAATATTGCAAAGGGTGCAATCCAATTCCCGGTGACAAAATTGTTGGCTATGTTTCAAGGGGTAGGGGTGTTATAATTCATCGTGCCGACTGTGAAAGTTTGGCAAATTTATCGCCATCAAGATTTATCAAGGTTGACTGGAACATGAACAACATTTCATCGGAATCGTCTTTCATGTCGAGTGTTGAGATTGTTGCAAAAGAAAATTCAAACATTTACATTGAAATCACAAATGCGTTTAGTGAACTAAACATTAAAATTGTTTCGCTTAACACAAACACAACAAAGAATGGCGATTTTATTTTAAAGATTGGAGTGCTTGTTAAAGATAAACTTCAGTTGCAACAAATAAAAAACAAACTTTCATCACTTTCATCAGTGTATGAAGTAAAATAAAAAAGCACAGGTTCAACTTGATTGTTTCAAGTCAAAACCTGTGTTTTTATTTTGCTGGAAAATCTATAAAAATTACAAGAAAAATTCAAAAATATTCAAATTTTAATTCTTTTTAGTGAATTTTTAATATTTTTTGCGTTTTTTTGATATTATTTGCGGTTAAAATAATTAAAACTCACTCATGTTGTCTCTTGCGAAAAGTCGATTGATTGCTTCTTGCTTTGTGATTTTTTTGTGAATTACATCAAAGACTGTTTGTGTGATTGGAAGCTCAACACCATTCTTTTTTGCAAGTGACAGAAGCGCGTCAGATGTGTCAACACCTTCGGCAAGTTTGTCAAATGTTTTGTCTTGTGCGAACATTTCGCCCCATTTTCTGTTGTGTGAAAATTCAGAAAATAGTGTGGCTTCATAGTCTCCAAGATGACAAAGTCCATAAGCAGACATTGGGTTTCCGCCACAAGCTCCAATAAGTCTCGAAATTTCTCTTGAACCACGCGCCATGAGACCGCCTTTGAGTGTTGAGTAGCCCATGCCGTCCAAAAGACCGGCAGCTAGTCCCATAACATTTTTTGCAGCTGCACCGATTTCACTGCCGATCATATCTTTGCCTTGATAAAATCTTATTAAATCTGATCTGAAATTTTTTACTAAAAATTCTGAATATTCAGGGCTATAAGAATCAATAATCATAACACTTGGAACTCCGGCTACGAATGATTGAATATGTCCTGGTCCAACCCAAACTGCGATATCTTTGGCAGGGATGCCATTTTCTATTAAGATTGTTGAAAGTCTTGCACCTGTGCCTTTTTCAATACCTTTCATACAAAGAATGTATTTTTTGTTAGAGTAGTCAGGATTTTGTTTGATTTGCTCCATGAGATTTCGGAGTCCTTGTGCGCTTATGGAAATGATAATATAGTCGCTAGTGTTAATCGCAAAATCTAAATTTGTGGTGAGTGTTATAGTTTTTGGAAGGGTGACATATTCATTTTTTCCGGTGCTGATTAGTTGTTGAATTTGTTCGCTTGATTCGCGCCCCCATAAAGTTACGGTTTTTCCGATTTTGTTTAAATACCATGCAATGAAGGTTCCCCATCTTCCGGGGCCCAATATTGAAATTTTCATAAAATTTCTCCTTACATATTTATGATAGCACATTCGCTTTGTTAAATCAAAACTATATCTTGACAATTTTGACGAATTTGCGGTTTTTAAACTATATCTGATTGTAAAAATAAACTTTATTTGTTATTATTATTCTATGGAAAGTGTAAGTGAAAAATTTGATAACATTTTTTTGGCGCAGGAAAAAGAGTTTGACGAGTTGAGTCAAATTGTTTCGTCTGTTGAAGTTATGTCAGATTTTAAGCTTTGCAATCATTACATGAAAAAACTTAAAAGTTTGGAACCTACTGTAAAACTTTATAAAGAACTTAACAAACTTAAACAAGATATCAAAGAATTGTCTGATCTAGCTTTGGATGACCAATCTAATGAAATTCAAAAAGAACTTGATGAATTAAACAATAAACAAATGGTTCTTGAGAATAATTTAAAACAAGCATATTCGGAGCAGCTTAAAAAAGAAAATGAAACTATTGAAATTGAAATCAATTCAAAAGAAGATGATGAATTTGTTTTGCTTTTAAAAGACCTATTTGAAAAATATGCAGCAAGCAATGAGTTTGAAATAAAACTGATAAGTGGACAATCAGGTTCTGTGAGCTTGAATATTGCAGGTGAAAATGTTTACAAAGATTTTGGTGTATTTTCAGGAAAGGTGAAAAAGATTTTAAAAGGCAAGGAAACCGAAGCGATAGTTGTTGTTTTGAAAACTGAAAACACAGAGCTTGAACTCAAAGAAGAAGATTTGGAAATTCAAACTTCAAAGTCAAGTGGGGCGGGTGGACAGCACATAAACAAAACCGAAAGCGCAATAAAAATTATTCACAAACCTACTGGAATTTTTGCTGAATGTCAAGATGAGCGATCACAAACAAAAAATAAAGAAAGAGCGTTAGAGTTACTAAAAAAGAAAATAACGCAAAAATTGCAAGAAAAATCTGAAAAACTAGAAAAAAATCAACGAAGAAGCCTAAAAGATAAAATCTTTGGTTCAACGCCGGCTGTGATATTTGATTTTGATTTGAATAGAGTAACAGTCAATTCAATCAAAACTGATTACAAATTAAAAGAAATACTAGAAGGAAATTTAGATTTGATATTTAATGATAGTGTAGAATAAGATGAGAAATTTAAACATTGAAGTTAATACTAACAAACAGATACTTTCAAGTGAAACAAGAATTTACAAAACTGAAAGTTTCTTTTATCAAACAAAAAAACTTTCAAAAATTGATACTTTCATTTTAAATATTGCAGAAGGGTTATTGTCTGTTACTGATGAAATTGCTTCAGAGTTTGAATTAGAAAAACAGATAAATGCCTTTCAAGTTGACACATTTGATAAGAGTTTCAGCTTTTATATAAAACTTGGATTTCAGGTTAAAAATGTAAATTTATGCAAAAAAGACATAATTTTTTACAAAAACACTGGAAAATTTGAAGAAATTAAAAATAACGATCAAAGGCTTGTTCAATATTTAAAATCGCATAAAATTTTCAATGTAACAGTTAAACCAGTTTTTGAAACAACAAATGAAAGCGAGTTTAAAAAGCTTTATCTTGTTATGGATTCGGAATTTATAAATATTCCAATGCTAAACAGTAAACAACAGGGCTTTGTTGAAGTTGAAAATAAAAACCTTTTAATTCAAGGTGTTGCTGGAAGTGGAAAAACAAATGTTTGTTTAAGTAAAATTATTTGGACTGCATGCAAAAATTATACCGGCAGAATTTTGTATTCAACATTTTCACGCGGTCTGTTGATTGACACTAAAAATAAAATTGACCTATTTAAAAATAACATTAAAAGTTTTATTGATGATTATAAAAATAACAGAATAATTTTTCTGGATAAAAATCACAAAAAAGCAATAGAAAACAGACTTGGGCTTGTGCTTATTGTTGACACGGAATCAAATATTGTCAAAAAGCTCTATCAAATTGTCGAGTTTTTGGACAGTCACATTGATTATTTTCTTCTTGAAGATTTATACAGAGAAGTTTTGGGCGAAGAACCTAAAATGTTTGGTGAAAAAGAATTTTTGAATGTGTTTTTGAAGAATGTTTCCAACCACCAATTAAAGAACAGACTTGATAAAATAAAAAATCTATCACTTCAAATAATTTATAAAGAAATTTTTGGTATGATTTTTGGGTGTGATAATCAAGAAATGATGCCACTTGATGAATATAAAAATTTGCGCAAAAATAGTTTTTCGATTGATGAATGTGAGACGATTTATGGAATTGCAAAACTTTTTGGAGAATTTCAAAAAACGCAAAACATTGCCGATAATAATGTAATTTCAAGAAAATTATTGAAAAATACTCAAAAAATCAAAAAATATTCACTATCTATTATTGATGAAGTTCAAGATTTTACACAAATCAATTTAAAGCTAATCAAAGAAATTTCAATAAAAATGTTTTGTGTTGGTGATGCTCTTCAAATGATAAATCCCTCATATTTCAGTTTTTCATATTTGAAAAAATTGATGTATAACGAAGATGTTACTGATGTTGCAGAACTTGAATCGAACTATAGAAACAATAAAAAGATTGTTGAAATTTTGAACAGTTTAAGCGAAATCAATATCAAAGAATTCGGAACGCACAGTTTTGTGCTTTCAGGGGAATCTGTTGATGAGAACACGCTGACAAATGCAGTGTATATCAATGATAAAAAATTTTTTGAGAACTTAAAAAATCAAAAGTTTGAAAATTTCACGATTTTAGTTAGCGATTTTGAACAAAAACAACAACTCCGTCAAGTGTTTAAAAAACAAGAAATTTTAACAATTTCAGAAATAAAAGGACTCGAGAGAGAAACGGTTTTACTTTATGATATTCTTTCGAGCAATATTGATAAATGGCAAAAACTTAAACAATTGAATATTAACCACAAACAGGCTGATGAAAATTCTGTTTTTAGATTTTTTTTCAATTTGTTTTATGTTGGATTGTCGAGAGCAAAGCATAATTTGTTTGTTTATGAAGAAAAACAGGTTCCAATTTTTGATGAGTTTTTTAAGGAAAACTTTGAGATAAAAAGTGGTGAAGATGCAAGTGAATTGTTCACACAAATCATCGGTAAGCTCGAAATTGACGACGATGAAATTTATGAGCGTATTGATGAATTTATAAAACTTGGTCAGTTTGATAATGCAAGGTTTTATGCTAACAAGTTTGAAAACGACGCTGAATCTGTAAGACAACTTGCGAAAATCGACGCCTTTGAAAATTTTGTGTTCAAAGGTAAAAATAAAGAAGCTGGTATTGCGCTTTGGAAAGCTGGGCTTTCTGATGAAGCAAAAAAGCAGTTTGCAATTTCAGGTGATAATAATTTAATAGAATTTATCGACAAACTTCAAGGAAAAAATGCTGATAATTTGGATGCCGATATTGTTAGATTTTTTGTGGATTTTGATGAGAATGACGATGCACAGAAGCTTATTTTGGATGTTTTGAAACAAGATCTTGAAGAAATAAAAAACAAACACAGATGGACAAAAACAAAACTTAAAGAATTTAAGGAGAAAAATAATGGAAAATAGTGAAGTAAACGCGCTGATTGATGCATTTATTGGTTACAGAGAAATGCTTGTGCCAATTCAAAACGATATGCATGAGTTTTTGGAAACTTACGATGCGCTGAAAAACGATGTTGAAAAAATTGACAAAGCATTTTCTGGCGATGTTCAAGGAAAACTTACTGAAATTTACAAGACGCTATCAAGTCAGGCTGAAAAGTCTGAAGCTTTGACTCGAAAAGTTGATGAGTTTTTGAAAAGCACAACTAAGTATACTGATGAAGTTTCAAATTTAATGAACATGTTCCAAAGCATTCAGTCAAAAATTTCAGCAGTTAATGAAATTGAAAACAAAGCTGAAGAACAGATTTCAAAGCTTGATGAAATTTTGGAAGAGAAAAAGAGAAATTACGATTTGAAAGATTTGAAAAATAGTCTTGATAAATACAATTCAAATCTTCAATCTGTTAGTGAATTTATCAATGAAGATGTTGCAAAAAACATCATGGAAAACACAAAAACCATTCAAGAAATCAAAAATGGAAATTCAGATGTTGTTTCTCATTTGAAGGAAGAAAAAACTAGCATTGAACAACTCGCAGAAAACTATCAAAATTCAAACGAGCTTTTGAAAAAAATACTGGAAAAAAATGATGTCAATGAAGAATACATTTTTGATATTATGGACAAGTGGGCGGAAGAAAGAAAGGTGAAAACTAAAGCGAAATGGAAAAAATAGAATTTGAAAATAATTTGTTTGAAGCAATCAAAAAAGACGATTTAAAATCGTTTGCTTTTCTCATGCAATCAAATTCTGATTTAAACATTTGCTATGGAAGATTTCCGATACTATCACTCTTGTACCTTTATTCAAGTTTCAAAATTCTATCAAAGTATGAAAAATTTTTGATGCCTATTCATAATTTTAAGATTGTTGACGAGAAATTTGATATTTACAAGGCATTTAAAACGCGCGCAAAAAAATCAGTTAGGTTTTTTGAAGATGGAAAAACAGTGTATCCAATATTGATGCTTGCTGTTTTAGATGAAAAAATTATACTTAAAAATAATTTCAAATTTTTGTATAAAAATGAAGAAATATTGCAAATTTTAAGCAAAATATACAAAATAAACTATAATTTAACTGTAAAATCTAATGCTGAAAAAATTGATATTCCAAATCAAAGATTACAAGTCAAGCATAATGTTTTGTTTTCTGTGATTATGGGGATATGTGCGGTTATTATTGCACTGTCGAGCATTATGATTGCGTTCGTTTCTAATAATATTGGTTTTGGAACAGTCAAAAAACCAATAAAAATTACAACGGCAAATGAATTTGTGCAGGCGCTAAAGAATGGTGACATGGTTTATACTCTCACAAATGACATTGTGATTGGTGGTGGAAATGTGGCAAACAAGTTTTCAGGGACCATTGATTGTGATGGACATTCTGTCACAATTGAAGGAGATATTGACTCGCCACTTATTAAAAATTTGACCGGAACTATTAAAAATTTGAAGATTAAGCTTTCAGAAAATCAAATAAAAATAACGCAAAATTGTTCAATAATTTCTGAAAAATTGAGTGGAAATATTGAAAATTGTGAAATATCTGGAAAATTTGATGCGAATTTTGATTGTAATGGCGATGCATTTTTTGGTTTGTTTGCAAGCGAAAATAGTGGAACAATTTCAAATTGCAAGACATATATTTCCGGCAACGCAATCAATGCTGGTGAAACAAATGCGTATTTAGCAAACTTTGTTGGTGTCAATCTTGAAAATGGTAAGATTGAAAACTCTGAATCAGTTAGCGGAATTGTTGTTGCAGACACAGTTGATATTGCTGGAATTGCCGCTCAAAATTATGGCGAGATTTCATTATGCGAAAACAATGCCACACTGTTGCAAAGTTCTGGCAAACTGTGGCACCCAAACATTGCGGGCATTGCACTAACTAATTACGGAAAGATTTCATCGTGTGTAAACAATGGTGAACTGAATGCAGAGTCAACATTGAGTGAAACTGGAGAAAATATTTTTTATGTTTTTGTTGGCGGAATTGCTTGTGATAACTATGCACAAATTGTTGGTTGCAAGAACTATGGCGAACTTATTGGAAAAGGAAATGTTTCAAATGTAGCAATTGGTGGCATTGTTGAACAGAACATCAAAAACGATTCTTATGAAGGTGCGATTGAAACTTCATTTGCGAAGGGTGATATCACTGCAAAAAGTTTGACAGGTCAAGTTGTGGTTGGCGGAGTTGTTGGTGTTAACGGTTCAATTGTTTTGACTTCTGGGTTTGTTGGTAACATTGATGCAAATTCAGGCGCGGTTACTAACAAACAGATTTTTGCAAATAAAGTTGACAAGCCGGTCACAGTGTTTGCTGGTGGAGTTGTTGGTGTCAACCAAGAATCAGTTGTGCAAAAATGTTATGCAAGCGCAAAATTTATAAATCAGACAGCCAGTGAAGATGTTTATAAACTTTACGGCGGCGTGATTGGATATGTTGGCATTATAAAATTTAAGCTTGGGGATAAAGATTATTCTGGAACTTATGACGGACTTTTAACAAATGTAGAATATATGGGCTCGGCGCTAAGTTATGTTGTGTCTAACTTTTATGTTGCCGATGAGTCTATTAAACAAAACGCATTTGGTGTTTTTGGTATTTTATATCAGTCAAACAGACAGCTTTATTATGGTTCTGGGAAACTTAAAGATGTTACGGATGACCTGTTGAGTTCGCTTTACAAGAACAGTGTGCTTATAAAGTCATGTTCAAATTTTGATGAAATAAAAACCAAACTGGAGATTGTTTATGAATAGATTGTTTGCGATGTTTAGATATAGCAAAAAACTGCTGGTTTTGTTTGTTTGCTTGTGTGTGGATGTTTGTGCGATTGTTGGGCTTTGCTTGTTTGATATCATTCAATTTGTTTTGATAGTAAACAATTCTGCGATGCTTTCAAAAGCATTTTTGTCACTTAATATAGCTTTGATTGTGCTTGTGTGTTTGAATGTTGCGCTGTTTGTGACAATTTTCATTTTAAAAAAGCACCAGGAGAAAAAAGATGAACTTAAAAAAGATTAAATGTGTTATTTTAGATTTCGACGGAACGCTTTACTCAAATGGTGATTGGTCTGGCGAAGTAAAATTTTTTGGGCAATATTTGATGGATAACAACATTTTGCCAGAGTATAAAACTCTTGATGAAAAGGTTGCATACTTAAAGGGACAATATCCAAATTATCATATAATTCAATACATTTTTGCATATCTTCATGATAATAAAATTGATGACAGCGATTTTAGAAAATTTAATGATGAAAATGTTTGTGAGATTAGGGGTAACGACATAAAATTTATTGATCCAAAAGTTATTTCGGAACTTGCAAAATATTACGAGATTTACATGATTTCGGATAGTTCAAGAGTCTACTTGGATTTTTATTTGGATTATGCAAAAATAAAAGAATCTGACTTTGCGGAAATTTTGTCAAACGAATATAATGATGACCATTACACAAAAATACCAATGATGAAAAAAGTGCTTGAAAAAACAGGCTTGAAACCTTCGGAAATTATTATGATTGGCGACAGCGAAAGGTCGGATATCATTCCTGCAAAACTTGTGGGCTTGCAAACTTTTAAAGTTGATGGTGAAGAAGATACAACAAAAATTTTAAGCGAACTTATTGGTTTGAAATGCAAAGTGTAGCTAATTTATTTGTCAAAAATAAAAAATTTGGAGATGAAAGAAAAAGCATGGAACTTGAAAAGATTAAGTGTGTGATTTTGGATTTTGACAACACAATGTATTCCTACGGCGACTGGACTCGTGGTGATGCACTGACTGAAGAGTTTTTGAAAGAGCAAAAAATTTTGCCAGGTGTTGAAAACAAGCTTGAAGAGTTAAAGAAAATCTATCCAGACTTGCACTTATATCAACGAGTTTTTGCATATTTTAGGGATAATGGTTTGGATGACGGCGTGTATAGAAAATTTAACAACGAAAGAATTCCAGACATTAGGACAAAAGATACAGTTTTTATCAAGCCCGAAATCATTGAAAAAATTTCGAAAAAGTATAAGCTTTTTATGATTTCTGATAGTTTTCTTTCATATTTGTTATATTATTTAGAACTAAATAAAATCGACAAGGATTGGTTTGACGGAATCTATCAAAATAATTATGAAGATGACGACTACACAAAAATTCCGATGATGAAAAAAGTTTTAACAAACACCGGATTTAAGCCAGATGAAATTGTTATGGTTGGAGATAATGAACTAACAGATATTGTTCCTGCAAAGTCACTGGGCTATCAAACATATCATGTTAAAGATGTTTTTGATACGGAAAATTTTTTAAATGAGCTTATCAAGTTTAAGTAAAAAGTTTTCTTTGGTGTGAAAAGCTTTGTGTGGCATTTTTGGTTGCTTTTAATATTCAAATAATGGTATACTTTGGTTGGAGAAAAGCTATGAACGGATATGATTTTGATAAGACAATTTACAAAAGTGATAGTTCGACAAATTTTTTTGTTTACATGATTTTTTCGAGACCTTATCTTTTATTGTTCTTTCCTTGGTTTTTGCTTGTTTTTGCACTTTATGGTTGCAAAATCTTGAACAAAAAGCAAACAAAAGAATGTCTATTTTTCTTTGTGCCATGGTATAAAAATATTGATAAAATTGTTGATAAGTTTTGGCAAAGATATGCAAATGGTATAAAAGAATGGTATGCAAAAATTAGAACCGAAGATGATGTTATTGTTTCAGCTTCACTTTCATTTATAATCAAGCCTATAATGGAAACTCTTAACATAAAATATTGGGTGGCTACAAATTTCGACACAAAAAGCGGAAAGATAGAAGGCGAGAATTGTTATGGTGAGCAAAAAGTTGTTGAGTTTAGTAAATTGTTTGAACTTGACAAACTTGATGCGTTTTATTCTGATTCAATGAGTGATTTGCCACTTATGAAAAAGGCAAAAAAAGCTTTTCTTGTTGATGGTGACAAAATTACTGAATTTGATGCAAAAAACTATAGTGAAGGAGAAAATTTATGAAAGAATTAAAAGGAACTCAAACAGAAAAAAATTTAATGTCAGCTTTTGCTGGAGAATCGCAAGCAAGAAACAAATATACGTATTTTGCTAGCAAGGCTAAAAAAGAAGGCTATGAACAAATAGCAGACATCTTTTTGGAAACAGCTGACAATGAAAAAGAGCATGCAAAAATGTGGTTCAAGTATCTTGAAGGTGGCGAAATTAAATCTACAGCAGAAAATTTGAAAGCTGCTGCTGCTGGTGAAAATTTTGAGTGGACTGATATGTATAAAGAATTCGCAGAAGTTGCTGAAAAAGAAGGCTTTGCAGAAATTGCTGCAAAATTTAGAGCAGTTGGCGAGATTGAAAAACATCATGAAGAAAGATACAAAAAACTTCTTGAAAATGTTGAACAAAACAAAGTTTTCACAAAAGATACTGGTATTCATATTTGGAAATGCAGAAATTGCGGACACATTCACATTGGCGAAAAAGCTCCAGAGATTTGCCCAGTTTGTGCACATCCAAAAGCATACTTTGAGCTTGAAGTTGAAAACTACTAATTCGTAGTAAAAATTAAAGAGAAAAATAAAACCACAGGTAAGTGACAAATTCGATTGGGTATAGGGCCCATGAAATTTATCAAAACCTGTGGTTTTTTTGTAAAAAAAACACCTTTATTTAAACCGTAAAGATTTAAAAGGTGTCTTTTTTGTGTTTTGTTTATATCATTTCTTTTTGTGTGGTTGTTTCTGATTGACTATTTTGAAGTTTATTTTTAGCATTAGTGATTCTTGCCATTTTTCTTACACAAGCATCAATTACGCTATAGCTGTACATTTGAGAACTAAGTGATGGTTGCAAAAATGAATTATTAAGTTTTCTAAATTTTTCATTACCTTCAGAAATAGCAGC
The DNA here is from genome assembly GCA_934746515.1 of uncultured Clostridia bacterium. Taxonomy (GTDB): domain Bacteria; phylum Bacillota; class Clostridia; order Christensenellales; family UBA1242; genus RGIG1681. Next base: position 42,086 of record CAKVFH010000004.1, read on the forward strand.
ATATCTGATTGCTTCCAATGTTTTCAAATAAAGATCTGGATCATTTTTTGCAATTACATCACTTGGCGTAGAAAGAATTTTCTTTAGTGATTTTTTATAATTATTGAGTGCGTTGTTAATTGAATCAAGATCTTGCATGCTGTTGATGTCATAAATATCACCATCAAGAACAATAAAACTTTGACCGTTTTCATCAACATTACATTCAAGTGGTGTAATTTTATTTGATGAAATGTGAACGCGACCCTTTGTTCCATTTCCGTCTACATATCTATAAATTTTGCCACCAAGAATTTGGCTTACATAGAATTGATTTTTGTTTTCCATAATAACTCCGTTAGTTTATCTCTTTAATAATGTGTATAAATTATAATCACAAAATCAATTTATGTCAATAGCTGAATTTTTTTTGCTTAAAAACTTTTCAGTTTCGCTCATAATTTCTTGATGAATCTCGTCTATTGTTTTTAAGTTGTTGTTTTTGTCAACACAGTGAATGAGTGACCATCCTAGTTGTTTTGCAAGTGTCAAACCATTATCATAAGACTTTTTCATGTATAGAGAATCTTCTTCGTGAATATCTTTTTGTTTTCCGGTTTTGTAGTCTGCTCTAGCATGAGCAAGTTCCAAGCTCTTTTCAATTGGCATTTCAATAAAAAATGTCAAGTCTGGGCGTGGGAGACCCAATGTGCCGTATTCAAATTCTTCTTCCCATTTGATAAAGTCTAGTTTTTGGTCCACATCATCAATTTTTGAGCATTGATGAATGAAGTTTGATTGAACATATCTGTCACACAATATGATTTCGCCATTATTGTAATGCTCTTCAATGTTCTTTTTGTAGGTGCACATTCTGTCTACTGCAAACAAAACTGATGCTTGATATGCATCCAAGCAGTTTGCGGAGTCGCCAAACTCACCACTTAAATACATTTTTACTGGTGCTGAAGATTCGCTGTCATAGTTTGGGAAACTTTGGTTGAAAACAGCATAACCTTTTTTTTGCAAAGACTCCATTAAAAGTTGTTGTTGTGTATGTTTTCCGGCGCCGTCTGTGCCTTCAATTGAAATAATAATTCCTTTCATAATTTTCTCCTGACACAATTTTAGCAAATAAAACAGATTTTGTGAACCTGGCAGGACTATAAATTTATATTTGGGCAGATTTAACAAAGATTTCAAATTTTGTGTTGTGGTGGCGGGGCTAGATTAAATAAATTGGGTGTGGAAACAAAGTTCAAGTATTGGCAAAGTGATACAAATTTGACATTCTTTGGATTTTATGTTATAATTTTAGTACCAATTGAGACAAAATTTCAAAAGGAGAACCTATGAAAAACACATTTTTTAAAGGTAAGATTTACGATAGATATTCAGAGCTTTTCACCGACCAAAATGAAGATGGTAAAAAGCAATATTATATGCTTTATAATATAAGAAACTCAAAACCTTCAATTGACAGGGCAAAGAAACTTATTGCTGAAGAAAATGAGAAAAGCAAAGCCAAAGCAAGACTGGTTGCAATTGAAAAACAAGGTGTTAAATATCCCTTTGTGCTTGCACCAATATCAATGGTTGAAGCAAGATATCTAGCTTTTAGAAATAGAGAAAACAACTTGATTGAAAAAGATTCTGGAGTTAAGGAAAACATTTCAAGTGAAAAGAAGAAAAAAGTTTCAAACAAGGTTAAGGTTGCTTTGGCAACAGGAATGGCGACACTTGCACTTTTTGGAGTGATTTATTCGGCAAGAGATGTTATTCAAGAATCTGCGCCAAAAAACGAAATTACAGAGCAACAAAAAACATTTCAAGAGCCATATCAAAACTCATCACAGAAAACACAGCAAAACATGAGTTTGAAAGATATTGTAAAAAACATGAGTTATGATGATTTGACTTACAGAACCTATCAAAACTCAAAGGGTGTCACCTTAATGGAAATGTCTGACGCGTTGCTAATTTCAAATGTTTGTTTTAACAATGTTATGGACGAGCTTGAAAAGTTTAATGCGAGTGTTTCTGAATCTAAACGTTATGCGTTTGATAAAAACAAATTTAATGGTGCCATGTTTGCAGGATTTCAACACAGAGAAAGTTCTTTCATACTTTCAAAAGACGATATAAATCAGCCATGCAAGGGTCCATTTCAAATCAGTGCGGCTGGCGCAGAAGAAGCGAATGAAGTTTGCAGAAAACTGACAGGCAAAAATGTTATTGAAAGCGTTGACGATTTATATGATCCAGTCAAAGCTTGCAGGGCTTGTATTTACATTGCTATAAAGAATTATCAATACGCTTACACCGCTGCTGAAAATGTGATTGTTACGCCGTCAATGCCAATTGACACTTATCTTTGGGGTTGCAAAAATGTTAGACAATGGATTCGTGAAGGCAGTTATTCGCCAAAAATGTATTCACAAACAGTGTTAAAGTTTGGTGAAGTGTTGGACGAGTATTGGAACTTGATTTTGGAAAATAAAACCGACGGCTCGCATGACCAGTATTGGAAGGAATGCAACAATAAACTTGACCAAGTTATCGAATGGAGCAAAGTTCAATCAAATCAAATGGGTGAATAAAAATTACAAAAAACGAAACAGTTTAAAATGGCTGGTTCGTTTTTTTATGCGCTCAAATTTATTTTTTTTCATTTGTTGCGGTTATCTTTGATGTGAAGTGGTAAACAACACGACCAATGTATTTTACTCCATTCATAATTCTGTTTTGGTAATTATCAAAAGCCTTTTTGTTGATTTTTAAAAAGTAAAGAAAATTGTGTAAAATTAAATTGTTTAATCAATTTTGGTGTGATATATTGTTATTGGAGAAGGCAAATGAAATTATTTTATCAAATGGAAAAACAAGAAGTTTTTGACGCAGTTGAAAGTTCGGCTGACGGGCTCACATCTGACGAAGCCAGCGAAAGACTTTCGGAAGACGGCAAAAACATCTTAAAAGAAAAGAATAAAAGAAAACCTATAAAGATATTTTTTAGCCAGTTTGCAAACATGATGATCTTGCTGCTTATTCTGGTTAGTGGGGTGTCGCTTGTTTATTCAATTGTGAATCATGAAAGCGTTATCGAAGCGGTTGTTATTTTTTCATGCGTTATGGTAAATGCAATCATGGGTTTTATTCAAGAAATGAAATCTGAAAATGCAATTGATTCGCTAAAAACCATGACATCGTCAAAGGTTCAAGTTAAAAGAAATGGTGCGTGGATTGAAGTTGACGCCAGCGAACTTGTTGTTGGCGATGTGATTAGTCTTGACGCAGGCGACAAAGTTCCTGCAGATGCAAGAATTTTGGAAGCGGTTAGTTTAAAAGTTGACGAGTCGGTGCTCACTGGTGAAAGCTTGTCAGTTGAAAAATTTGACGATGTTTTGACAGGTAGCAAACTTATTCAAGACCAAACAAATATTTTATTTTCAGGCACAAGCATTGTAAACGGCAGAGCTGAAGCAATTGTTATTTTCACCGGCATGGACACAGAGCTTGGCAAGATTGCAGGCACTCTTGATAAGGCAGAAGAAGCGTTGACTCCGCTTCAAATGAAGATTAAAAAAGTCAGCGGATTTATCACTGTTATTGCCTGTATATTGGTTGCAATCACCCTTTGCTATGGCTTGGTTTTGAAAAAAGATGCACTTTCAATCATTATGCTTTGCATTTCAATGATACTTGCGTCAGTCCCAGAAGTTTTGCCAGTTTCAATCACTGCAACACTCACCATTGGTGTTGAACAAATGGCAAAAAAGAAGACTGTTGTAAAACAACTTTCTGCCATTGAAACCTTGGGTTCAACACAAATTATTTGTTCTGATAAAACTGGAACAATCACAACCAATCAAATGACTTTGGTTGAAATCTATGCAAATGAAAAGAAATATATTGATATAAAAAAGAACTATAAAGAGCTTGATATTTGCAACCATATTTTGGGGCTGTGCAATGACACGGTTTCTGACAGCAAAAACAAGGGCGAATTTATGGGCGATCCCGTTGAAATTGCGCTCAGCAAATATTTATACAATCTTGGTGAAAATATAGAGCACCTAAAAAGCGAACATGAAAGAGTTGATGAAATTCCGTTTGATTCAACTCGAAAAATGATGACAACACTAAATGATTTTGACGGAAAACTCATGGTGCTGACAAAGGGTGGATATAGTGAAATCATCAAGCATTGCAACAGGTTCTTGAAAAACGGCAAGATTTTAAAGATAACGCCAGTTGTTAAAAATAAATATCTTCAGAAAGAAAAGGCAATGAGCAAAACGGCTTACAAAGTTTTGGCTCTTGCCTATAAACCAATTGAAACAAAAGCGGAATTTAATGAAGATGATTTGGTGCTTGTCGGTATGGTTGGATTGGTTGATCCGCCAAAAGACGGAGTGAAAGAAGCTGTTGAAAAATGCAAACAGGCAAAGATAAAACCGATTATGATTACTGGTGACAGTTTGGCGACTGCACTTGCGGTTGCCAAAGATGTTGGCATTGCAAAAAATGACTCACAAGCAATTGAAGGCTCTGCAATTGACGGACTCACTGATGACGAACTTGCGTCGTTTGTGAAAAAATATACGGTGTTTGCAAGAGTTACTCCAGACCACAAAGTTAGAATTGTTCGCGCGTTCCAATCTGGCGGAAAAGTTGTTGCAATGACTGGTGACGGCGTCAATGATGCGCCAGCGCTAAAACTCGCACATGTGGGTGTTGGAATGGGCAGGTCTGGGACAGACGTCACAAAAAACGTTGCTGATATAATTTTAATGGACGACAGTTTTTCAACAATCGTTACGGCTGTCGAAGAAGGTAGAAGAATATATAACAATGTTATTCGCACAATCCTTTACAACTTGTCTTCAAACTTTACTGAAATATTTTTGATTTTGATTGGCATGCTTATGATGAAAGATATTATTTCGCCAATCCATATTTTGTATATTGACCTTGTGGCTGACACTATTCCGTCAATTGCGCTTGCGTTCGAAAAAGATAACAAAAACAGCATGAAACAAAAACCTTTTGGATTATCAAGGCGAGTGTTTACGCCTTTCATGATTTCAAGCATAGTTGTTTCGGCTTTGATTGAAACTGCAATTTCAATTGGTGTGTTTGTGATCGCAAACAAATACATTGGCTATGGAGCGGCTCAAACTTTAACACTGTTGTCTATTGTTATCAATGAATATATTTTCACATACAATTGCAAAGAACTTAAAGATTTTAGTTTCAAGAAAGGTTTGTTTAACAACAAAGTTATGAATATTTCAACTTTGATTTTGTTGCTCATTCAAGTGGTTGTATTCTTCACACCGGTCGGTTTTGTGTTTGGACTTTCAAGCATTTCAGCTGTTCAATTCTTGGCTGTTATGGGAATAAATATTTTGGGATTCTTTTTAATAGAAGTTTCAAAACCTATTTTGAATAAGCTTTTTAAGGATAAATAGTTCAACTAAAATTGCAGGGATAATTTGCCTTGCAATTTTTTATTTCTGTTGTATAATAGACTTATAGGAGAGAGTATGCTTTTTACAGATAAAGATGTTTTTGATCTAAATGGGAAAATGAAATTTCAGGAGTATGTTGCAAATAATCTTACTAGCGAAAATGCGATTGAACTTAATTTCACAAAAGATTATTTGAAAGACAACATCAACTTGGTTTATAAGCTTCTTAATAATTATGTTACACAAAAAATGTCAGTACATTTGATTATTGATGCTGACTATCTTGAGTTTGAAATTGTTGATAAACTGCAAAAATTAAAATCAAATGGAGATATCAAAATTGATATAAAAGGCATTGAATATGAAGAGCAACACGACATTGATTCAATTGTAAAAGTTCAACGCCAAGCAAAAAATTTTATAAAAAATGTGAGAGAATTAAAATTGTCGCCACTAGAAAAATTTTTGCTGATTTATAATTTTGTTGGAACAAGAATTTATAAAAAAGAGAAAGATGGCGAAGCTGTTGCCAAATCAAGAGCAGTTTACAGTGTTTTGGAAGGTGATGATATTGTTTGCGCTGGATATGCAAATCTTATGATTTATTTATGTAATCAGTCAGGAATTGAAAATTTGAAAGTAATTTCGCATTTTATTGACACCTTTGATCCGAAAACAAAACAAAAACACTCTGGGCACGAAAATAATTTTGTTTATATTGATGATAAAAAATATGGCATAAAAGGTTGGTATTTTATTGATGCTTGTTGGGATTCAAGAAAGTCAACCAATAATCCGCCAACAATAAAATATTGTTTACTGACATTTGCACAGGCAAAAAAAGTGCTTGGAGAAGGTTTCCGCAGCAGAACCTTGCTGTTTGAAGACCAGTCGCGAAGATACAGTCAATTAAAAGACATTGAAATTGAACGTCGTTTTGGTGGACAAAAAATTACTTATCAAAATTACCAGCGTAGGTTTGATGCTGAAATTGATCTTGTGATTTCGTCAGGCAAATATGACAACTTTATTGAGCAGTGTAAGAAAAATGGCGAGTCTGACGAAGTGATTAAGGCTTTACTGGAAGAAAAAATAAAAAAAGATTATGGCATTGAAAGACCTGACAATAAAACACTTTTTAAGCTTACGCAAAAAGATAAAGAGATTAGATTTAATAGCTTCATGAACAATATTGAAAGCACAAAGGAGATTGACAAACAAACATTTATTGATGCGTTGAATAATGCTTATGGGGCTTTAACAGAAGATGAAGAGGCTCTAAAATATTTCACCGATCTAGTTGTGAATGATTCATTTAAACCAGATTTTATTTGGCGAAATGCTGATGTCGGCGACAAAAACGAAAATAATGACACAAATAAAAATGGAGGCAAAGGAAGTGCCACTCATGTCGACGGCGAAAGCGAAAAGCCAATCGAAAAAGAATAGATAAAACAGGTGCTGGGCGCCTGTTTTTGTTTCAGAAAATCACGGGGATTGCTCCGTGTTTTTTTGTGAGAAATTTTGTGTGTCATGGTTGAGAGAAAATTCTTCTTTGTTGTGGTAAGATGAGATTGTTAGAAATAACGAAAAAATAAAAAGGAGGAAAAATGTCAAATATCATATTTGTAAAAGAAGAGCGCAATGTTTTATCTTTTGATGGGGAAGTGTTTGATATTGTTGCAAACAGTACAAATTTTTACTTGAAGTTTGAGCTTGATGATGAATGGAAAGCTGGCAGTGTTATTACAGCGGTTTTTGATTTTGATGGTGAGAAATGCTATGCAGAACTTGACGATGATTTCATGTGTCAGATTCCACAAACCAATTGCTCAAAAATCTTGTTTTGTTTGACAACTGAACCAGATTCAAACTCAAAACTTTCTTCAACAATTCTTTCGCTTAATGTTGAAAAAAGTGGAGACACAAGTTTTGATGACGACATATTGTATCAAACCGCGCGAGCTAATCTTTTGAAACTTATCGAAGAGGTAAAAAATGGCAAGTGTGTTAATGCCGAACTTGCTCAAAAAGCTACTTTGGCAGATACGGCAACTTATGCCACAACGGCGGGCACTTCAGAGACACAAGTGAGTTTGACTGGAGATGAATCCATTTCTGGTGCAAAAAATTTCACAGGCACAATAACTCATAACTCAAACATAATTCCAGACTCTTCACAATACTCAAATCCAAATTTATTGATGAACGGCAACTTTATTGTCAATCAAAGGGGTGGCACAACATACGAGCGTGTTGCATCAAACCTTTACACTGCGGATAGGTGGGGATTGCTACAAGGCAACGGAACATTCACGCCAACCGCTGGCAGACTTGTTGGACAAGATGAAACAAATCCGACGATTCTTTGTCAGTGGATTGATGATGCTAAAAAATTGTTCTATGGAAAAACAATAACCGTTAGCGCGACAATCAATGGTGTTAGACACAGCAAAACCACCACCTTGCCTGAAACTTATTCGGCAGATTACACCGAAAATCTTTATGTTGGCGAAGGCTTTACTTGGAGACTTTACATAAAAAGAACCGCATACAGACTTGGTGTTCAGTTTGTTGTTAATAATGGTGTCACAATCATTATCAAAGAAGTTAAACTTGAATATTCAACATTCCCAACAAAATATTACGAGAGAATTTATGCCGAAGAATTAAATATGTGTCAAAGATATTTTCAAAAGTTCACAGTATTCACCATTGGATATGCGCCAACAGCTGAAAAGATACATTTTTATGTGTCGCTTCCAACCACAATGAAGGTTACAAAAACCTTGCAGTTTATTGGTAATCCAAAAATTTTGAAAGACGGCGAGCAAATTGTTCCGGATAACATTGAAGTTTATCAAGTTGATAACAATGGTGTTATTCTCATTGCGCGTGGTTCTGGTTTTACTGCAAATCAGGGTTATGTGCTGGTTAATGGAACATTAAAATTGGATGCGGAGGCATATTGATGGAAAATGAAATTTTAGAAAACAGCAATCAAAACGAAAGCGCTTTTGACGAAGTCGCAATTCAAGAAGTCGCAAACGAAAATGGTTTTGAAATGGAAGAAAACATTGTGGGCGGAGAGACGGAAGGACAAAATCAATTGACCGAAAACTTGGTGGCTCAAGAACCAAATAGTTGTGAGAATTTTGAAGGGCAAACATTGGTTTCAGCAGAAACTGGTGAATGCGAACAAAAATTGGAAACTATCCAAAATATTCAAGAAAACAGCGAAAAAACTGGTGAAGACAACACAGAAGAATTGAGTCAAGCGCAAGAGCAGAAGATTGAACATTTTGAAAGAGATGAGCTATTTGATGATGAAAAATTTTGCACAAATGGTGACAATGGTATTTTAGAAAAAAACAATTTAGAAGAAACGCAAGAGATTAAGCAAGAAACTGAAAACTTGACTGAAAACACCAAACTGGTTAGTGAATTTGATGACATTAAATGCGATGACAAAGTGGGGGTTTATATAAAGGTTAATGATGCAGGTTTTATTACTGATGTCAGCAGTGATTTGTTTTTGGATAATCTTGACGGCTGGATAAAAATCGATGAAGGCGAAGGCGACAGATTTGTGCATGCGCAGTCTTCTTATTTTGACAGTCCGCTGGTTGACGAATTCGGAAACTATTTGCTTAAAAGATAAAAACAAAATATTAAAGTAAAAACGATAGCCGTTTGGTTATCGTTTTTTTGTTGTTATTAAAAAAATGTGGTGAAAGAGAAAAATTTTTGAATAACGAAATCAAACGAAACGATTGGGGCATGAATTGGATTGTGGTTTATTAGTTTGTGATTTGGATAAAATTATAAAAGAGTTTTAAACTCCGTTTGCCGAAAAATAAAAAATTTGGTCAGATTTTGTAATAAACTTTGAGCTTGAGTTTTATAATTTATAGAAGCGGAAACAATGGGTGCAAAACACACAAAAAGCGTGTTTTTATTTGATATTAGCCCTATTTTGTTGACAATACCGCTTTAAATAAAATAAAATCAAAGTGTAATAAAATCTGGAGGGGTTTATGAGAACTTATGGAACTTGTGCGTATGGTGTTCGTGCGCCAATAATCAGGCCTGGAGACGATTTGGTGAATATTGTTGCTGATTCAGTTCTTGCTGTGGCTAAAGAAAAAAATCTAACATTAAAAGAAAAGGATATTGTTGCTGTAACTGAAGCAGTTGTTGCAAAAAGCCAAAACAATTTTGCAAAGATTGAAGACATTACAACTGATGTTCGAAACAAAATGGGTGGCGGAAAAATTGGTCTTATTTTTCCAATTCTTTCAAGAAACCGTTTTATTGGAATTTTGGAAGGCATTGCAAATGCTGCAGATGAGCTTGTGATTATGCTTTCTTATCCATTTGATGAAGTGGGAAATCCACTTGTGTCAATTGACAAACTTTATGAACTTGGAATAAGTAAGTTTGATAGAGAATTTAGCAGCGATGAGTTTTATAAACTTGTTGGCGATATTGAACATCCATTCACCGGTGTTGATTATATCAAAACCTATCTTGAAGCATGCAATGGAAAAGCAAAGATTATTCTTTCAAATGACCCTGTTGATATTTTGAAATATACAAAAAAAGTTATCAATGCTGATATTGCATCAAGAGTAAGAACAAAAAAACTCTTGCTTGCAAGCGGTGCAGAAAAAGTTTTGTCGCTTGACGAAATTTTAAACGAACCAAGCACCGAACATGGCTATCATGAACTCTATGGTGTTTTGGGTTCAAACAGATCAAAAGAAGGTCAATTAAAACTCTTCCCACGCGGCGGAAAAGAGTTTGTTGAAAACTTGCAAAAGGAACTCAAAAAACGCACAGGCAAAACAATTGAATGTATGGTTTATGGCGACGGCGCTTTCAAAGATCCAGTTGGTGGAATTTGGGAACTTGCAGACCCTGTTGTTAGCCCTGCATTTACATCTGGCTTGCTTGGCACTCCAAATGAAATTAAGCTTAAATATGTTGCAGACAATCAGATTGCTGATGAAACTGGCGAAAAAGCCATTGAAGATATAAAGAAAATTATCAAGTCAAAATCAGAAAATTTGAAAGCACAAAACATTTCTCTTGGAACAACTCCAAGAAGAATAACAGACCTTGTTGGTTCGCTTTGTGATTTGGTTTCTGGAAGCGGTGACAAAGGAACTCCAATCGTTCTTGTTACTGGTTATTTTGACAATTTTGCGACTGAATAATAATTTTATAAAACGCCAAAGGCGTGCTAAAAAAAGGAGGAAAAATGTATAAAATTGTTAGCAAAAGGATGCTAAATCCAACAGTGTGCGAAATGGAGATTGAAGCACCACTCGTTGCAAGAAAAGCTGAAGCTGGTCAGTTTATAATTTTGCGCGTAGACGAGAAAGGCGAAAGGATTCCACTCACCGTTGCCGGATTTGACAGAAAAAAAGGATTACTAAAAATCATATTCCAAGTTGTTGGTGCAACAACAAAACAACTTGAAATGAAAAATGCCGGAGAGTATATTCAAGACTTTGTTGGACCACTTGGCAGAGCAACTGATATTGAAGGCATCAAAAAAGTGTGCGTTGTTGGTGGCGGTGTTGGTTGTGCGATTGCATTTCCACTTGCTCAAAAACTTTTTGGCGTGGGCTGTGACACAACAAGCATAACAGGCTTTAGAAACAAAGACCTTGTTATTTTGGAAGAAGAGTTTAAAAACAATTCAACCAAGCATATTTGTGTTACTGATGACGGAACCTATGGCGAGCAGGGCAATGTTTGCATGCCACTTGAAAAGATGCTTTCAAGCGGTGAAAAATTTGATCGTATCTTTGCGATTGGACCAATTGTTATGATGAAATTCGTAACTCAAACAGCAAAAAAATATAATGTTCCTTGCACCGTTTCAATGAACCCAATCATGATTGACGGAACTGGAATGTGCGGTGGTTGCAGACTTACCGTTGATGGTGAAATGAAGTTTGCGTGCATTGATGGCCCAGAGTTTGACGGCTACAAAGTTAATTTTGATGAACTTCAAACCAGAAATGGTATGTATGGCGACTTCGAAAAACATAAATATGAAGAAACTTGCAATCTTTTTAATAAGGGGGTTAAATAATGGCAGAATTACCTAACTTAAAGAAAGAAAAAAATGCAATGCCAATGCAAGATGCAAAAGTTAGAGCACATAACTTTAAAGAAGTTGCGCTTGGCTATGACGAAGCGCTTGCACTTGACGAAGCAAAAAGATGTTTGCACTGCATCAACATGCCTTGCGTGTCTGGTTGCCCTGTTAAAATTCATATTCCTGATTTCATTGCAAAAATAAAAGAAGGTGACTATGAAGGTGCATACCAAATCATTTCAAAGTCGTCAAGTTTGCCTGCAGTTTGTGGTCGTGTTTGCCCACAAGAAACTCAATGCGAGCATGAGTGTGTGCGTGGCAAAAATGGCGAGCCTGTTGGTATTGGAAGACTGGAAAGATTTGTTGCCGATTGGCACATGGCTCATTCAAACGAAAAAGAACCACAAGAACCATCAAATGGTCACAAAGTTGCTGTTATCGGTTCTGGTCCATCAGGTTTGACCTGTGCTGGACAACTTGCTAAAAAAGGCTACAAGGTCACAGTTTTTGAAGCTTTGCACAAAGCTGGTGGCGTGCTTGTTTATGGTATTCCAGAATTCAGACTTCCAAAAACTATTGTTCAAAAAGAAATTGACAAGCTTTCATCACTTGGTGTTGACATTGAAACCAATGTTGTTATCGGAAAAACAATCACTATTGATGAACTTTTGGCTGATGGATATGAAGCCGTGTTTATTGGTTCTGGTGCGGGACTTCCAAACTTTATGGGCATTCCTGGTGAGTCGCTCAAGGGTGTTTACTCTGCAAATGAGTTCTTGACTAGAAGCAATCTTATGGAAGCATATAAAGATGATGCCACAACTCCAATTTTTGCAAAGGGTGTTGTTGCTGTTGTTGGTGGCGGAAATGTTGCCATGGACGCAGCAAGAACTGCACTAAGACTTGGAGCTGACAAAGTTTACATAATTTATAGAAGAAGTGAAGAAGAGCTTCCAGCAAGAAAAGAAGAAGTTGAACACGCAAAAGAAGAAGGCATTGAGTTTAAGTTTCTCACAAATCCTGTTGAAATTTTGGGTAAGTTCAATGCGGAAAATTCAAGAGATCCACAAAATGGTTTTGTTAGAGCTATTAAGTGCATTAAAATGGAACTTGGTGAACCTGATGAAAGGGGTCGCAGAAGACCAGTTGAAATTCCGGGCAGTGAATTTGAAATCGCTGTTGACTCGGTTATTATGAGTATTGGGACATCTCCAAACCCACTCATCAAAACAACAACACGCGGGCTTGAAACAAACAAGCGCGGCGGAATTGTTGTTGAAGAGACAACTGGTGAAACTTCTAAACATTCGGTTTATGCAGGTGGCGACGCTGTTACTGGCGCTGCAACTGTAATTTCAGCAATGGGTGCAGGCAAGCTTGCTGCTGAATCAATAGACAAATATATTAAGGAGAAAAAATAATGTTAAGTGTAAGGAACTTAAGAAAAGTTTACAAAAGCAAGAAAGCTGAATCTGTTGTTGCACTCAATAATGTGAGCATCGATTTTCCAGAGACTGGCTTCGTGTTCTTGCTTGGTAAATCTGGTAGTGGTAAGTCAACACTTTTGAATGCTATTGGTGGACTTGACAAATTTGATAGTGGTGAAATTATCATCAAAGGCAAATCATCAAAAGACTTTTCTCAAAGCGATTTCGACAGCTACAGAAACACATTTATCGGTTTCATTTTCCAAGAATACAATATTTTGGAAAACTTCAGTGTTTCTAAAAACTTGGCACTTGCTCTTGAACTTCAACACAAAAGAGCTGACAAAGCTGAAGTTATGAAATTGCTTGAACAAGTTGACATGCAAAACTATGCAAATAGACGCCCAAACGAACTTTCAGGTGGTCAAAAACAAAGGGTTGCAATTGCGAGAGCTCTTATAAAAAATCCTGAAATCATCATGGCGGACGAACCAACTGGTGCGCTTGATTCAAACACCGGCAAACAAGTTATGGACACCTTGAAAGAACTTTCAAAAACCAAACTTGTTATTGTTGTATCTCACGATAGAGATTTCGCTGAAATTTATGGCGATAGAATCATTGAGCTTAAAGATGGAAATATTATAAGTGATGTCACCAAAAAAGAAGTTGTGGCTCAAGAAACAAAATCTGGTATCAAGATTATTGATAATGATATTGTTTACATAAAGAAAGGTCAAGAAGTTACCGCAAATGAACTTAGGGCAATTTCTGAAATAATCACAAATAAAACAAAGGATTCTGATGCGTTCATTTCTTTTGATTCAAAAGCAAATCAAAAACTCAAAGAAGGTGCAAAAATAAACGATTCTGGTAACAAAGAAAAGTTTATGCAAACCGAAAAAGAAGACATAAAAGTCAAGGATTACAATCCAAACAGCTTGAAACTTATTCGTTCACACCTTGGCTTTAAAGACTCACTCAAAATGGGTGCAAGTTCACTCAAAAATAAAGTTGGCAAACTTATTTTCACAATATTTTTGTCATTCTTTGCTTTCACTGTGTTTGGCATTGTTGACGCACTTTCACAATGGAACAGAGCTTCTTCAGTTTATGAAGCAATAAAGATGACAAATCAACAAAATATTGTTATGCAAAAACAAAAGCAGCTTGGTGATGCAACCTATTCTTACAATAATAGCGTAAGCGCTAATGATGACGATCTTAACATGTTTAAAGAAAAATATCCTGACTATGTTGTTAAGGGTGTTGTTGGTAGTGGAAACTACTCTGAGTTAATGGGAATCAAGGTTGTTGTTGGTTCAAGTACAAAAGATTTAACAAGCACTAGAAATCCTTTCAAAACAGCAGGACTTGGTGGATTTTTGAATTTGACAAACGAAGAACTTGAAAAACTTGGTTTCACAATCAATGGAAGACTTCCAATCGCTGACACAGAAATTGCTATTTCAAAATTTGTTGCAGAAAACATAATTTCTGGATCAGAAAAATTTGACGAAGCAAACAAAGTCACTGAAGCAAATATTCTTAACCAAACAATTTCAATTTCAAACTATAGTTCTTCATATAATGAAGCTCAATATAAAATTGTTGGTATTATTGATGACGGAACAGATTTTTCAAGCTACAATTCAAAAACGGAAGAAGAGCTTTCAAAAAATTCTTGGCAGTATATGCAAGTTGTAAAATACAGTTGGGCTTCACTTGGATTTGTTACGGAAAATGTTTACAACAAATTAAAAAATGCCAATGATAGTGACTGTTTGTATTATCAATATTCAAATGAAGATGGTTACAACTCACTCTATAAATCAAGAATCCAAGCTGCTGATTCATTTTTAACAGGTGAAGATTCTGGTAAAACTTATTATTTGAGCAGCGACGAAAAGGCTGTTTTGAGTGTAAAAGATAGTGAATATTATCTTGAAACTTCACAATATAGATACAACTACAATTATTATGGTTCAGGAAGCGAAGTAACTTATGTTTATGCCTATAATAAGACAACAAGAATATCTAGAGATATGGATGTTAATGAATTAGAAAATCTTTATCCTGGTGTAAAAACAAATGGTATTCCAAACGGATTTACTTTGCAATCATCATACAGCCTGAAACTTTGGCTAGTATCAAACATGTATGCTTGCTACGGAAATATTGCAGATTATATCAATGCAGATGGCTCGCTTAAACTTAAAGATGATGAAATCATTGTAAACACAGATTCATTCTATAATGGTCTTGATGATGTTGCAACCAAGATTAAAGAAGGCACATTGTTTATTACAATCACAGAAGACACAAGCAGCAGTTCTCCTGAAATTAAGAAACTTAAAGTTGTTGGTGTTGCATCATTCTCTGGAGATTCTTCAAACAAATTGGTTGTTTCAAAAGAAACAGCAAATTCGCTTTCTGGATATTATGGAAGCTATAACTTCTTGGTTTCAAAACTCACTGGAACTGACGATGAAAGCTTTGTAAAGACTTGCGAAACATTTAGCAAAGATAAAGTTAAATTCACAATTCAAAACTCTGCAACTCAAATACTTGACGAATTTGAAGGAATAATTTCTTCAACAGCTAAAATCTTTTTATATATAGCAATTGCATTTGCAGTGTTTGCAGCACTTTTGTTGATGAACTTTATTTCAACTTCAATTTCATACAAAAAGCGTGAAATTGGTGTGCTTCGTGCACTTGGTGCTAGGGGAAGCGATGTATTTGGAATCTTCCTTAACGAAAGTTCAATTATTGCTCTTATTAACTTTGCATTGGCAACAATTGCAACAATTGTTGGCAGCAAAATTATCAATGCTGAAATCATTAAAGGTCTTGGCGTAACAATTCCACTAATCAATGTTGGCATTCGTCAAATCGTTTTGATTTTGGTTGTAAGCTGGGGCTCTGCATTCCTTGCAAGCTTGATTCCAACAAGCAAAATTTCAAACAAAAAACCTATTGATGCTATCAATAACAGATAATGTTTTGAAACTTAATAGTTTAATAAAAAAGAGATAACTTTTTGTTATCTCTTTTTTGCTGGTGGAACGAATTAGATTTTACGGAAAACTATTGATTTTTTCGGGTTGGGTATTAAATATGAATTTATGTGCGCTCATGCGCAGTTGCAAATAAGTGTTTGTGCTTAACAAATAAAAAAGGGAACCTTTATTTAGGTTCACCTTTTTATTTATTTTATTTATTGAATTCTTCCAAATTTTCAACGAGTTTGATTTGGTTTTCAGAAACACGAAGCTCTGGTGAAGAAATTCTCATGACATCGTGCATGAGCTGTTTGTCGTCAAACACAAACATGGCTTCACTATCTAAAAGATAAAACTTTTCCATTCCGAAACGCAAATCTTCAAGAGCTTCTTTTTGCTTTTTAGGTGAAAGCTCTTCGTTTTTGTCTTCATCAGGGAGTGAAAACATTGCATAGTTTTCGTTTTCATTCATGCCATAAATTGTTTCGCTTCCTGCAAAAATTGAAATATTTTCAATTGCTCTTTGGCTTTTTCCGATATAATAAACTGCCATAAATTCTCCTTTGTGCATGTTGTTTTTGTGTTAAATTTTGTTTTAATATGTTGCGTTTGATTTGTAAACAATATCGAGAATGCGCTGTTTTTTCAAAAGCTCACAGACTTGATTTTTGAAGTTTTCTTCATCTGTGTCAGTTGAGCCATCATATCTTTGAATGTAAGACATATCTTTTGAATAGCACTTGCTGTTATAGAAACCAGTCAGATACGACATATAAACAGTTTCAGAAATCTCGCTTGAAAGTGCATCTTTGCCCTGGGCGTTGATGGTGTTGTAGCCAAGTCCGAACAATCCGGCAAGTGTTGGGTATAAGTCATAAGTAGAGCAGAATGTGTCAATGCTTGCTGGTGTAAGTTTGTTTGAATAAATCATCAATGGAACTGTGTAAGATTCAAGTGATGAATAGTCTGATTTATTTGTTGATTTGATTTCGTTTGTAAGGTCTTGATAGAAAGAATGGTGGTCTGCATACAAAACCACAGTTGTGTTTGCAATGAGTCCTGTTTCATTCAAGTGTTTAAATAGTTTGCCAATCATTTCATCGGTGTCCATTGCAGCGGCTTTATATTCTCTTAAGATTGATTGGTAAGATTTTGATTCAGGATAGTGATAGCCGTTGTTATTGAACCATTCAAGCATTTTTGTTAGGTTTTCGTCGTAAACTGTGAAGTATTTTTCAAATTTTGGGTTTGTTACGGTGTAGGTTCCGTGAGTTGAAACTGTTGTGTAGAAAGACATAAATTTGCCGTCCGTTGGGGCAAGTTTGTCCATGAATTGATCAATGAAATCAGATTCAAGATTATAGAAATTAAATCTTGTGCTCTTGTCTTCGCTTGTGTAGTCGGCAAGTGAATAGATTGTGTCAAAACCGATGTTTTTGTTTGTTACGCCACGATTGTAGAAATTAAGTTTCCAGCTGTGGAAGAATGTTGTGCTATAGCCACAGTCTTTGAACAGATTTGGAAGAGAATATCTTGTTGCGTAAACATTGTTTGATTTAACATTATAGTTGCTTTCGTTTGGCATATAGCCCAGCAAGCAAAGGTCTTCGCTGACATTTGTTTTGTTGTTTGAAACATAATTGTTGAACACCAAAGCTTTTCTTGAAATGTTGTCGCTGTCTATTCCGGTTCTAAGTGCCCACAAGTTTGGAGTGTTGTATGGGTCAATTGCGAACCATTCAAAACTTTCAAGCATGATAACAATCAAGTTGTCACCATGGAGCGATGCAGTTGTGTCAACAGACACTGTGCTGTTTTTATAATTTTCTAAAATCTCATTTCTTTCTTGCTTTGAAATTCCGTTGTTTGGGAACAATTTATCTACAATTGATTTTAAGTAAAAACCGCATGAACCGAATTTTCGGAATGATAGGTCATTGATTTGCATGTTCTCGTATAAATATTTGTCGTCTGAAATTTCTGCATTTGTTTCTGAAGTTTTCAAAAGTGCACTTTGAGCGGTGTAGCAACCTGCACCAACTGTTATTGTAATTAAGAAGAACAGCAAGCAAAAGATTGGTCTTGACATTTTGTTTAAAGTGATTTTTTTGTTCTTTAAAAGTTTATCAAAAATAAGTGGAATTGCAATGACGATTGCAACACCAGCAATTGCGAAAGCAATCAGTTTAAAATTGATAAATGATGTGTCCATTGATTCAACTGTTTCAGGAATTAGGTCAATCATGTCAACTGCAAAAAGGTAACCAAAGTCGTTTTTTAGTGTCACATTTGTCACAAATATGCCGGCTTCCAAAAATAATGATATATAAAAAATTATATTTGAAATCCAGTTTTTGTGAGTGCAAAGAATTAGAGCGCAAACGCAAAGCCAAATGCCAATATCAAACAAAATGTATTGTGGCAATATTTGGATTGAATTTGGGCCAGTTTTAAATTTAAAGATTAAGAAACTGGCGAGCTCCAATGCAAATGAAATCACAAAAAACAAAAGTGGTTTCAAAAGTTGGTTTAGCCCAAGTTGACTCTGTTTTATTTGATTGTTTCGAATTCTATTTCTTTCCCTTAATTTTTCGATTTTTGTTTTATTTTTCATAATTTTTTCCTATTTTTTGCGTTTTTTTGGAACTAATATTTTTATTCCTTTATTTATAACGGTGAAGTCAAAACTACCTTTACCGCTTTTTTCGCCGTCAAGATTTATGACTGTGTCTTCTGCAAGCTTGATTTTGAAATTTGACGATTGAAAATATGTTACATTTTTGCTGTTTTTAACAGAACCAATACCAAACAAGAAGAAACGAACAGCTCTTAAAATTTCAAACAGCCAAATGCGTTTTGGGTGAGAGTGGAAAACCACAACTTCAACAACTCCGTCGTCAAGCAAAGCTTTTCTGTTTACATTGAATCCGGCTGTGCTTCTTGAATTGAAAATAAGAAGCATTGCGCAATGTCTTTGTATCTTTTTTCCGTCAACAGTGATTTCAAGTTTCGTTGGTTTTGTGGTGTTGAGTTCTTTTACACCCCTAAAAAAGTATGCAAGTTTTCCAAGTCTTTTTTTCTTATATCTTTCGGTGTCATAGCTCGTTTTTGAAAAAAGTCCTGTGCAACAAACATAAATTCCGTATCGGTCATTGACTTTGAAAATGTCATGTTCAAAAACTTCGCCTTCAATTAAGTTTCTAACAGCTTTTTTAAGGTTTTTGCTGATGCCAAGCGAGTGAGCAACATCATTGACAGTCCCTGATGGAATGATGCCAATAATGGGTGCATTTTCCGCTTCTCCAAAGCCATTGACAACTTCGTTTATTGTTCCGTCACCACCTGAAACGAAAAAATAATCATAAACACCAATTGAGTTTTTTGCAAGCTCGGTTGCGTCGCCAGCATGTCTGGTTTCAACACAATCAACTTCGCCATACTTTTCAGCAAGTGTTTTTAAAATGTAGTCACGATATTTTTTTATCTTTCCGTTTCCACTTTCCGGATTATATACAAATATACATTTCATAGTTATTATGTTACACTTTTTTGGATAATTTGTAAATAGAAAAAATAACAAAAGAAAAAAGCTCTTTGAGCTTTTTTAAATTTGTTTAATTTTATATAAAAATTAAGACTGTGTTGAAAATTGCAAAATGCACGAGTTTTGCTATTTAGTTTGCTGAATTAAATGGGTGAATTGGTGTTTTGAATTAAATTAAATTGATAGGAATAAAGTGCAGACCATAGCCGATGATTAAACTTGACAAAACGAGCGAAAGAATGATGAAAAGGTTTTCTTTTTTGTTTTTATTTTCCTTTAATAAAACAATCAGACCAATGCCAGCATTTACGCTTAACCCAGCTACGATTGAACCGAAACTTAATCCGCCCATCAAATAAAGCTCGGTGATAACAACAGAAGAAACACAGTTTGGAATGAAACCAATCAAAATTGCAAATAGTGGTTGAAAGACTTTGCTTGAGTTTAAAAACGCAATCAAGTTATCTTCGCCAACAAACATTAAGATTGTTCCGAATATTACATTTATAACGAAAATATAAAGAGTAATTTTTAAGCAGTGAATGAGTGGGTGTTTCCAATCAAATTTTGTGTCTTCCAAATCGTGATTGCAACATGCGTGCAAGTGTTCGCCATGTTCGTGTGAAGTTTCTTCGTGAGTGGTAGGTTGAATTTTCTTTTCAAAAAATTTGCCATATAACAGCATTGTGATGTAACCAACAATTATCGAAAAAATAATTTTTGTTAAAATTAAAACAATTAGTGCTGGAATTGATTTGTAGTTAGAAATCATGATTGGTAATGCTTCGTCGCTGGTTGCAATAAACACTGCAACAAGCGCACCAATTGAAATTTTTCGTTCGCTGTAAAGTTCTGCCGAAACAACCGAGAAACCGCATTGCGGAACTGATCCAAACAGCGCGCCCATAACGGGGCTGGCTTTTCCTTTGAGAAGTTTTGAATTTTCAAATCTAAAAACATTTTTATATTCCAAAAACTCAATCAAAAAATAGACAATGAAAAGGACTGGCAAAATTTTTGCCGTATCAATAAGTGAATCTAAAAGTACATCTAAAAATTCTTTCATATTTCCTTCCTTAATCCGCAATATTATATTTTTCTATCCTTGTTTTGTCAAGTCGTTATTTTGTTTAATGGAATTACTTTTAAAAATAGTTAAACTTATTCTGATTGAGCTTAAATGTAACAAAATGCAAAATATTGATAAAAATATACAAGATAAAAACGCAAAATTTATTTTGTTTAATTTTTAACTAAAATGTATAATTTTTATTAAAAAACACAATTTGATACATTTTTAAATAAAATTCGTTGTATTTTTGATGAAATTATTTAATTTTGTGTGAAAAATTAAAAGTTCACCTAAATTTGATTTATTTTTTCTTTTGTTTGTTTTTTTCGTGTTCAAGATAAGATTTTTCCATTTCATCGTGGAGATAGGTTACAATTCTTGTTTTTTCTTCATTAGGGTCGTTGTCTGGATTGTAGACGATTGGTTTTTCAATATACATTGTCTTTTTCTTTTTTGAAGTAAACACAGGATAAAAAGAAATCTTTTTGCCGGTCTTTTGATAGTAATATTTTCCGATATACTCAAAACCGCTCATGAATTCGCCAACACCTTCTTTAACCGAGCAATGCTCTGGCCAGATGAAAAGGGCAGTTCCTTTGTTTAATATTTCAGTTGATTTTTGCATTGTTTTAATGTTTGCTCGTGGATTGTCTCTTGAAACAGGAACTGGTCTAGCAAATCTGATTATGAACAATATCAGTCTTTTTGCAATTTTGATTAAGAACACCTTAAACCATTTTGGAATCCATTTATAATTGTTGTAAAATCCGATACTTGCTTGTTGCTCAACGGTTTCAGGGCTGCACATTTTGTCTATAACCCATGGTCTAAACTTGAATGGAAATCTCAAAAACACAACGACTGGCCCGTAAATTTCATAGTGGTTTGAAACAAACACTCTCGCTTCGTCGTCTTTGTTGACATTTTTCTTACCTTTTGTAAAGCACCAAATAAATGGTTGGACGGCTAAAAATGTAATGCCAAACAGAACACTGAGTATTATAAATTCTATGCACTCAAGAATAAATATAATTGCTTTTAAAAAAAAATTTTTTTTCATATTTTCACCTTGGTTTATATGATAAATTATTTAGTATTATTTGTCTAGCAAAAACAGACAATACCAAATTGATATTGTCTGTTTAGTTTAGTTTTTATCATCAAAGCGGTCAGGTGAGTTTTCAGTGTCAGCGATTGAGTTTTTGCCATTAGAATTGATTTCATTTTCTTCTTGATTTGGCTCATTTAAGTTGTCTAAATTAAAATTTTCATCACGCGCGCTTGTGAAACCTTCTTTTTCCAAAATAATTTCAACATTTTTTGATATTGATTTATTTTCGCTAACATCTGGTGGTTTGTAGCCATGCTCTTCGGTTGAAATCCTTGCAATTTCTGTGTTGACTTGTTTTAGTTTCACTATTTGGATTATTAGCAGAACAAAACCGAAAACAGCAAGCGTTAAGGCAACCAAGAAATTTATAAATTGGCTGTTTGATATAACGCCGAATGGAAGCACGATTGCATAGGTTAGATAGGTTTTGCGTTGTTTTCTTAAGAATAGAACAATGATTGCGCAAATCAGCTCAATTCCTGCCAAACAATATAAAATCAAACTGTATATGTTGATGTCGATATTGTCGGCAATAATTTTTAAACCGCCTGTTATTGTGGTTGAAAAGGCCTTGTATTCAGAGTCTTCATTTCTGGTGATTCGTACATCATAAGTTCCTTTTTTGGTTGGAGCGGTGATTGTCCAGTTCCCGTCAACGAGATACTCAACTTTAAAACCATTGAGTTGAAAACTTAATGCAAAGTTAGGGTTTCCAGAAATGTTGTAGGTTTGCTGCTTTTCGTTAAGTGTGATTGTTTTTTTGTCAATCATTTTTGCATAAACTGAAAGGTCTCTGCTTGGCATGGTTGTGAATGAAAATGGTTCAGTGAAGCTTGCGTCGTTATACCAGTTGTCAAAAATAAGCCCTGAAATTGACGGATTGGCTGGTAATTCAATTGTGTCGCCGAAATGCATATCGCGGATTGTCCAATAGACAGATGTTTTGTAGTAGAATGTGATTTTATATTCGGTTGGAATAAAGAAAGCGTAAATTTTTAAAACGCCGTCAGTTTCGCTGTTTGCTGGCATTGTGTTTGGAATGGTGTAGGCGAATTGTCCGTTTTTATCAGTGAACCAGCCAAGGAATGTGAAGCCTTCAAATGCTGGAGTCTCGGCCTTTAATGAAGAAATATCTGTTCCAAACTCTTGTGTTAAGCTTTTATAAATTCCGTCGTTTGATTTATGATTATAAAAAAGAGTAATAGTATAGGTGTTGATATTCCATTTTGCATAAAGGACTAAATTATTGTCAGGCATGCTTGAAAGAGCTAGTTCTTGCGAAAGAGATTCATCGGTAAACCAGCCGCTAAAAGTGTAGCCAGTCTTTGAGAAATTTTCAACTTGAAGTTCAGAAACCGAAGAAAAAAGTGTTCCAAAATCAATTGTTTTTTCTATTTTTGAAGTTCCATTGTTTTGATAAATTGTAAGCAAGTGTGAATGCACAATCCATTTTGCATAAAGCGTTGGATTTGTGTCTGGCATTGTTGTGATGTTTGCTTTGGTTTCAAGCGATTCGTCAAGATACCAACCGTCAAAATCAAAACCAGTTTTTGTTGTGGTTGGAAGTGTTACACTTTCGTCGAACTTTGCAGAGATTTGGCTTACGCTTTCGCCGCCATTTTCATCAAAACTAATGGTGTAAACAGTTTCAGTCCATAGCGCAACAAATTCTGGTGTTTGGTTTAGGTCAAGCATCAATTTTATGGCTTGGTAGTTTAAATCTTCGCTAGTGTCGTCAAATTTGTAGTAAGTGAATCCGTTTTGTGATTCAGGAATTTGCAAACTGAAATAGGTTTCAAGATCTGCAAAGTTTGCTCCATTTTGAATGAAATTTGAAAGCATGGTTTTATCAAAATAAAGAACTGAATTTGAGAGTGAATACTTTGCCATAAATTCTGCCGAAAGATTTAGTTTTCCAGCAAATCCGCCAAGCGAGCAGTGAGTTTTTGTAAGGTCTTCAGCGGTTGGGTAAAGAGTTTCTGCTGTGATTCTAAAACTAAAATTTGGTTTTTCGTAGTCATCTGCAATAGTTCCACCATTTGGATTAAAATTGATGTCAAATTGTGTTTTTACAATTAAAGATGTGCCATTTAGTAGGTTTATTGAACAAGTGAAGTTGTTTTGATTTGGGATAAGATTGAAAAGTGAAGTGTTTGTGACTTTTGTGTTTAAAATTGACTGTCCGTCAGCAGTGTAAGGAATGGTTATTGAAACCATGCCACTTGGCTGATTTTCAAGCGAAAAAGTGTCATCAAAGGTGACTGCAAGCCCAATTTCATGATTGTAAAAATATTCGGTTTGATGAGTGATTAAGTTTTTTATTGTAACAGAATGTTTTGGTGTGTTGAATTTGATTGCATAGCTGCTTGCCGAATTTGAAGTGTTGAAGTTTGTGTTTGAGACAACCAAGTCTGTTAATAAATCTCCGTCGATTAGCAATTGGTCTTGATTTGAAGTTGCATTTAAAGCGAGCGATTCAAGAGTCAATATTGAAGAATTTTTTGGAGCGGTGAAGTAAACTGAAAATTCATTGATATTTAATGTTCCAGAAAGCGTGATATTTTCAAGGGTTAGCGATAAATCTTCATTTAGTGTAATGTTATCAAAATTCAAAGTTACTGGTGAGTTTGTTGAAACAAGTTCGGCTGAAATCACTCCAAGAGCATTTGCAAGAGATGATGCCGTGAGCGTGTATGTTAAACTGCTGTTTGTGGTGTGGCCGGTTAAGGTGTAACTTTCGCCAGTTTTTGAAATCAAGTAGTTGTTTAGTTTTCTTTCCCATGTTGCATAGATTGTGGTGTTTTCAGAAAAAACGGTGTCGGTTGTGACAAGTTCTGTGCCATTTTTCCAACCAGCAAAAACATAGCCCTCTTTGGTGGCTTCAGGGAGACTGTCGAGAGTTCCGTCGTCTTTGGTTGTGGCAGTTGAAATTTCACAAATTCCGCCGTCGGTTTCAAATGTGATTTCAACAGCGCCAGCGGCAAAAGCCGAGTGAACGCATAAATTGTTAGTAAATCCAAACAAGGTGCAGGCAACAAGTGCGAGCAAAAAACTAAAAATTAAATTTTTCTTTTTCATAGATTTTCCCATATTTTTTAATACATTTATAGTATCTTTTTTTAATTAAATTGTAAACCAAAAATTGTTAAAATATACAAACAAAAAAGCACTTTATTCAAGTGCTTTCAATGCTTTGTTTATTTTTGAAACAATGTCGCCGGTGTTAAAGCCAGCTTTTTGATAAACTTCAGTGCCTGAACCAGAGAACTGATAGTCTGTAACATTAACTATTATGCCGTTTTCGCCGACATATTTATACCATAAATTGTCGTTTGATGCTTCAATTGCAATCTTTAAAATTGGGTTTTTCAGGAGCACCTTGTTTTTATAGGTTTTGTCTTGCTCTTTGAAAATTGATTCGCAAGGCATTGAAATAACCCTTGCGCCAATATCGCGATAAAAATCTGCAACTTGAACTGCAAGTTCAACTTCTGTGCCTGTTGCAAAAATTTCAATTTTTGGTTTTGACTTGCTTTCGTAAACAACATAGCCGCCATGCATTGCACTGTCAATTGTTGAAAGTTCATAGCTTGGTAAACTAGATTTTGTGATTGCAAGCCCAGTTGGTTTTTGTGAGCCAAAAAAGTATTTGTATCCTGCAACAATTTCTGCTGGAGTTGCTGGACGAAAAACAGTGTAGTTTGGAATAGAGCGGAGCATTGTTAATGCTTCGATTGGTTGGTGGGTTGGGCCGTCTTGTCCAATGTTTATTGAATCGTGTGTGAAGATTGACAAAACTGGAAGGTTCATCATTGAGCGCATACGAAGTGCTGGAATCATATAGTTTGAAAACACGAAGAATGTGCTGTCAAAAACTGGTTGATTCAAATAAAGCGCAATTCCGTTTGCAATGGAACCCATTGAATGTTCGCGAATTCCAAAATGGATATTTCTGCCGAGTCTGTTTTCTGCTGAATAGAATTCACCGTCGCTAATCACAGCTTTGGTTGATGCTGCAACATCGGCTGAACCACCAACGAAACTAACAAATGTTTTTGCGAGTTCATTTAAAACAAAACCAGACATATCTCTGCCAGTTTTGCAGTTTGATGAATTGAGCTTGTTTAAAACGAGTTCATAGTCGCATTCTTTTGTTGATAGATAATTTTTAAGTAAATTGTAGTTTTCTGGATATTTTTCAGCGAAATTCTTGAAATTTTCATTCCATTTTGCGTTTTTTTGCAAATTTTCTTGAACAACTTGTTGTGCGTGTTCATAAACTTCTGCATCAATTTTAAATGGTTCATGAATGTTTAAAGTGTTTAAATATTCTTCAAGCTCGTCAGTTGAGAGTGGGTGAGCATGAATGCTGCTTGTGCCTTGAAGTTTTGTGCCGTAGCCTATAATTGTTTTAAAAATAACAATTGTTGGCTTGTTTGAATGTTTTGCTTGAGCGATTGCCTTTGAGCAAGCGTTGTAATCATTTCCGTTTTTCACAATAATGACATTCCAACCCATTGCATCGAATTTTTTTGCTGTGTCTTCGCTGTTTGCAATTGTTCGGGTGCCGTCGATTGTTGTGTTGTTGTCTTCATATAAAATGATGAGTTTGTTTAAGTTTAGAGTGCCTGCAACAGAACATGCTTCAACTGCAACTCCTTCCATCAAGCATCCGTCACCGCAATAGCAAAATGTGTAGTTGTCAAAAAGCTTGATGTCTTTTGTGTTAAATTTTGAAGCAAAAATTGTTTCGCCAATTGCCATGCCAACTGCGTTTGCAACACCTTGACCGAGTGGGCCAGTGGTAGTTTCAACTCCTGGAACAACTCTATATTCTGGGTGACCTGGAGTTTTTGATTTATATTTTCTAAAGTTTTTTAAATCGTCAATTGAAATGTCGTAGCCAAACAAGTGCAAAAGTGTGTAGTAAAGAGCAGAAGTGTGGCCGGCGGAAAAAACAAGTCTGTCTCTGCCCAAAAAGTTTGGGTCTTGTGGATTGAAAGATAAATGTTCATTGAACAAACTATAAAGCATTGGTGTGGCACTTAAAGCTGAACCAGTGTGTCCAGAATTTGCGTTTGTAATTGTTTCTGCAATAATTGCTCTTATATTATCAATTGATTTTTGATTTATATCCATAACTGCTCCTTATTTTTTATTTCCAAATTTTTGAAGTCCGGCTTCGTAAGAAACGAGAGTTGATGCGAAACCAACATTAAGCGATTCGCAAGAGCCCAGCATTGGAATGATTACGCTTTCGCTAGTTTTTAAATGTCGCCAAGAATCTGAAATTCCAGTGTGCTCGTTTCCAGCAACAATTGCAATTCTTCCGTTATAGTCAACATCGCGATAACTTTTTTTGCCTTGAAGGTCAGTGATTACGCATTTAAAATTGTTTCTAACAAGCCAGTCTTGAACTTCGGTTATTTCTGCTTCAAGCACTGGTAGCATGAAACTTGCACCAAGGCTTGACCTGACAAGTCTTGAATTTGTGAGCTTTGCTTGTTTGTTTGTTACTATTGCAAAGTCGCCACCAGCACAGTCAAACGAACGCAAGATTGCACCGATATTTCCCGGTTGTTCGAGTCCGTCCATAACAATTGCCAGCAGATTATCTTTGCCAGCAAATCGTTTTTCTAAATCTGAAAGAGTGAATGTTTCTTGCTCTGCAACAATAAAATATTCATCATAACCTTCACGATCGCTGATTTTTTTGCATGCTTTTTCAGAAATTGCATAGCTTTTTAATGAATAATCAATCATTTTTGCGATTTTTTCAAGCGATTTTTCGTCTATTTTTCCTGTGTTTATTTTGTCCATATTAAAGAAAAACTCATCAACTTTGATATGTTTTTCAATAAGTTTGTCAACTGCCCACAAGCCTTCGCATACAAACTTGTTTGAGTTTTTGAGCTTGTTCTCAACCAAAAGTTTTGCGTTTGCAACTTCTTGTGATGAAATTCCGCATGTGGTTGACTTTAAAATTATTTTTTGTTTAAGGCTGTTAATATCCATGTTTTTTCTCCAACAATAGTTTAGTATAAATTGCGATTGCTTGTCAATTAAGTCATGCTGTTTGAAATGATAAAAAATTCAACAAAAAATGCGGAATAACTCCGCATCGTTTGTGAAATTGAATTTAATTTTAGATTTATTTATTTTTTAATTCTTGCTTGACACGATTGATTAAACTTTCGACATAAAGGGATTTTGTTGCGCGGTATTCCTTTCGTTCAGTCACACCATTTTTAATCATTTCAAGTTTGTGGTCTGAATATTTCTTGGCTTCTTCAGGGTGAGCTTTTAGAAAATCACGCAAAATCAAAAATTCTTCATAGCGCTCGGTTCCAATAATCACCAAATGAATGTGGATGTCACCGCTTTTAGTTTCCGATTCAGACGATGCAAAAAAATGATAGAAATTAGATTCTGTATTTTTGCCCACACGAAAACCAAGTGCTTCAATTTGTTTGAAGGTCAAATCAAAATCTTCTTGGTTTTTCACTCCAACCAAAATGTCGATGATGTTTTTGCCATACATGTTTTCAATTGCTGTTGAGCCAACATGTTCAATTGTTTGCGCGCGCGTTAAAGCTTTGGAAAGCTTCTCTTTTGTTTTATTGAAAAGTTTGACATTTTCGTCATAATTTTGAAATTCCAGTTCAACCATAATTTCTCTCCAAATAAAATTTTCTTCTATTAACAAAAATAGCATAATCGTGGCTTTTTTGTCAATTTTATGATTATTTTAAAGAAGAAACTTGCAAACTATTTACATTTTTTTGCTACTGTTATATAATACTAATATATTTTTTAGGAGAAATCTATTTATATGAACCCGTGTTTTGCACTTTTATCATCTAAAATTTTTGGCGTGGGTGACGCCATCAGCATTATCGCTATTATTATTTTGGTGGTTTTGTCAGCCTTCTTTTCGGCTAGCGAAACTGCTTTTTCATCTGTCAACACAATGCATATTAGAGCCTATGTTGACGAAAAACGAAAGGGCGCTAGGCGTGCGCAATATGTGATTGATCACTTTGATATGGCGCTTGTGAGCTTCCTTGTTGGCAATAACCTTGTTAATATCGCAAACACAACACTTTGTGCTTACTTATTTTCAACATTTATTTCAAACCCAACACTTTCAAACATTTTAAACACTGTGATTATGACAATTGTCATCTTGATTTTTGGTGAAATTTTGCCAAAGAGTTATGCTAAACATAATCCAGAAAAATTTGTGCTAAAATTCAGTGGAGCAGTGTTTGTATTTATAAAACTCATTCATATTCTTGCTCTTCCTTTTTATGGCTTGCAGAAGCTTGTTTTGAAAAATAAAGAAGTTAATAAAATCACAGAAGATGACCTTGAAAACATTGTCGACACCATGGAAGATCAAGGTATGCTCGACAGCGAAAACGCAAGCATAATCCATGGCGCACTCAATATATCAGAAAGAACCGTCCATGATATTTTGGTTCCAAGAGTTGATATGGTTGCGCTTCCAATTGATGCGTCAGAAGATGATGTTAAAAATTTGTTTATCGAATATCAATATTCAAGAATTCCTGTTTATGACGGAGATAAAGATAATATCGTTGGTGTTTTGAATTTTAAAGATTTTGTCAATGTCCAGTATCAAGGCAAGAAATTCAATCTTCAAAAGATTATGCAAGAACCACTCAAGGTCACAAAAGCCATGAAAGTTGACGAGCTTATTCAAACCATGCAAAAATCGCAAAAGCACCTAGCCATTGTCATTGATGAGTTTGGCGGAACAAGCGGAATTGTTACCATGGAAGACGCTCTGGAAGAAATGGTTGGTGAAATTTACGACGAACATGACGACACCGAAGAAGTTCCAGTTTTGAAACTTGCTGAAAATAAATATAGTGTCAAAGCCGACATTTCAGTTGAAGACTTGTTTAAAATCCTTGAAATAGAACATTTGCCAGAAACAACTTATCCATCAGTTGCCGGCATGATTTATGAGCTTTCTGAAAGCGTTCCTGAAAACGGAACAACCGTAAAAATCACAGCAATTGACGATGTCCTTAATGATAAAAACGAATACATCTCAATGATTGCAGACTTAACATTTGTTGTTGACGAAGTTGAAGATAACCGTATCAAAAAAGTAATCCTAACCATTGAACGCAGAGAGCAACCAAGCGAAGAGTCCTAACCATTGAACGCAATGATTAGCCAAGCGAAAAGTTTTAACCCTTGAATACAGACGCCAGCCGAGCGAAAAAATCATAATCATTTAATCGCTTAAGTTTACAATGCTTGTTAAATTCAAGCGTGAAATGAATAAAAACGATCAATATAAAGTTAAAAAAACTTTAAATAATTTGCTGTAATTTAAATAGTAAAAACGAAAAGCCTATCCACGAGCCGTCCGCTATAATGGCGGCGACTTTAAGGGATAGGTTTTTGTTTTGGAAATGTTTTGAGTATAGCTTGAAAGCGTTTCAAAAGGGGGTCGGTATTGACATTTTACCGATTTATGGTATAATGTCACACAGGAGAAATTGAAATGGAAAATAAACAAAATGGGATTACGATTGAACATTGTGGAAGATTGAGATCAATATTAGAAAAAATTGCTTATGATGAAACTATAGATAATAATCTTATTGAAAATGTTGCTCAATTATGTGAAAAAAATCCAAAACTTTTAGAGATTCAATTCACTGAAAATAAGTCAAATTTGGGAATGATTGCTGCAAATTTAGGTCTTGAATGGTTTGTTTTAAAGGCTTTGGATAACAAGGAAGCAAGCATTCAGCAAGATAGATTTGGTAGCAATATTGGTATGGAGGCTGTTGATAACAAGCTAGAAAAGGCAGCATTAAAAGCTTTGGATAATAAAGAAGCAAGTGTTCAACAAGATAGTATGGGTAGAAATATCGGTATGCATGCTGCAGGTTTAGGGTTAGAAAAAGTTGTTTTAAAGGCACTAGATAATAAAAAGGCAAGCACTCAACTTGACAAAAACTCGCATAATATGGGTATGTATGCAGCTTATAATCATTTGGAAGATGCCGCACTAAAAGCATTAGATAATGCAGAAGCTAGTCTTCAACATAGTCGTGAAGGCGGAAATATTGGAATGATGGCAGCTGCTAATGGACTGGAAAGAGCAACTCTAAAAGCTTTGGATAACAAAGAAGCAAGTCTTCAACAAGATAGTTTGGGTGGAAATATCGGAATGTATGCTGCTAATAGCAGGCTGGAAGAGGCTGCTCTCAAGGCTTTGGAAAATTATGAAGCTAGTGTGCAACAAAACATTTTTGGTAAAAATATTGGAATGATAGCTGCGTATAAAAGCTTAGAAAGAGCAACTTTAAAAGCTCTTGATAACAAAGAAGCAAGTGTTCAGCAGGATACAGATGGATATAATATTGGAATGTATGCTTCATGGAAAAAATTAGAACAAGCCACACTAAAGGCTTTAGACAATAAAGAAGCTAGCCTGCAACAAGATTCAGCTGGATTAAATATTGGTATGATGTCTGCTATTATGGAACTAGAAGATGAAGTTATAAAGGCACTAGACAATGAAGAAGCCAGTGTTCAACAAGATTTGGACAATCAAAACATTGGAATGAAAGCTGCTCGTTATCACCTTGAGAAGGCAGTGCTGAAAGCATTAGATAATGATGAAGCTAGTATTCAACAAGATAGATCTGGTTGGAATATTGGCATGTATGCTGCTTATAGAAAATTGCAAGATGCTACGCTCAAAGCATTAAAAAATGAAAGAGCTATTTTGCAAATAGATAGAGATGGAAACACAATTGAGTCTATTGCCTTAGCAAATGATTTAATCCAAGATGAAGAATTTTCAAAAGAAAATTCTATTGAACAAAACTTGAGTGATATCGAAGAGTTATTGGGTTTAAATAAAGAGTAACAGAAAGCCTATCCACGAGCCGTCCAATAAATTGTCGACTTAAATGGATAGATTTTTGTTTTGGAAAAACAATGACACTGCTTGGAAACAAAATTAGATTTAAAATTTTTATGTGAGAAAAAAGGTCTATCCGTAACAGGGTAGGCTTTTTTGTTTTGCGATTTTGTCGCAAACTTTTATTTCTAATTTTATTTTTGGTTGTTTCTGTTGTGTTTTAATTAGTGCCGACCCTGATAATGTGGAATAGCGAGTGTAAGTTCTGCCAATGTCGACCCTGATAGCGAGCGTCACATATTTCGAACTGTCCAGCTGGGGAAAAATAAAAAGCCAACACAGGTTATGTGTTGGCTAAATGGTGACCCCGACAGGCTCGTAAGGAAGTGGCAAGCCACTGACGGAATAGCGAGTGTAAACTCTATCCATGCCGACCCTGATAGCGAGCGTCACATATTTCGGACTATCCGGCTGGGGAAAATAAAAAGCCAACACAGGTTATGTGTTGGCTAAATGGTGACCCCAGCAGGACTCGAACCTGCAACGGAAACTTAGGAGGTTTCTGTAATATCCCTTTTACTATGAGGTCGGGTTGGTTGTGGTTGGTGGTGAAAAAAAAGTGTTATTACTATTTTCCACTAACAGCAAAATTATATAACGGAGTGGTGAAAATGTCAACTGATATAATTTTAAAAGGGGTATTGATGTTGTTACAGATTTATTGACAAGTAAATTTGTAAATTTGCAAGGCTCAAGCAAATTTTGAGTTTCGTTTAATGAAATTAAAGAAATTTTGGCTTGAAAAAAATGTTACAAATTTTGGTTAAAGTGGGCTAAAATTTATTTGTAATTTTTGTTTATTTGCGATAAATTAGACTTGTGGCTATTGAATAAAATTCATGGCCTTAGTAAATAAATATAAAGGAGATGCTTATGAAAAAGTTGGTAGCTTATTTTAGTGCGACTGGCACTACTGAAAAATTAGCAAAAAGTTTAGCGCAGGCGGTTGAAGGTGATTTGTTTGAAATCAAACCTAAAAAACCTTACACTGCAGAAGATCTTGACTGGACAAACAAACATAGCAGGTCAAGTGTTGAAATGGCAGATCTTTCATCAAGGCCTGAAGTTGCAGAAAAATTAGACAACATGAAAGACTATGATGTTATTTTTGTTGGATTTCCAATTTGGTGGTATATTGCGCCAACAATTATAAACACATTTTTAGAACAATATGATTTAACGGGAAAGGTGATTGTTCCGTTCGCGACATCTGGTGGGTCAGAAATGGGCAAGACGAATGAAAAACTTGCGGATTCTTGCAAGGGCGCGAAACTTGTTGAAGGCAAAAGATTTAAAAGCAATGCAAGTGTTCAAGAACTTAAAACATGGGCTGAAAATTTAATTTAATGAAAAATAAAAGTCAGCATACTTAAATTTACTTAAAATAGCCTTAAAACTGGTGAGCTTTTCGATTAAAGATTCGTTATAATTGTTTGACTAAAAAATTAAATTTAGTATACTTAAATTGTGTAAAAACACATAGGGGGAGAATATGGATTTAAAAAATAAAGTTGCTGTAGTAACTGGTGGAACCAGGGGAATTGGTTTTGCTATTGTAAAAGAATATTTAAAAAATGGTGCAAAAGTTGTATTGTTTGGCTCAAGAAAAGAGTCTGTTGACAAAGCTTTAAATGAACTTAAAAAAGAAAATGCTAAATATGAAGTTTCTGGAATGTATCCAGATTTGACAAACTATAAAGCTGTTGAAGAAGCTATCAATATGGTTGCAAAACAATATGGCAAAGTTGACATTTTGGTTAACAATGCAGGTGTTTCTGCAAGAGAAAGTATTTTTGAATATAAGCCAGAAGAATTTGATAAAGTTATGGCTTTAAATGTTAATGCAGTTTTTTACGGTATAAGGGCTGTTGTTCCAATCATGAAAAATAATGGTGGCGGTGTTATCATCAACACATCATCAATGGTTTCACTTTATGGTCAACCTGCTGGCTGTGCATATCCAGCAAGTAAATTTGCTGTTAATGGTTTAACAAAATCTTTGGCAAGAGAACTTGCACCTTGTGGCATTAGAGTAAATGCTGTTGCGCCTGGTGTTACAGATACTGACATGGTTGCTAATCTTCCAGAACAAATCAGAGAAGGTATCAAGAAAACAATTCCACTTGGCAGAATTGGAACTCCTGAAGATGTTGCAAATGCTTTCGTGTATCTTGCAAGTGATAAAGCATCTTATGTAACGGGTGAAATTTTGTCAGTTGACGGCTGCGCAAGAACTTAATTTTGACAAAAAAATAAATAATTTAAAACTCACTGGAGTTATTCCAATGAGTTTTTATTTTGCTAAAAATTTTGATTTTAAATGAAATTTATACATTTTTAAGTAAAAATTAAGCAAAATTGCGTTTTTATTAAGGTTGTTTTTGGTTGAGTTTTATGCTGTAAATTTCAGAAAGTGGCACAATCTCGACCCCCAATTTTTCAATTTCTGGCAAAGTGTCTCGAATTGCTTTTGCTGTTTGCTCGCCGCCTTCGGCGCCAACATGCCCAATTACTATGCTTGTCCCATTTGCAAGGGCTTTTTTTGCACCTTCCAATAATCTGAATTTGACATTTGCGTAAGACTTGTTCTTGTCGGCTTCCAAAAATTCATCGCGGCCAAGATATATTGAATTTGTTTCTTTTGCCGCATCTGTTGTTGCATGAGTTTCAATCGTTCGGCTATCCAAAAAATAAAGATTGTGGGCTTTTGCATAGTTGTAAATTTCGGTCATTGTTTGTTTGCACTTGCTGACACCTGAACCAATGTGAATGTTGAAGCCCTTAATTTGTGGAAAATCTTTAAGACATGTCTCGAATTTTTTATTTATTGATTCTTGACTTTCACCGATGTGGATATAGGTTGGGCCATACCAGCTTTCAGGCAAACCAACATGCGCTTGCATTGGCATGTGCAAAATTATTTCGTGATTTGTTTTTGAAATTTGCTCGATATTTGTTTTGGTGTTATCTACGCATGGAATGACTGCGCAGGTTAGCGGTTTGTCAATCGAAAGCATTGTTTCGACGCCTGATTGGTCGAATGAACCAAAATCATCGATAACAATACTCATTTTTGGAGTGGTTGAAGCGCTACATTTGTTTTTAGAAAAAACGCAATTTAAACTAAAAAATGATAAAAAACTTATTAAAATTGCAAAAAAATAACCAAAAATTCTTTTCATACTCTTATTTTTTGCAAAAATTTAAGAAAAATACGGATTATTTGAAAGAATATTGAATTGACAATTATTTTGTTTTGGGCTAACATAGAACTATGATAATTTCAGGAACAATTGAGCACATAATTTATAGAAATAGCGAGAATGGATATACTGTTCTTGAACTTTTTGCTGAAAAAAGAATGATTACTGTTTCTGGAAAATTTCCAATTGTGGGTGTGGGTGAAAACCTTGAACTTCAAGGAGAACTAAAAATGCACCCAGAGTATGGCGTGCAATTCGTTGCAGAGTCTGTTAAAGTTGAAAGTCCTATTGATGAAAGAGCAATTGAAAAATATCTGTCTTGTGGGCTTATTTCTGGAGTTGGTGAAGTTACTGCAAAAAACATTGTGAAAATGTTTAAAGAAAAAACACTTGATGTTATTGAAAATGAACCGGCAAGGCTTGCGAGTGTTCGTGGAATTAGTCCAAGAAAAGCTAGTGAGATTCATAACACCTACAAAGACATAAAAAAGATGCAAGAAGCGGTTATGTTTTTGCAAAAATATGACATTTCAATTAACACCGCCGTTAAGATTTTTGATAAATATAAATACAAGACTGAAGATGTGCTGACGGAAAATCCATACAAGCTCATTGAAGATATTGAAGGTATTGGTTTTAAAACCGCTGATAAAATTGCTATGAAACTTGGAATTGGTTTTGATAGTGATAAAAGAATGAGAGCTGGGCTTTTGTTTGAGCTTGGAGAAATTGCAGAAAAGCAGGGCTCGACGGTTGCATTTTTTGATGAACTGTTAAATCAAACACTTCAAACACTTGAACTTGATGAAAGTTATAGGGAAAAAATTGAAAGCGCGCTTGTTGATTTGGAGATTTCCGGAAGTGTTAGAAAAGTTATTTATGAAGATAAAGATGCCATTGCGATTACAAAATATTATTCAATGGAAGATTTTATTTCAAAAAAATTAACCACACTTGCTATGGGCAAAGAAACAGCAAAACTTGGCACAGACAAAGAAATTGAGCAATATGAAATTTTGGAAAAAATTACATTGCATGAAAAACAAAAGGAAGCTGTTTTAGCTGGCACAAATGAAAGTGTGGTTGTGATTACAGGTGGTCCCGGCACTGGAAAAACAACAATAATCAAAGCGATTTTAAAAATATTTAAAAACCAAAGACTTAGGTGCATGCTTATGGCGCCAACAGGCAGGGCTGCTAAACGAATGGAAGACCAAACCGGCGAACCTGCAAGCACAATCCACAGAGCATTGGAAGTTAATTTTCAAAGTGCGGGCAGGGGATTTGCGAGAAACGAGAACAATCCGTTAGAAGCAGATGTTATAATTATTGATGAAGTTTCTATGCTTGATGTGTTTTTGATGAGCAGTTTGCTTAAGGCTGTGAACTTTGGAACAAGAATAATTATGGTTGGAGATAAGGATCAGTTGCCAAGTGTTGGTGCGGGAAATGTTTTAGCGGACATAATTGCATCAAACAAGTTTAAGGTTGTTGAGCTAACGCAAATTTACAGACAGAGTGAAGATTCAATGATTGCGCAAAATGCACATAAAATCAATAACAGCGAAATGCCAGACTTAAAACAAAAATCAAGTGACTTTTTTTATAGCGCAACAAGTGAGCCGAGTTTGGTTGCAAAAGAAATAGTTTCGCTTATGACAGAAAGGATACCAAACTATTTTGATGGCATAACAAGCGATGATATTCAAGTTATAACACCTATGAAAGCCGGGCTTGCAGGTGCAAATAATTTGAATGTTATGATTCAAGAAAAGCTTAATCCAAGAGAATCTTCAAAGAAAGAGCTGGAGCTTCACAAACGAATTTTTAGAGTTGGCGACAGAGTTATGCAGATTGTGAATAACTATGATAAAGAGTGGGAAAAGTATTCAAAGTTTGGAACAGTTTCTTATGGTGAAGGTGTGTTCAATGGCGATTCTGGCAAGGTTGACGACATAAATGAAGAAGTCAATGAAATTTATGTTATGTTTGATGACGGGAGAAGGGCTTGTTATTCTTATGCGGAGCTTGATGAAATTGTTTTGTCGTATGCAATCACAATTCACAAAAGCCAAGGAAGTGAATTTCCGGTGGTTATCATTCCAATCATGGGTGGAAGCCCATTACTTATGAATAAAAACCTGCTTTACACTGCGGTGACGCGTGCGAAAAAAATGGTTATTCTTATAGGGAAGTCAACAAATATTTATTATATGATTATGAACAAATCGTCAGCGGTTAGGCACACGATGCTTAAAAAAATGCTGACAGATAATATCAATATTTTGGGTGTAGGATAGCATACATTTTAAAGATGATAATTTAGCGCTTTACAAGTTGTTAAAATTATCATCTTTTTGCTTGAAAAAATAAAGTAATACGGCAAAATGGAAGAACTTTGCGTTTTTTTGAATAGCACAAAATCTCCGATAATATAATTTTATGGGAGAGTGGCTATGGAAGAAAATAATCACATTTTGACAATTTTTGCGAGAGAAAAACTTGAAGTGACTTCGGCTGAAGAGATTTTATCTAGCACAGACAAAGAAGTTTTTGTTAAACTCGAAACGGATATTTTGCAAATTTTTGGCGAAGGTTTGAAAATAAATAAACTTATCCCAGAAAATAAAGCACTTTGCGTGACAGGAAAAATAAATGGACTAAACTACATTTCAAAAATGGCTAAAAAGTCGTTGTTTAAGAAGGTTTTTAAATAATGTTTTTTAAAAATGCAGTCATTTTGATGTTTGTAAAATTTTTATGGCTGGGCTTAATTTTTGGAGTAGTTCGGATAGTTTTTAAATTCATATCCAAAATTTTTCGAAAAAATGTTTTTGTTGTTAATATTTTGTCGTTTATCTTTTGGCTGGCGCTAGGAGTTGTATATTTTTTAATGTGCTTTAAACTAAACAATTATAGTTTTAGTGGAATTGGGCTTTTTGGCGTGGTTTTAGGGCTGTTAATTATTAAAATAAGTGTTGAATTTTTCTTTGACTATTTTATTCGATTTATTTATAATGAATTTAGAAACATAAGAAGGAAATATAAAAATGGAGAATTACAAGCAAGCAAAAAGATTTGAAAATTTTGTTAGATTGTCTGTTTTATTTTTATTTGTCCTTGTCTGCGTTGCAGTGTTTTCGTTTGTAAAACTCGGAAAAGTCAGAAAACAAAACGAGCAATACGATGAACTTATTGCTAAGTTGCAAATTGAGAACAAAAGAATAAATCAATCAGTTGAAGAAAGCACTTCTCCTGATTACCTTGAAAAACAAGTTCGCGAAAAATATGGCATGATTAAAGGTGATGAAACTTATATCGAATTCAAGGGTTAGGGGGAATTTATGGAAGAAAAAACAAAAAATCTGTGGAAAGCCATTGGCGTTTCACTTGGCATTGCAGTTGTCGGTGCAGTTCTATGGGGTGTGATTTATCGTTTTGGATGGTTTGTTGGTATTATTGCATACTTCACATCATTCATGATGGTAAAAATGTTTAACAAGTTTTATGATGAAGAATGTAAATGGAAATATGCTTATGTGTTGATTGTTGTAATTGTGTTTAACACTGTTGCAAGTTTCATTTCTATTGCTAGATATGCTGCTGATGTTTGGGGTGTTGACTTTGGTGAAGCATTCAAAACATTGATTGATAACTTTTCAATGATTGCAACAGACTTTGCTATTGATAGTGTTATTGGTATTCTTTGCACAGTCTTTGGTGTTGTTTCAGTTATCAAAATTGAAAAGAGAAGACTTGAAGAAAAGGCTTATGCTGAACAACAAGCACAAAGAGAACAACAAGCTGCAGCTGTTGAATCAAAAGACAATGAAAAACCTGAAGAAACTGTTGAAACAAAAGAATCAAATGATTCAGAAATTGCAAATGTTTTAGATGAAACAGAATCAACAGAAAAATCAAAAACTGAAAAAACAGAAGAAAATAAAGAAACAGTTGAAAACAAAACCGAAGTTAAGTCAGCTCACAAATTTTGCACATCATGTGGAGCAAAATTAAACGAAGGTGATAAAACCTGTGCTGCTTGTGGTGCACCTGTTGAAGACTAATTAGTTAATAATAAAAACCTTACTTTATCGGTAAGGTTTTTTTATGTTTTAGTGTGAGCTTATGGGGTGCTTGCAAACGAAAGTGAATATAATCAATTATTGAGAAAGATTGTTGTTTCATTAAATAAAAACAGAGCTTATTAAATTGTAATTAAAATTAATAAGAAAAGCCACCAAACAATTGGTGACTTTTTATATTAGAATTCTATTTACTTTTTTTTGGTTTTATAAATGCCCAAATTACAAGTGCGAGTTCGGCAGGAATACCAACCAAGAAAATTAAAAACAGATTGTATGATAGGAACTTAAGGTATATATAAACAAGAATTGACCAAACAAGAACCGTTAGAACGACAAATCTGTAAATGTATTTATTCCAGCTTCCATTGAAAAGTAGAAGGACTACGCATGAAATTGGAATGCCTAAAACGAAGATAAGCCAAATGTTTTTATGCAAAATTGAGTTTGAATAAACAAATGCAATAATAATGAAAAACCAAACAACTGTGAGCATTAAAAGAATGATTGAAAATTTCTTTATGTTCTGAATTTTTTCATCTTGCAGATTTTCTTTTACTGTGTGTTCTTGCAAAAGTGATTCAAGTGGGACATTGTAAAAAGAACTAATCTTTTGAAGTGTTTCAACACTTGGTGTTATTTCTGCACGCTCCCATCGTGAAACCATGTTGTCTGAATAGGCAAGCTTGTCGGCAAGTTCATTTTGAGTCAGGTTGTTTTGCTTGCGTAGAGAGATTAAGTTGTTTGCAATTATTTCTCTGATTTCCTTCATTTCAATTCTCCTAACACTATTATAGCAACATTAAACCATTTAGGCAAGTGTAAATGTGTGAAAAATTGCGGCTTTAACAGCAAATTCCCATATTATGGGAG
This sequence comes from uncultured Clostridia bacterium, assembly GCA_934746515.1. Classification (GTDB taxonomy): domain Bacteria; phylum Bacillota; class Clostridia; order Christensenellales; family UBA1242; genus RGIG1681. The sequence continues at coordinate 81,947 of CAKVFH010000004.1, forward strand.
TGGTAAAAACAAAATTCCCATGTTCCTATTTTATGTTGGGAAAGAAATTTTTGTTTTCCCTTGTTGATTTTGTGTTTGGTTTGTTATTATGGCATCGTGAAAAACACAAAACAAGGAGAAAATTTATGAAAGAATTAAAAAACAATAAAAACAAACCAGTAGTTCCAATCTTTTTTGCTGCTGATGATAACTATGTTCCATTTTTGGCAGTTACACTTTATTCATTAGAGCAAAATGCTGATACGGATTATCATTATGATATAAAAATTTTGAACGCAGATAATATTTCGGTAGAAAACAAATTTAAGATTTTGGCAGAGTTCGAAAAAGACGGATTTGACATTGAGTTCGTTGATGTAACACCTTTTGTTGAAAATTTTTCAAGCAAACTTCACACAAGAGACTATTATTCAAAGACAACATATTATAGACTTTTGATTCCAAACATGTATCCTGAATTTGACAAAGCGCTTTATTTGGATTGCGACATCGTAATCAACAACAGCATTTCAGAACTTTTTAACACAGAAATTGGTGATAATTATGTTGGTGCAATTACAGATCAAGCTGTTTCATACTTATGCGATGAATTTAAAGATTATGTAGAAAACAGAATTGGTGTTGATAGTTTCAGAAATTATTTCAACGCAGGCATTTTGGTTATGAATCTTAAAAAACTTCGTGAAATTAACTTTGAAGATAAATTCATTGAACTCTTGTCAAAAGTAAAATTTGATGTTGCTCAAGATCAAGATTACTTGAATGTTATCTGTAAAAATCATGTTAAATACATTGATGATACTTGGAATATAATGCCAGTTCCTGTTGACATTAAAAGACCAAAAGTTCCAGCTTTAATTCATTATAATTTGTCATTTAAGCCTTGGCACATTGATAATGTTCTATTTGAAGAATATTTCTGGGATTATGCTAGAAAGACCAGCTACATTGAGACAATTATGAATGTTAAGAGAAGTTACTCAAAAGAAATGCAACAGAACACTGAAAGAGTTACAAAAAATCTTATTCAAAATGCTCGCGAACAAGCTGCTGATGTGGAAGAGAATTTGAGAGTTGCTAAAATTGTAAAAGAAATTTTAGGTTAAAGGGGCAATTATGGAAAAATCAAAGGAGAGATTAGAGATTCTTTCACGCATGGAAGAGTTGGAAAAACAGGGCATTTTTGACCAAGATGTTGAAAATGATCCACCAAGTCTTGAGCTTTTTCCTGACCAAATTGATTATCTGCACAAAAAACTCAAAACAAAAATTCTAACACACTTAACGCTTAAAGCTGGCGGAAAATTTTTCAAAAGCCAAATGGATTGTGGCAATCTTGTCATAAAAGATATTGTTGGATTTGAAAATCTTCCAAGCAAAAAACAAGGCGCAATTGTAACTTGCAATCACTTTCACCCTTTTGATAATTATATGGTTTTAAAAGGTCTTGAACCATCGCTCAAAAAGGGAAGATATTGGAAAGTTATTCGTGAAGGCAACTACACAAATCCGCCAAAAGGATTTGAAATGTTTATGAAATATGGCGACACTTTGCCACTGTCCAGAAACAGAGAAACAATGCGTAAATTTTTAAGTGCGGTTGACACACTATTAAAACGCGGCGACAAAGTTTTAGTTTATCCAGAGCAAGCGCTTTGGTGGAATTATCGCAAACCTAGACCTTTCAAGCCTGGAGCTTTCAAGTTCGCAGTTAATGCGAATGTTCCAGTTATTCCAATGTTTATCACAATGGAAGACACAGATAAGTTTGGAGATGATGGTTTCCCAATTCAGGCATACACTATTCATATTTGCCCTGCGATTTATCCTGATGAAAAATTGACAGCAAAAGAAAATGCAAATATGATTTGTGAGAAAAATTACCAATTATGGGTTGATATTTACGAAAAAATTTACAATACTAAACTTAAGTATAATACGAAAGAGGGAAAATAAATGTTGTTGGTTTTGTCAATCATATTTATTGCAATGGCTTTGATTTGCAGTTTAGATATTATCTTTGCATCAGTAGCCATGAATGTTTCACCGTGGTTTTTTGTATTCGCGGTGAGCGTATCGACGATTTATCAGATTGCAATTGATGGTTTGTTTGCTTTTATAGTAAACAAATTTCCGGACAAGTGGTTTAAAGGTAAAAAATTCTTTTCTGTTTCAAAGAAAGAACAAAAGTTTTATGAAAAACTTGGTGTCAGAATGTGGAAAGATAAGGTTTGGGAGCTTGGCGGACTTGGCGGATTCAGTAAGTCAAAAATTGTTGACCCAAACGATCCAGCATACAGCGAAAAATTTTTGATTGAATCTTACAAAGGTGAAATTGACCACATCTTTGGAATTGTGCTAGGTTTTACTGTTATATTCATTTTCCCGTTCAGGTTTGCACCACTTGTTGGTGTGCCTGTTGCGATTGTGAATATGATTTTGAATTTCATGCCAATCATGATTCTTCGCTATAACACACCAAAACTTGAAGTGCTCCACAAGAGAGCTGTTAGAAACAAAGAAAGAGAAAATCTTGCAAAATAAAAGACAACAAAAAAAGAAGCTTTATTTTGAATAGTTGAATTTCTATTCAATGTGTAAAGCTTCTTTTTATTACTTAATTTCTAATATATCATTTGGGGAACAATCCAAAATTTTGCACAATTTTGCAAAGGTCGCAAGTGAAGGTAAAATTCTTCCAGAGATATATTGCGATAATGTGGGCTTAGAAACTCCTAATTCTTTTGCAATTTGAGTTTTGGATTTTCCACAAGTTTCAATTTCTCTTTTTAAGTTTTTTGTAATCAATTCTTCATATAAATCTTTCATATTTTTATTTTATTAGGTAATTCCTAATAATGCTTGACAATTAGGTAATACCTAATTATATTATAGATGAATCAAACTAAAATATTCGGAGAATAATATGAAATGCAAAAATTGTGGAGATGAGCTGGTTTTTGTTGATAATGTTTTGAAATGTCAGTCTTGCGGAGCTGTTGAAGAAAGTGATGATAAAGAGTCAAAAAAACTAGGAAAAGAAGAACAATATGTAAAAAATGCTGTTAGTCTTTGTTATAGCAAAGATTATTCAAGTGCAAAAAATATAGTAAATAAAGTTTTGTTAAATAATCCAAATTGTCTGGAAGCAAAAGTTTTAAGCAGGCTTATAGAGTTGAGAAGAAAGCCAAGTGGAAGATTTCAACGAGATAACAATCAAGCATCTTTTTATGATTTTGATAACTTAATCATTTCGTTGATTGATACTGGTGAGATTGAGCAAATACCTAATGTTATTGAGTATTTGGTTTCTGAAATGTATAACATGCCTTTTGATCGCAAATTTAATTATAATGCTATATTGAAGCGTGTGAAAGATAAAAATGGTTCGGTCTATTCAAAAATAAAAGGACCTTGCAAGCAAATGAGAAAAACTGCCATTAAAATTTATATATTTTTAGCCATAATTTTTGTGACTGCATTTTTTTTAGGAGTGAAGTTTTACCTTTTAGTGCATGGAAACAATTGAATTTTCAAAAGATGTTGCAGAACAATTAAAGTGTTATGTTTATAGACTGGTAGACCCAAGGAATGGCAGAACATTTTATGTGGGAAAAGGAACGGGTAATCGTGTGTTTGACCATGTAAAATGTGGGTTATCAAGTGATGAAAACGGAATAGTGCCTTTAAAATTAAAAACGATTAGAGAAATACATAAATCTGGTTTAGAAGTTATACAAATAATTCAAAGGTGGGGATTGACGGAAAAAGAAGCCTTTGAAATTGAAAGTACTTTGATAGATTTGTTTTCTTTGGACCTACTAACAAATGAAATCAATGGATTTGATGTTGGCAGGTGTGCAACAAATGCTGAAGTACTGCAAAAAGAATTATCAAGAAAAGAGTTTATTGATGACGGCTCGGTTAACTATATTATTATTAAGCTGCACTCACAATGGCTTGAAAAAAATGATGATGATATTTATAAAGCAGCAAAAGGATATTGGAAAATTTCTCCAGAAAAAGCAAAAAATTATCCAATCATTTTGGTTGTTGTGAACGATATTGTTAGAGAAGTTTTTGAAGTTAAAAATTGGGATAGTTTTGGCGATACTGGAAGATATGAATTTGATGGTGTTGTTGCAAATGATAGTATTAGATCAAAATTTTTTGATAAGAAAACACCTGCAAAATATAGAAAAAAGGGACAATCAAATCCTATAATGTATTCAAAATTAGGCGAGTAATTTACTTAATTTATTGTTTGACAATTAGTTCGTTTAGTGTTAGCATTGTTTTATCAGAGATAATTTTGGGGTTGATAATTTTATGAAAAACAAGGTTTTGATTGCGACGAACAATGGGGCGAAGGTGGCGCTGTATAGCGAAGTTTTGAAAGAAATTGGGCTTGAAGCGGTGAGTCCAAAAGAGTTGGGGCTTGCTGTTGAAGTTGAAGAAAATGGCAAGGATGAAATTGAAAATGCAACAATCAAAGCATTGGCATTTCACAAGGCATCGGGGCTTCCGGTTATTGCAAATGACAGCGGGCTTTACATTGACAAATTTAGCGATGCGGATCAGCCAAAATTGTTGGTTCGAAGATTTGGCGGAAAAGAGCGCACTGATGAAGACATGATTGACATTTATGTTTCAAAGCTTAAAGCGGTTGGCGGTGAAAGTGACGGACACTATAATGTTGGTTTGGCGGTTATTGACGCGGACGGCAATTTGTTTACAAAAGAGTTTAAGCCAAAGAGACATTTTGTGTCGACTCCAAGTGAAAAACGCATAAAAGGTTTTCCGCTCAGCTCAATTGCTTTTGACAAAAAAACAAATAAATATTTGAGCGAAATGACGCCTGCCGAAAAAATTGAGTTCGAAGCAGAAGTTATGCTTGAACAAAAGAAGTTTATCCATGAACATTTGGGTTAGGTCATTATTTGTTGAATTATAGTTTCTGGCTAAAAATGATTTAGAAAAAACAGCAACAAAAAAACACGATTTATGGTCGTGTTTTTTTTTGTTGTTATTTAGAAATTTTAGCACCGCATGATGAACAGATGTTTGTGTTAGGATCGATTTTACAACCGCAGTATCTGCAGAATCTGTTTTTGTTTGCGACTTCTGTTTGAGCAACTTCAGCTTCGGCTTTTGCCTTGTTTGTTTCAGCTTGTTTCTTTTGATAAAGTAGTTCATCATCTTGAGCACAAAGTTTATTGTATACCACAAGTTTCCAAATGAATAGGCCAATAAACAAAGCAATTAAAATTGATTCAATAACGATAGCAACAACAAATCCGTTTGATGTCTTTTTGAATGATGCGAGAGTGCTTTTATAGTTTTTGTATTCTTCGCAATCTTCAAGTTTGTAGTTTGTGTTGATTGCGTAATGTTCTGCGCCGTCTTTGCTGAAGTAAGCAATTTCAATAGATCCGCCAAGATTTGCGAGTTGGCTTGCAGAGAACTGGGTGTATGTTGAGCCTGTATATTTTTTGCCGTCTCTTTCGTCAGTGTATTCAAACACAATAAAGTAATATGAAATTCCGTTTCTTTCAAAATCAAGATATGCACCCTTTTCTGTTGGGTTATCATCGTAGTAAGTGTATTTCATTGTGCCAAATTCAGCATTTGCGATGTAATAGTTATCTTCATCATTATTTAGCTTTGCTTTATTGATAAGATCTTCATATTCGATTGCATCACTTTCCATGATAGTGATGTTATTTGAAAGAGTTTTGATAGATTCATTGAATCCACTGCGAATACAAATGGTTACGATTAAGAAAAAGGCTAACACACATGCAACAAACAATAATCCATTTGGTGCTTTTCTTTTTGGCATAGACTGTGTGTCTTTTTCGTCAGGGTAGTAGCCATAATTACTATAAAATCTATTGCGTCTTCTTTGCGATAAAGCTCCTGAAATCATTCCGCCAAGGAATGCTCCGAAAAATGAACTTGAACTTCCGCTTGAAGAACTTGATGATCCAGATGATCTTGAACTTGAACTTCCGCCACTAAATGAGCTTCCGCCACGAGAACTATGAGAAGGGCCTACAGGCATAATTTACCTCCAAATCTAATTTATTAAACAAATTATATCATAATATTTTATAATAATCTACAAAATTGTGTTCCTTGAACCAATTTTAGAAAAAACTTTCAATCAAACTTATCATAATAAAGACAAGCACAGGCAAACAATTTTTAATTGTAATGTTTATTGACTTATTTGAGTCGCGATAATAGAAATACGCAAGCACACAAAGTGCGATTAAACCAATAAATCCCATGCGATACAAAATATGAATCAATAGGTTATGTGGTCCGATTTCAATGAGTCGCTCATTAAACAAACCAACACCAAAAAGCATATTTGGAATGGTTGATGTGATTTTGTTAATGTAGATTGTCCAGAGATCTGATCTGCCAGTTGTAAGGTCGCTGAAATTAAATTTTCCAATTTTTGTGAAAAATCTTCCAAATGTTGTGGATATTTTACCTTTGAAAATAAAGGAGATTAAAGCAAGAAGCAGAATTGTTGGAATAATAAACGAAATTGACTTGAGTTTATATTTCCAAATGAGCATAAAGAACAAATACAAAATGATAAATGTACAGACAACAAGGAAACATTTTGAGAGTGTTGAAAGTCCAAACACGATTGCAACAACAGAAAATGCTATATTTTTGAAAAGGTTGCCTTTGCCGTTGATTATGCTTGAAACATAATAAGAAAGTGTAAGTGAACAATAAATTGAAAGAGAGTTTTCGTTTTCGGTTAAAAGTTTGAGTCGGCGCCAGCCTTCCATACCGTCAAAAATATTGAATGAACTGTTCTTAAAAAGGAGTGTGATAAATGAAATTGAAGCTGTTGCCAAGATTCCACAAATCAAAAAGTCGGCACATTTTTGAATCTTGATTTTTTCTCTATAAACAAAAACTAAATAAACTAGGAATAAAGCGACAATAAATGAAGATCCTTGATAAAGCCCATGAATGTCAAATTTTGATATGTATGAAGAGAAAAACAAACTAATTAAACATGTTAATATGAATGGCATTGGATAAAATTTTTCTGTGTGTTTAACAAGCCCAATGATATATTTTAAAATGATTAGTCCAGATGCAACAAAGGTGCTTATTACTGAAAAATCACCACAGGTTGAAAACATTTGGAAAAATAACATGTAGTAAATGATTTCTGAAAAGTCACTTATAACCAAAAGGGTAACGGAGAAAACAGTAGCCACAATCCAAAGGTCATAATAAAAAGATGCCAAAAATTGCAAGAAACAAATTATTGGCAAGAAAATGGCGGTTTTATATTTTCTTATAAAATTTATTACCTTTGTGAACTCCATACAACTATTACATAATAACTTAAAAGTTATTTTTTGTCAATAAATAATGCAATTTAAGCACATTCATAGTTGATTTTTGCGAAAAAAAATATTATACTACTAATTGAGGTGGAGTTATGACGACAAAGGAAGAGTATAAACAGCTGGGAATTAAGTATTCATTTTACACTGTTTTCTTTAAAAGATTTTTGGATATTTTATTTTCGCTTTTAGCAATAATAATTTTATCGCCATTTTTGCTGATTTTTGCGATTTTAACCTTAATTTTTAACGGCTATCCAATCATCTACAAACAGGCAAGACCTGGAAAAAATCACAAGATTTTTTATATTTATAAGTTCAGATCAATGAATAATAAAAAAGACAAGGACGGAAACTTGTTGCCAGATAGCCAAAGAATTACATTTTGGGGCAAGATTATCAGAAAATTATCAATTGATGAACTTCCACAATTCTTTAATATTTTAAAAGGCGATATGAGCTTTATTGGAAATCGTCCAAAGCTTGTCAAAGATGTGATTTTTTATGAAAAAGATGTTTTTGATCAATATGTAATGCGTCCAGGAATCACAGGCTATGCTGCTGCTTATGGCAGAAATAGAAACACTTGGGAAGCTACTTTTGAAAAAGATAAATTCTATAATCAAAATGTGAGTTTGTGGCTTGATATAAAGATTGTTTTCAAAACAATTGGAACGATTTTTACAAACAAAGGCGAGTCACATTCAAACTCTGAAGAAGATAAAAAATACGAGAAAGAACAAGAGTATTATTATGCTGATTATCTTTTGAGAATTCAAAAGATTTCAAAACAGCAATACGATAAAGGTTTAGAACTTTCGAAAGAAGCTATCAAAAACAAGGGTAAGGTTCCTTTCTATCCTGAACTTTTGGATGAAAAATTGTTTGATGAGAAATTCGGTGAGCAAAAAGAAGAGAAAGAAACTGAAAAGAAATTAAGCAAAGAGACTTCGAAAAAAGAAGAAAAAAGTGATTTAAAAGAATCAAATTAAGAAGACTAAAAAAATAAAAACGCAAAATAGTTTAATTTTACAAAGAAATCAAGCTGAAAAGCTTGGTTTTTTTGAACTTTTTGTGAATTGAAACCATTTTATGTGCGTTAGCATAAGATAAAATTATTGAAGGAATATGGGTTATGGAAACAAGTAATTTGAAGTTAAGTAAAAAGGAAAAAACTATAGTTAAAGAAATTGAAAACAGAGATGCCGAATCAAAGCAAGAAGAGTTTGCAAAAGAGAATGAAAAAATCGCAATGAAAGTTTCTTTCACGAGTTTGATTTGCAATGCAGTTTTGTCTGTGTTTAAACTGATTGCTGGTGTTATTGGTTTGTCTTATGCAATGATTGCTGATGCAATTCATTCGTTTTCGGACGTTTTCACAACGATTATTGTTATTATTGGTGTGAAAATATCATCAAAAAAGGCTGACAAGGAACATCCTTATGGACACGATAGGTTTGAATGTGTTGCTGCACTGTTATTATCTATAATGTTGTTTGCTGTTGGCGCATTTATTGGTTATAGTGCGCTCGAAAAATTGATATCTGGAAGATATGCAGATGCTGAACTTCCAAAAGCAATTGCCCTTGTTGCTGCAATCGTTTCAATTTTAGAGCAATTTGTAATGTTTTTGATAACAAAAATTGCTGCAAAAAAGACCAGATCTGGGGCGCTAAAAGCTGATGCTTGGCATCATTTGTCAGACTCGCTTTCATCAATTGGAAGTTTTGTGGGAATTTTGGGTGCAATGCTTGGCGTTAAGGTTTTGGATGTTATTGCAGGATTTGTGATTTGCATTTTGATTTTGAAAGTGTCAATTGATATTTTTCTTGATTCAGTGAACAAACTTATTGATAAATCAGCAAGCGAAGAAATGCAAAATAAGATTAAAGAACTTGTGAAAAGTGTTGATGGTGTTTTGGAAATTGATCGACTTCGCACTCGCCAATTTGGCAGCAACATGATTTATGTTGACCTTGAAATTGCTTGTGATGGTGATTTAAAGCTTAAAGACGCACACAAAATTGCGCAAACGGTTCATGATAAAATGGAAAATGAAATAGTTGAAGTAAAGCATTGTTTGGTGCATATAAATCCTTATGATGCCAAACTTGAAGAAGAATACAAAACCGGAGTTTTAGAAAAGAAAGTATAAAAGCAATTGCAATTTCCACTTGATGTTTTGCGAAACAAGAATGCAATTTAAATTTTAGGTGAAAAACAAGAAAATGATATTAGCATTGTTTTTGAAAATAAAAAGAAAAGAGAAGAACTTTTGTTCTTCTCTTTTTGATTGGTGACCCCAAGCAGATTCGAACTGCTGACTTCACCGTGAAAGGGTGATGTCTTAACCGCTTGACGATGGGGCCAAATTTTGGTAGCGGCAATAAGATTTGAACTTATGACCTGCCGGGTATGAACCGATCGCTCTAGCCAACTGAGCTATGCCGCCATATTTTTGCCACATATAACGCTAATAATATAATATAAATTCAAAATTTTGTCAACAGTATTTTGCGAATTTGTTGAAAAATGTAAAATAAATTAAATTTACTATTGAAATTTGAAAATAAATATGTTATAATTTTATTACAAAAAAGAGATAAATGAAAAGGGGTGTTTTTTATGAAATTCCAATCAGAAATAGTACCTTGGCTTCCTGAATTAAAAAATTACTTGAAAGACAGTTCTAAAAAAATTGGAGAGATAAAAAAGATTTTGAGATCGGTTGATTTTTCAAAAATGGACTATCCAACTCAGGTTAGACTTGCCGCCATGTTTGACCCAAGATGCGAAATAACTGAAGAACTTTTCAAGAGACAAGTGAACTTGTATTTTAGTTTGCTTGAAAGCAAAACATCTCCAGTAACCATACCAATTTTTTCAAATTATATTGATTGGATTTATAGTCAAGATATTGACAAACTTACAGATCCAACATTCGATATAATATCTTCAAGACTTTTAAAAACAACAGCAAGTTCGCTTTCTGAACCAATCAATTCGTTTATGTCAAGGCTTCCTGAAGAATACAACAAAGATATTGATAAGCTGTCTAATTCAAGAATAAATACACTTATTAACATTTTAAATGAAACGAAAAATAGCCACGAAAATATGCCTGCAGAATGCAGAAATTTCGTGAAAAATATGTTTAAAGCATGTGCAGTTAAAGCTGAAATTGCAGATAAAAACAAACAAAAATTCCGCGGACTCTTTAGAGATGATCCAAGGGGCTACTATGGTTTGTTTAACAAGGCATTTGCTGGTGTTGATGCTTACGACTCTTGGATTGACGAGCCAGCAAAAAAACTTTCGTTTAAAAATATGGTCAATTATGCAAACTATCAAAGCCAAGTTTTGAAAAATGTAAGATATGGTTTGAGATATTCGACTTTTGTTTCTTGTGCTGATGATTTGAAGCTCCCAAGACTTACAGAGTATGATCCAGATTCAGTGTTTTTTACAAAAGATTATTTAAAAGAACCAAGAGAATATAAAGATTATGCTAAAAAAATGGGTGATTTGTTTGTTCAAATGGTTAAATTTGAAGTTAAAAAAGTTGCTGAAAAAATTGATAATGGCACACTTACCGAGTCTGATTTAGATGAGTTTGCAGTGACTAACAAAATGGCTGATAGAATTGGAAATATACAAATTTCAGATGATAAAAAGGATGTGCTTCGCAATTTTGCATATTGCCTAATTGATATGGTTCACTTGGATGAACTTACTGGTCAATCATTCCGTGATATATACAACGAAAATGATTATATTTCTTCTGCACCAAAACAACAAACCATGCAAATTCCAAAACAAAACGAAGAAGATAAACCAGAAATTCAAGAGCATGTTAGTTCAATGGTTCAGTTGCCTGATTATGAAATGGCTGAAGAAAACAAAAATTTGGATAGCGCAGCAACAGTAGAAACAGAGTCTAAAACAGCAATTGATGAAAAAGTTTCAACCGATGAAAAGGTTGCAGAGAGCGGTGAACAATCTGAATATGCTGGAATTCCTTATGACTATGCCTATGACATGACACTTGATGATAGAATTTTAAGCAGTTCATGCGTGCCTGAAGATATGCCTGAACTCATGGAAAGATATAATGATCTTATTTCTAATAACAAACATGATTTCTATCTTGAAAATGCACTATTTGATCTTGAAGCAAGAATGAGAGACAATGAAATTGATGAGTTTGAAGAAATTGAACCATCTGTATTCGAACAAAAAGAAAAAGAGTAAGTTAAAAATTAAAACTAAATAAATCACAAAAAAGACAATACAATAAATGTATTGCCTTTTTGTTTTTGAGCAGAGTGAAAGTTGTTTGTGTGAATTCAGGATTTTTATGCAATAAATGATATAGAATTATTTGCGAAATATTTTTAAACTATGTAAACTTTATGTGTATATTGGATAAATTTATGGAAGAAATGACAGAAAAGCAAAGAGTTTATTTTGTTATAGATATGAAGTCGTTTTTTGCGTCGGTTGAGTGTGCGGAGCGCGGGCTGGATGCAATGACGACTGATTTGGTTGTGGCTGATGAAGAGCGCACTGACAGAACAATTTGCTTGGCTGTTTCACCATCACTAAAAGCAAAAGGTATTCGTAATCGTTGTAGGCTTTATGAAATTCCAAAAGATATGCAGTTTATTATTGCGAAACCTAGAATGAAAAAATATATTGAGTATGCAGGCGAGATTTATGCGATTTATTTAAAATATATCGACAAAAGCGACATTCATGTTTATTCAATTGACGAGTGCATAATTGATGTTACTGACTATTTGAAGCTTTACAAAGTTAGGGCAAAAGATTTTGCCAAAAAGCTTATGGGCGAAATTTGGGATAATCTTCACATTCCGTCGTCTGCGGGAATTGGTTCAAACATGTATCTTGCCAAAATTGCGCTGGACATAACAGCGAAACATAGCCCGGATAGAATTGGTTGGCTTAATGAAGAAAAGTTTATTGAAACGCTTTGGCACCACAAACCGCTGACTGATTTTTGGGGAATATCGGTTGGAACTCGCGACAGACTTGCAAAATATGGCATAACCGACATGGCGGGAATTGCTCACGCAAGTGAAGATTTGCTTTATGAAGAGTTTGGAGTCAATGCGGAAATTTTAATAGATCATGCTTATGGCAGGGAAACTTGTTTAATGAGCGATATAAAAAACTATAAGAGCAAGTCAAAATCAATGTCGAACTCGCAAATCTTGCCTTGCAACTATTCTTATGAAAAGGGGAAAATGGTTGCAATGGAAATGATTCAAGAGGGTTGCTATAGACTTGCGCGTGATCATTATTCCACGAGCTTAATACATATTTATTTATCGTTTGGTGATGAGTTTAAAGTTGGCGCAAAGGGTTCGATCAGAATGAGCGAAACAACAAATGTTTATTCAATTATTGGATCTTATGCTGAAAAGCTTTTTGACAAGATTTATAAAGATAAAACAAGACCGGTTCGAAAAATTGCTTATTCGTTTGATGGGCTTGTGAGCGAGAGAAGTGAACAGTATGATTTTTTTACAGACATAAATAAGGTTGAAAAAGAAAAGAAACTTGTGTTTAGTGTTTTGTCTATCAAAGAAAAATATGGTAGCAACGCCGTTTTAAAAGGGCTTGATTTAAAAGAAGATGCAACTCAAAAAGAACGAAATAAAATGGTTGGGGGACACAATGGTTGAGAGAATTAAAATGCCAAGAAGTGACAGAGCGAAACAGTTTTCACCTTTTGATGCTCTCAAAGGTCTTCAGGAAGTTATAAAGATAAAAGAATATGAGCATGACCGAATTGTTCGGGGCGAAATGAGTGAAGATGAAATCAAAGATATTTCGACAGTGCTTGCAAAAATAAACAAGGGCGATTCAGTTGAACTTGAATTTTTCAGAGACGGGCATGTTGTAAAGCTTAGCGGAAAGACGAAAATTGATGTGCTCAATCAAAAACTTTTTGTTGGTGCTTTTGAAATTGATTTTGATGAAATTCGAAAAATTAAGATTTTAGAGCAATAATTATTGTGATAAATCAAATTCAAAAAACGCAAAATTGGTTTGAATTTAATAGAAAAAGCGTTAAAAACGCAAAAAAAACAATAAAAGTGCAAAATAAAAACTCCCTGACTGGGCAAAAAGCCTGTTTTGGGAGTTTTTATTTAGACTAACTAAAACTACCTGTTAAGGTTAAGATTGTTGAGCCATTTGCTGGAACGGTGATTGTTGGTCCAGTTGAAGATGGAACAACAAGTTGATTGCCAGATGACAATGTGTAGTCGCTTGACGAAAGTGTTGTTACTGCACCTGTGCCAATCTTGAGAGTTACTGCCGAAAGATTATAGTTTGATGGCAAGGTGTCGGTGATTGATGTTATGCTAGCTTCAGTGCTTGTGTTGTTAGTTAGGGTGATGTAATAGTTGAATGATTGGTTGCTAGCAACATCGGTTACACTTGAAGATTTTGTTATTGAGAAATTAGATTCAGTTTTTTTTTCAATTGTGTTGTTTGCATATCCGGTGATTGTGCCTGAATATGGATAACCAATACCTTGAACGGTGTTGGTGATGAGTGATACGGTTGATGGCAAGTTAAAGATAACTTGTGCCTTGTAAGTTAGTGTCATTGTTGCGCCACTTGCAAGTTGTTGAAGTGTGAATGTGAGTGGGCTTGTTGCAATTGGTGTTACTGCATAAGAGCTTGAACCTGTTGAAAGTTTTGCGCTTGACACAACATACGCAAGATTTCCGCCGCCGAGATTATCAATAATTCTCACACCATTAAGATATGATGAACTTGAGTTTGTGATTGTGACGGTATATGTGATGATATCGCCAGCTGAAAATGTTTCTGGACTTGCTGTTTTTGTGAGCGTGAGTCCGCCAGATGTTTCTAAATTGATAGGCAAAACATTTGATGTTGCCGTGTTTGAAGTGCCACCACTAAAATTGTAGACAGTTGATGCACTATTGTTAATAGTTTGTGACATAATACCTCCTTTGTTAGTCTAATTTATAGTATGCCAAAGTAGGTATGATTGTGAACAAATTAACACTTTACCGTAAAAATTGGTGGGGTATTACTGCAAAATAAAAACTAGCCAACAAATTGTTAGCTAGTTTTTTAGCTTTATTGATTATTAGTAAGGTCTTTCGCTGGCACTTAAGAACGCAAAAGCAACGGCTCCAGGCCCAACATGTGCGCCAATGATTGGCCCCATGATTCTGACTTCTGGACGGAAGCCATAAGCTTCGTTGATCATGTCTGCCAAGGTGTTTGCAAGTGGTTCGTTGTCTGTGTGAACGATTACTGTTTCAAAATATTTGCCTTTGCCATATTTTGGAAATTCTTCAACAACACTCTTTAAAGCTTTTTTCATGCCTTTTTCTTTGCGGACAACTTCAAGCTTGCCTTCTTTTGTAAATTCAATGATTGGTTTAATTGCAAGAAGTGTTCCGATTGCTGCGCTTGGTCCAGAAATTCTGCCACCGCGCTTTAAATACATGAGATTATCAACCAAAATGAAGTGTTGGAAATGCATTTTTTCTGTGTCAATGATTTCAAGGACTTCGTCTCTTGATTTGCCTTCGTCACGCAAATGGCATGCGAGTTGAACAAGTCTGCCTTCAGCAATTGTGGTTGTGCTAGACTCAATGGCTTTATAGTCGATGTCAGGATATTGCTCCTTAACGATTTCAATGGCTTTGTTTGCATTGTCAATTGTTGGTGAAAGACCAGCAGACTGTGCAATGTGAAGAGCAACTTTAACGCCGTCTTCAGCCATTTTTGTGAACAAGTCAATGTGAGCTTGAAGAGAGAGAATAGATGTTCTTGCAACGCCACCATTGCGAAGCTCATTATAAAAATCAACATATTGTTGTGGATCTGTGAATTCATCAACATATTCGTTTATTTGCTTATTCTTTTCAATTGTATAATTTAAGTGACCAACATAGATTCCGAGCTCTTTAATCTCGTTGGCAAAAAGGTCGCAGTTTGAGTCAGTTGAAATACCAAATTTTGTCATATTTTCTCCTAATAGTTTGTTCATTAGTACCTACAATTTTACATAAAATTGGATAATTAAGCAAATAAATTGATAAAATATTTGTTATTTTTTAACAGCGAGTGTTAAAATGTAACGGTGGAGTTACTTATGGAAAAAGAAAATAAATTTAAAAAATTGTGGAACTACTTTTCCACCTATGAAAAATGCTGGTATTTTTCAATAATTGTTTTGTCGCTCGTGATTGCGTTTTTGTTTCCTGAAGAAGATGTGAACGGCGTCAATGGTTGGGTGATTATGTCACTTTACCTTTTGGATATTGTGCTCAACATCACCTGTGAACTTTTAATTTCAAAACAGAGCAAATGGAACTTTATCGTGTCGCTGGCTGTTGAAGTTTGCGAAATTGTAACGCTAGTTTTGATTGCGTCAAGATTTGCAACAATGGCAATAACCCTGTTTTTCTGGATTCCTTGCGACATAATTTCGTTTGTGGTTTGGAATAAAAACAAAGATAAAAAAGATGAAGAATTAACCGTTGTTAGAAAACTTAAACCATGGCAAACCGCTGTTATAATTTTGGCGATTGCAGTTTGGACTGTTGGCGTGGGCTATTTGCTCACACTTATTGAAGTTGACGGAATTATTCCTTTTGGCACTGCACTAAAAGATGTTGAATGCTATCTTGATGCCTGTGCTTCGGCTGTGGGTATTGCAAATGGTGTGTTTATTTTGCTTCGTTATAGAGAACAGTGGTTGGCGTGGTATATTTGTTGCGCTCTTGAAATTGCGCTAAACATAATTTTGGGACAATGGGTTTTGCTTGTTTTGAAACTTGGTTATATCACAAACACAACTTATGGCTATATTAAATGGACAAAATATATAAATTCGCAAAAGAAAAGTGAAGGTTTGATTGAAACCAATGCAACTGAAGAAGAAACTATCGTCAAGCCAGAAAATCTCGCAGCTGAAAGTGTTGACGATGCTGATGAAACCGCTAAAGTTAATAACTAGCTATCTTAATTGCAACGATTGATTGTGTGATATTTTTAGCAAGCATGATTTTACGCTGGTATGTCTGGTTTGAGTAAACAGATTTTACGGACATTTAGAAAGATTTCAAATTGAATGAAAAATGATTTTGGTTTTTTGTATAAATGCTAAAAATAATGCGCATATTATAAATACGAAGTTAAAATACTTTTAAACTTGAAAATTAGAGTTTGAGAAATATTTTGGCTTCGTTTTTTTTGTAATTTTTCGCTTGATTTTCATTTTAATGAAAATTTTATAGCAAAAACTATCAATAAAGCATAGAGTTGAAAGTGTCGTAAACGGCAAAATTGATTGAATAAAGACTAAAACAGCAAATGATTGCAAATTTTTGTTAATCAGTGTAAAAAAATGTCAAAAAAATATAAGAAAAATCAATTAAATTAAAAAAATATTGTCATACTATTGACATAATTACGAAATTGGTGTAATATAATTATGTTGTTAAAACAAATCTAGTATAAAAACCAATATCGCGGGGTAGAGCAGTTGGCAGCTCGTTGGGCTCATAACCCAAAGGTCGCAGGTTCGAGTCCTGCCCCCGCAACCAATAAAATGGGAA